>NZ_JAUOSO010000022.1:0-75282 GCF_030548905.1 Shewanella sp. 2_MG-2023
ATAGAGAATAGAGAATAGAGAATAGAGAATAGAGAATAGAGAATAGAGAATAGAGAATAGAGAATAGAGAATAGAGAGCTAACCTATTATGCAATTCACCAAATTGATTCTCATCTTAATAAACCACTTTCAATTCAAAAGAACACTTCTCATTCCTACAAAGCAACTGTCATTTCAATAAGCTTTTATCAACAAATAGGCATTCAGCCGCAGAGTTTGGGTAAAAAAAGTTTCATCATACTTGGGATAAATATCACGTTATTAAACTGAGTTAATAATGGTATTTCAGAAAGTAGTTTTAATATAATTGCAAGGGAAAAAGAGGATAAAAAAGAAGAAATATTGAGATAATCTTAAAAACTTACACAAGTAAACTGAAGGGTGTTATTTTTTAACCACCCCTTAAACTTGTTAAATATTATAACCTTACAAACACGGCCAATAGTATTCAACAAAGTTGTCCACAGATTTTGTGGATAACCCAAAGTTATCCACCAAACTTTATCAGCAAGTCAGGAATGGATAATAATACTTATTTTATAACTACTCTTAAGGTATGACATATCTGCTTTTATCAGTCAAGATATTTATACAAAATTTGCAAAATCTAGTTTGAAACTTGTTTCTAGCTTCTGAAATAGCGATACTGACTTATCACGTAGAAACAGCAATAAAATCATGCATAAATATTTTGTCATCTTCAGCTTATTACTCATAACGGCTTGCTCTCCAGCAGAAGACAGTCAACAAGGCAGATTAGAAAAAGCCTTAAGTCCTGAACAGGTCTCCATTGGTTTTTTTACTGCAATCTATGTTGAGCGTGATATAGAGAAAGCCAAAGTCTATGTAAGCCAAGAACTCAAAGATATCATGTCTCATTACCATATCGCTTCTGCGGTACAGCGGCATGTACTCGGTTTGTCTATGACTGACGTCAATATGAGTATTGATGATATCGACATCGACTTCTTTCGAAAATTCACCGACGAGGTTGATGTAAAGGTAAAGATGGAGGGTTTACGTGGTGGTAGCCCTTGGGTAGATGACCGCACCATTAAGCTGGTAAAAAATGGCAAACGTTGGACGATAGTTGAAGTATTAACTGAGAAAGGTCGTATAGACCTATAACATGCACTAGCTTTCATATCGCGTTACTGTGACAACAAGAAGCATTAATAAATGTCATTATTTAGAAATCGTCACAGATAGAACACCGAAGGTTTTAACTGTAAACAATCAAATTTTAAGCATAAAAAAAGCAGCTAGGCTGCTTTTTTTATGCTTGAGAAAGAGCTAATAGTATTAGTTCAATCTACTTATTCTTCATCAGTAGGTAGTGACTCTAGAACGTCATCTTTTACTTGATAATAAGCATTTTCGTATTCATGAACTTCCATAGTAACTCCTATCAACCTAAGGTCGTTTTGTAGGGGGTAAGGAATGTCTATTATTTAGGGGGTGACATTTTCCTTTACAGAGAAGCAGTAGCCATCATTACTTCTTGGTTCTGATTATACCAAGCATATAGTTCCAATCCCACCAATAATTACAAAAAACTTTCAGAAATGTATGTTCAATTTGTAAATAACTCGTTTTATAGTGCTTTTTAGTAGGGTAAAACTGTAAGTCTTACAAAAAGGATCACGAAAGCAGCATACTTATGTCACATTCAATCATCTCACCACACAATCTACTAACAACAGGTCTTTTTGTTTAAGATAATAAAAAGCGAATAATAGCGTACAGACTATTACTCGCTTAATTATCATTTAGGTGATAAATCTCTGAGTCGTTAAACTTGATTTATGTGCATCACAATCCGTTTTTCTGAAATAGGATAAGCTGTGCCAAGGACTTGGGCGAAACAAGATACGCGGTACTCTTCTATCATCCAACGAGCTTCTAATAAAGACTCAGGAATTGGCTGCATTTTAGGTACTTTAGCCAGCTGCGCTTTAAGCAAGTCGTCCACTTTAGCAATGCTTTGCATGTGCAATCTATCACGAGTAGGATCAACGGGTAACTTATCTAAGCGGTTTTCAATCGCCTTTAAGTAACGAGCGACATCGGCTAATCGACTCCAGCCACAGTGCTCAACAAAGCCTTTAAATACCAATTTATCCAGCTGGTTATTAATATCACTCATTGCAAAAGCAATATCTAAACTGATCTTGCCTTTTAAACGCTTTTTAATCCGCTGATAAATCGTCAATACTTGCTCAACTTGCAGTGAAATTTGCTCTGCATAGCCGTTTAGCTCTTGTCTAACCCAATCTTTAGCTTGTTCAAATTGCGCTTCATTTCGAACATCTAATTTTTTCTCATCAAGTAGCTGCTGCACCGATGCAGAAATAATGTCGTCAATCAGCAATTGCACTTGCCCGAATGGATTGAAATACATCGCAAGTTTAGCTTTATTTGGCAGCGCCTTTTGTAAATGCTTAACAGGAGACGGTATATTGATCAGTAATAAGCGGCGTAAACCAATACGATGTTGACGCTCAGCTTCAAATTCATCATCAAACAACTTAATTGATACTTGGCTTTTCTCGTCAATTAAAGCCGGATAAGCTTTAACTTCATAATTACCTTTACGTTTTTGATATTGCTTAGGTAAATCACCAAATGACCAAGTGGTTATCTCTTTCTTTTCAATACCATCTTCAGCCACGTTACGAATCGCTTTTGCCACAACGCCTTGTAATTTATCTTTAAGGCTGTCTAAATCGCGCCCTTGATCCACAAGGCGATGCTTATCATCCTCAACTTTGAAGTTAACGGCTAAATGAGCGTTTAACTGAGTTAAATCGAAATCATCACCGCTGATACGAGTACCTGTCATACGAAGTAACTGCTTACACATCGCATCAAGCAAAGGCATCGAAAACGGCTCCATTGCTTGTACACATGCGCGGGCATAATCTGGTGCGGGTACGAAATTACGGCGTAGATTTTTCGGTAGTGACTTAATCAATGCGACAACTTTTTCTTCTCTAAGCCCTGGTACTAACCAATCAAAATCATCAGTGTCGATTTGGTTGATTAACGCCACCGGAATATGCACTGACACACCGTCATCAACAGCTGCTGGCTCAAAGTGATAACTCACTTGTAGCCCTAAATTGGCTTTGTGCCACACTTCAGGGAAATCCAATGCTGAAATATGATCTGCACTGCGCTGCATTAATAAATCTTGATTGAAATCTAATAACTCAGGGTTTTGCTTACGGGCTTCTTTCCACCACTTAAAGAATAATGGCGCGTTATAAATACCCTGCGGGACTAATGGATCATAAAAGTCCACCAACACTTGCTCATCAACCAAGATATCGCGGCGACGAGACTTATGCTCTAGAGACTCGATATCATTCAGCAGTTGCTGATTCTTGATAAAGAAAGGTTCTTTAGTCTGTAATTGCCCTTCAGCTAATGCACTGCGAATAAATATTTCACGTGATTCCACAGGATCGATTGGGCCATATTGCACTCTGCGGCGATTCACCACTGTCAGCCCATAAAGCACTTGATTTTCAAAGGCGATAACACTGGCTGGTTTGGCCTCAAAATGAGGTTCTAAATGGTTTTTCTTAATGAGATGCGCCGCTAATGGTTCTAACCATTCTGGCTGAATTTTGGCGCAGCAACGAGCGAAAAGGCGAGACGTTTCGGTCATTTCAGCCGCCATAATCCACTTTGGCCCTTTTTTCGCCAAAGGAGAACCAGGGAATACAAAGAACTTACGATTACGCGCGCCTAAATATTCGTTATTCGCATCTTTAAAACCAATGTGGCTTAACAAACCTGATAATAAGGCTTTGTGCAGGTCGTCATAGCTAGCAGGAGTATCATTTAAACGCCACTTTAAATCATGAACCGCTTGTTTTATTTGAGTGTATAAATCCTGCCATTCACGTACACGCAAATAGGCTAGGTACTCTTCACGACATTGTTTTCTAAACTGGCTTGCTGATAGCTCGTGTTTTTGATCTTTAATATGATCCCAAAGGTTCACCCAACTGACAAAATCTGAGTCCTTGTCGGCATAACGGCGATGACACTCATCGGCGGCTTGCTTCTTTTCAATCGGTCTTTCGCGCGGATCTTGAATCGATAAACCTGAAGCAATCACCATTACCTCATGTAAACAATTCATATCTTTAGCTTCAAGCACCATACGTGCTAAGCGAGGATCTAACGGTATTTTCGCTAAATTACGCCCCAGATTAGTCAATACTAAATCTTTGCGCTTTTGCTTAACGGCTTGCAACTCTTCTAGAAGTAAAAAACCATCACGAATATGTTTTTGTTCTGGCGGCTGAATAAATGGGAAACCAGCAATATCTCCTAAGCCAATCGCGAGCATTTGCAAAATAACTGAAGCAAGATTGGTTCGCAAAATTTCAGGATCGGTAAATTCAGGACGTTGAATAAAGTCAGTTTCATCGTACAGACGAATACAAATACCTGGACCAACACGACCACAACGCCCCTGTCGCTGATTAGCACTGGCTTGTGAAATCGGCTCAATTGGTAAACGTTGTACCTTGGTACGATAGCTATAACGGCTAATTCGGGCGGTACCTGGGTCAATCACATAGCGAATACCCGGCACGGTTAATGACGTTTCGGCGACGTTAGTTGCTAATACAATACGACGGCCTATGTGACTCTTAAAGACTTTTGATTGCTCGCCATAAGACAGACGCGCATAGAGCGGTAAAATTTCAGTATCGCGATATTTCTGCTTACGCAGCATTTCAGTGGTGTCACGAATTTCTCGCTCACCATTCATGAAAATCAAAATATCGCCAGGGCCTTCAGCAATCAACTCGTCAACCGCTGAGAAAATGCCATCACTGACATCTAAGTCAGCATCGGTATCGCGCACCAATGGACGATATCGGGTTTCTACAGGGAATGTACGGCCCGAGACTTCAATGACGGGCGCATTATTGAAGTGTTTTGAAAAACGTTCGACATCAATAGTTGCCGAAGTAATAATCACTTTTAAGTCGGGACGTTTTTTAAGAACTTGTTTTAGATACCCTAAAATAAAATCAATGTTTAAGCTACGCTCATGGGCTTCATCGATAATAATCGCATCGTACTGATTTAAGAATTTATCTGAGGTCAATTCTGCAAGCAAAATACCGTCAGTCATCAGTTTAACGTAGCTATCTTGACTAATAGAATCAGCAAAACGCACCTTAAAGCCAACAACCTCACCTAGCGGACTATTAATTTCTTCAGCAACGCGATTAGCGACGCTGCGGGCAGCAAGACGCCTAGGTTGGGTATGACCAATTAATCCACGGGTACCTAAGCCCAGCTCTAAACATATTTTTGGTAACTGGGTTGTTTTACCTGAGCCTGTTTCACCCGCAACAATCACCACTTGGTTATTGGCTATCGCATCGGCAATATCGCCGCGTTTTTGTGAAACAGGTAACGCATCTGGATAGGTCACTGCAGGGCTATTTTTAAGCCTTAACTGCGCCTTTTCATAAGCTTGAGTCGCTTGCTCGGTTAACTTTGCTAAGACTTGATCTTTCTTTTCAGACTGAGGCTCTTTATTTAATTGATACAAACGACGACGAATTCTTGCTGCATCGGTTTGATAACAAGAGTTTAGGTATGCTTTAGAGAGCGGGTGTTGGTCCGAATTCAAATCTAATTCCTAGCAAGTATTTCAAAAACTGCGATCCTAGCAAGGAACTAGACTGAATGGTATTAGTTTAAAAAAAACAGCGGCGTAAATACTTAGATTATGCAGGCGTTAAGTAACATTGCTGCATATAGATATTCATTGCTTTGAGTACATCGGTACGATTAATGGTACCGATAACTTTCGAGCCTTGTACTACAGGATAAATTTTCGGTTTAGCACCAAGCATTTGTTCTGCTAACTGTAAAATACTGCCATCAGGTGATGCGGTTAATACATCTGTCTTCATACAATCTTTCACTGTTTCTGTCATATCGCAGTGATAGCTACTTTTAAGCATCACAGATAAACAATCTTGCTGTGATAAAAAGCCCACCAAGGCGCCGTCATTATCAACCACTGCAGCACCTGCTTTATTCTTGCCTAATAAATGTTCCACCGCCGTAGCCAGTGACATATTGGCTTTTAATAAAACTGGCTGACGATCCATATATTCTGAGATTTTGATTGAATCCATAGTGATACCCCTTAAACCTTTACTTGCGCAAGCTACATGAGTTAACAACAAAAGCTAACAACACGCTCTAGTATTATTTTTAGTCTTCATATTGATTGTAGTCAAAATCCTAATAAAGCGATGATTGAATTAATAGATTGTGATATTCGATTAAACCTTTCTTTAACTAAAGCATCTTTGAATGGACAATAAAAAAGCACCAGATAATCTGATGCTTTTTCATTTAGCTAAGCCCAATCCATTCTAACCATTAACGACAGTATGGGCTCATTACTGGTCACGCCAAATCATAATGTTAGCTTGTTCGCCACTTTTTCGAGTCGCGCGGTACATGCCTTCGGTATTGAATGGCGTGGCAATATTACCGCGATGGTCAATAGCAATAACCCCGCCTGTTCCACCAGCAGTGATTAAGCGTTGGTTTATCACTTCATCAGCGGCTTGAATAATCGATTTTTGTTGGTATTTCACTTTAGCGCAAATATCACCTGCCACTTGGTAACGGATGAAATATTCACCATGTCCTGTGGCTGATACTGCACAAACACCATTTTCAGCATAGGTGCCAGCACCAATAACAGGGGCATCACCAATTCGGCCATAGCGTTTGTTTGTCATTCCCCCTGTTGAGGTACCTGCGCTAATGTTGCCTTGTTTATCTAATGCCACAGCGCCCACGGTGCCCACTTTGTATTCTGTGTCTAATTGTTGGTGCGCCGCTTGGTAATCAGCACTACTCTTGGCTTCGGCCATTTTAGCTTTAGCTCGCTGTAATCCTTCATAGCGTTTTTGAGTATTAAAGGTTTCATTAGCAACTAATGGCACTCCTTGGGTTAAAGCAAACTCTTCAGCACCTTGGCCGTACAACATAACGTGCACAGATTCATCCATAACTAATCTTGCCAAATCAATAGGATTTTTTATGTGCTTAACGCCCGCAACTGCGCCTGCATTCATGGTATTACCGTCCATGATAGACGCATCCATTTCATGCTCTTCATTATGGGTATAAACCGCACCTTTACCTGCATTGAAATACGGTGAATCTTCAAGCACATTAATGGCTGTTGTGACTGCTGTAAGGCTTGAACCACCCTTTTCTAGTACCGTGTAGCCAGCATCTACTGCCTCTTTTAATTTGGCACGATAGGCTTGTTCTTGTTCTGGCGTAAAACTGGATTTTTTGATCGTACCAGCCCCACCATGAATGGCTAATGCAAATGGCTTGTCATTATTAGCAAAAGATATACTGGAAAAAAGTGTCATTGAAATAGCGAAAGCGAGCGTTATTGTTTTCATTTTAAGCAAGTCCTTGATCGGTTTGTATCTTTGTAACCATTTCAGGCGGTAATTTCAATCATAACCTTGCCTGTTAGCAGTATTCTGGCGACAATAGGTTATAAGTAATTGGCCGTTGATAAGCATTCATTCATTGTTATCCAAATCGTTTAAGTATTGCCTAGTCATTTGCGTTGCTCTCGTTTCGATAGCATCGAATTTCGCTTGGGCAAAAGATGATTGGCTAAATATCAAATTAACAGGTGCCTCTGACAAGCTTAACAAGAATATTCGAGCTCATCTGGGTGAAAGCCCCAACTCTGCAGTACAACGCCGTGCCTTCTTATTTACCGTCGAAGACAATGTTAATGCCGCTTTAGAATCGATGGGGCATTATCACGCAAAAGTCGATATTGAAGTAACCGAAGCAGAAAAAGGCCCGTGGACATTAAATGTGTCGATTGATGAGGGCAAACCTACCATCATTGAATGGATAGACATAAAGTTCAGTGATGAGATGCTCGATGACAGCAGTTTTAATCGATGGATGAACCAGCTGACAATCAAACCTGGCGATGTATTAAATCATGGTGTTTACTCTGAGCTTAAATCTCAACTGGTTACCTTAGCGCTAGCTCGCGGCTATTTTGATGGTTCATTCACACGCTCAGACATTGAAGTCAATCGAGATTTGAATACCGCACGGATCCACCTCTATTTTGAATCAGGTAAACGCTATTCAATTGGTAATGTCGAATTTTCAGGTCAAACCGTTAACGACGATATTTTAGAAAATCTTATCCCGTTTGCTCCCCATGCCAAATATTCAACTCAGCGGCTAAATCGTTTAAATCGAAACCTGATTGATACAGGGTATTTCGCTGGCATTAAAGTCTTACCGCAACTTGATGGAATGTCGAATACTGAAATACCTATTAAAGTAGAATTAAGCCCGCGCCCGACACATTCATTTGAAGTGGGTTTAGGTGCTGACATTGGTAATAACGCCGAGAAATCTTCGATTGATCCAAGAGTACGACTCACTTGGCGTATGCCGCAGATTAACAGCTATGGACATACTCAAGAAACCACCATGGAGTGGTCACCGGATAAACCTAAATTCTTAACCACCTACACTATTCCATTGACTCATCCTTTAGATGACCAACTGAAATTTCGAGTGGGTTTATTACGAGATAAATACGGGGTAACACAGGACTATAATCCTGATGACCGTAGTTACGATTACACGGGCCAGCTTGAGTCAGAAAAACGTTTAATAGGGGTGATCAGACAACAGAGGTTAGATAATGATTGGTTGTTTGGCTACTCGGTAGAATTTAACCAAGAGTTTTATAACCAGTCCGACACCGATTATGATCCAAAGTTTTTATTATTTGGCATCGGGATTGGTAAAACCACTCGAGGCGATAATACACTCGACCCTAAATCTGGTTTCAGGCAGGTCTACAGTATTGAATACGGTAACTCAAGTTTAGGCTCAGAAATTAATTTGACTAAAATTGAAGCTAAATTTAAGTGGATTGACACTTTTTTTGACCGTCACCGCATTGTCACTCGACTCGATATGGGTGCAAATATCGCTGATTCTGATGAGATTGCTCAAATTTCACCTTCTTTGCGATATTTTGCAGGTGGCGACCAAACCATTCGTGGTTATGGTTACCAAGAACTTGGTCCTTACATCGAATATATCAACTCTGAAGGCGGTGTATCACGTCAGGTTGTAGGTGGACGTTATCTCGTGGTGGGTAGTTTAGAATACCAGTACTATTTAACAGATACATGGCGAGTCGGCACTTTTGTTGATGCGGGTAATGCATTTGATACAGAGCAGTTTGAACCTGTTGTGTCAGTCGGCGGCGGGATCCATTGGATTTCACCTATTGGTCCGATCAAATTGGACGTCGGTGTCGGCCTAAAAGAAACCACCACGATTGATCGTTCTTGGCGAATTCACTTAACAATGGGGACAGATCTATAATGACTGAAAAATCTTCCCCAACGGCAGACAATACACGTTCAACGAATGGGACAATTCCTGCGGCGACACCGCCAAAGTCAGCTTTAAAAAGATGCTGGAGTGCTTTTAAACTGTCCACGCGTCTTTTTATCTACATTCCTTTACTGATACTTATCATTGTAGCCGTCTTACTTGGCACCTCTATCGGCGCTCGGATTAGTGTTTTGCTTGCCAATCAATTTGTTCCTAATCTTGAATTGGATATTCGTTCGGGCACCATTAACAAACACCTCGAGTTTGATTATGCCAGTTGGTCAATGAATGGGGTATCCGTTGAAGTTGAAGATTTATCTTTATCCTGGGTACCTACTTGTTTGTTCAATAAACAAATTTGTGTCGACAGCTTAACAGCGAGCAAGGTCAATGTACGTGTTGCAACCGATGAATTTGATGAAACACCTGAAGCTCCTGAAGCACCTGAAGCACAATCAATTGATGCTGAACGTCTTAATGCTGTCAACATTACACAAGACGATAATCAGCAAAGCGTAAATGTACAAAACTTAGATGCAAGTGTAATTGATGCAGCACTTAATACTGATGAAACTGATGAGCCCTCACCTCTTATTTTGCCAGTGATCATCGGACTTAACCAATTGGACTTGAATAACGTCAAAGTCAGTGTCAATGATATGCGTTACAACGCTGGACGTCTGCAGGGCAAAGCACTGTGGAATAAAAGCGGCCTTCGTGTCAGTTACCTTCACAGCCAAGATTTATTGGTAGATATTCCACTTGGCTCTGATGAGACTGATATTGATGCCAAATCTGAGCAAAATAATGCGACAGACAAGCAGGATATAGAAGAATGGGCAATGGCAAATTTGCCGGCTGTTTACATGACCTTCCCTATCTATGTTGATGAATTAACGACCACAGATAGTGTGATGCTTTTAGGCGAACGTGAAGATACTTTTGCTCATATTGCCTTAAAAGGTAGCTACGTAGAATACTTAATCGATATTCAACAGTTAGCAGTTACTCACCAATATGGCGATGCAAAACTGATTGGCGATATCAGTTTAAATGATGATTACCCGATGACAATTGATGCTCAGTTCTCACTCAACAATGTCACAGAGCTTCCTGAGTTATCCAATCAAACCTTAAGCATTCAAGCTGAAAATGGCTTCGATGATTTAGCCGTAAAAGCCTCAGCATCTGGTGATATCAATATCGACTTTGAGGGTACTATTGCCTTAAGTCGTCCTGAAATGAATTATCAATTAGAAATAGCAAAGGCAGATCTGCAGTGGCCATTGGATAAGCCTGACTATTTTGCCAAGATTGATAAGTTAACCAGTAAAGGCGATATCAACAGTCAATCAGCCATATTTGACGCCGAATTATTAAGCCCTTTTCATCCACTACTGGATGTGAACGCCAACATTAGTTTTGAAAGTGAACAACTCTTTATTTCAAGCATTAATATCCTATCTGATGCAGGTAACATCAAAGGTAATGGTTTACTTAACTTCAAAGATGAATTTAGCTGGCAAGCAGAACTTGAAACTGAAACCTTACAATTAGAGAAAATCAGTTATCTATACGAACTCACCGAGTTGACCAGTAACATCAATGGTCAATTATCATCTGCGGGCACCATTGCTGATGAAACATGGCACATTGAAATCGCTGATGCCGCGCTCGATGGCTCGTTAAATGCGTTTCCATTAACTGTCAGTGGCAATATTGAGTTAAATGAGCAACTGGCGGTCAATGCCGATAACTTACATGCAACCGCACTAGGTGCTGAGCTTATTATTAATGGTCAAGCCAATAAAATTTGGGATGTCGACGCAGAGCTTACTGTGCCCGACCTTAGCCAGTGGTTGCCCCAATCTACTGGCGGCATTTACGCAAAAATTGATGTGACTGGTGATGATCAACAACCGATTGTCGATATCACAGGTAAGGTGTTTGATTTTGAATACCTAGATATGGAAGTTGAACTGTTAAATCTTAATGCTCACTACTTACCGTTAAGCCAGCATCAATTTAAACTTAATATCACTAATGACCAGTTTACTTGGCAAGAAATCGATTTATCACAGCTGCTAATCAACGCATCAGGAAACCTAAATCAACAACACCTTGAGTTTTCTACCGCTGGTGAATTCGCTATCAATACCATTATCGATAATAAATTCGATGAGAATAGCCAAGTATTTGATGCACAGATAAAGTCTTTATCAGTCACTCACTTTTTAGGTACATGGGCCACTGATAGAATTGTGGAGGTTATGTGGGATCAAAAAAATGGCCAAGGTAGCGTCAATCCTTTTTGTATTAACCACCCCAACAATCACTTATGCATAGAAACTCCTGCGACGTTTGGCAAAATGGGGGATATTCAATTAACTGCTCAAGGTACGCCAGGGTTACTATTAAAGCCTATATTGCCCACTAAATTCTCTTGGACTGGGGATTCAGATATTTCAGTCTCAGCAACTTGGTCTGAGACAGAAAAGCTTCAAGCAAATGCTGATATCAATTTTTCAGAAGGTCAACTTGAGCTTAGGCGCACCAGCAAAGATTTTATCAATTTACACTACGATATTATACAACTCACCGCATCGCTAAACGAACAAGTACTGCAAGCAAAACTTATTGTAGAGGCTGAAGAAATTGCCACTATCAACAGCCAAGTTACCGTCAACACAGATCCAAGTCGGGCATTAAAAGGCAATATTAATGTTGATGCATTAAACCTATCTCACTTACAAGGTTTTTTCCCAAAACTTGAAACACTCGAAGGGATATTTGCCGCTGACTTATCACTTGAAGGCAACCTTGAAAAGCCAATGGCTAAAGGCAGTATTTCATTATCTAAAGGTGCTATTGCAACCACCAGTAATCCAACGCTTATTAATGATATAAATCTCGCCATGGCGTTAAAAGGGCAAAAAGGCTTGCTTGATGGCAGTGTAGCGATGGGAGACGGCCAAGCACAAATCAATGGCACTTTATCTTGGCCTCAAGGCAGTTTCAGCGGTGACATTGATATTAACGGCGACAAACTGGCTGTTATCGAGCCGCCTATTGCTATTTTACAAGTATCCCCAGATATCAATCTCAAATTCAATAAAGAACAACTTGCTGTAACCGGTAAAGTTGACATTCCAACGGGTGAAATCGCCGTTGTGCAGCTTGCTGAAGGTGGTGTGGCGGTGTCATCTGACGTCGTATTTAAAGACTCTATCTCTGAACAAGAGCAAAGGGTTAGCCCTTATGCCATCGTCTCAGATTTAAACATTAACCTTGGCCCAGAAGTATCCATTGACGGTATGGGGCTTAGCGGAAAACTAAACGGAACCATATTGTTGCAACAACAAGCTTTTAAACCACCTTTACTGTTTGGGGACATTAGAGTTAGCCGAGGTACTTATAAGTTTATGGGGCAAACCTTAACCATAAGCACAGGTGATGTGCAGTTCTCAGGCCCTACTGAAGTGCCTAACTTAAATATTGAAGCGGTTCGTGAAATAAAAGAGGAAGATCTCACTGCAGGTGTCAGAGTCACAGGTACTGCAATGCGCCCTATCGTGACGTTATTTTCGAGCCCAGCTAAAGAACAAGCGGAAATTTTATCTTACATCGTGACTGGCGCTGGGTTTGGCAGTTCTACTAATGAACAAAACAGTGCTTTGATGATGGGAGCTGCACTGACATTAGGTTCGCAGTTTGGTGGTGGAGCAATCAATAACATTGGCTCTACTGCGACAGGCTTAATTGAAAAGTTTGGTTTTTCTAATGTTCAGCTCGATGCAAACGATGAGGGCCGCGTTGCAATTAGTGGTTATATTGGCGAAGACTTAATGGTGAAGTATGGTATCGGGGTATTTAACCCAGGTTACGAAATGACCGTACGATATTACATATTGTCGCAATTGTACTTAGAAACGGTATCGGGCACATTGAACCAATCACTCGATATTTATTATAGCTTCAACGTCGATTAGCGTCAGTTTGCTATTCTCTATTCTCTATTCTCTATTCTCTATTCTCTATTCTCTATTCTCTATTCTCATAATTAGAACTTTAATATTTAATCCCTTTACCATTAATTTTCTCAGTAAAATTCAGACATAAAAAAAGCGCCGTTAGGCGCTTTTTTCATTCAAATTAACGATTAAGCAAATTTGAAGTCAATATGTTCAACTAAAGTTTTGAACGCGTGGCGTTGCATAGCTTGAACACGTACTTTAACTTCTTTACCATCGATAACTAGAGTTAAATCTGTGTTGTAGAAATCGTCATTCAATTGAATGTTTACGATATCTTTTTGAGCCATTTTGATTGAGATAGGCTCTTTACCTGGACCGTAGATTACAGCAGGAACTAAATTCGCATGACGTAGGCGGCGGCTCGAACCTTTCCCGATTTCAGTACGGATTTCAGCTTGAATAGTGTAAGACATGTGTTTCTCACTTAATAAAAAAAATAAATTGATGTTGTTATTTTCGACCAATAACAACTCGTGCTTGTTTAATACATATGCTGGTTACACAAAAGTTGGTATTTGAACCAAATCGATTGATTAAACTAAAGCTAATTAAACCAAAGCGCGCGGATTCTAACACAGCTCATTAAGCTCAACAAGTTATTAGCATTGATTTCATACCATTCGCTCTGTTCATTAAGCGTAAAAAACGCATAGTTGCATGACTAAAAGCTACTTTACTTAACACTTGAACCAATACTTTGATTATTAATGACAGAAATGAAATTTTACCAACTTCTGACCGGGCCACAATCCACATGGATAAAACCAGAACGAGGATAATAACCTACACCGCCGAGTTCTAAAGAACGTGCAGCATCACGTAATGTTTTAAGCTCTACTCCAGGGATGGCAAGATCCATCGCCATGCCTTTCATATGATAGCTTTTTTTAGCCACTCCGTTACTTTTCGAAGCTAACATATTGTTAGTCACCGGAGAACGATAGCCTGAGATAACATGCACTTCATCAGTGTTGCCAATGGTTTGTTGTAAATTATAAACAAACTCATAAAGACGTTTATCCATAGGAGCTGATTGGTTTTGACGATGATCACGAAGTACTTTACTAAATAAAGATAAAGTCTCCTGGTTGTATTCGCCTTCAGCCCAGAACTGTCCTTGTTCGCGCTCGCCAGTGTGACGATTATAAAAACTCAACTCCCTAAAACCTTGGGTTGAACGACTTGCTTGAGCTGGGGTTGAAAACATTGATGCAACTGCAACACCACTTAAACCTAACAATACTTGCCGACGGGCAGGACAAACTAAAGACATTAACTCACCACTTTCTAATAATATAAACCTGTGTGTTTTTTACACAACTGAAAGGGAAGTTAAACGGAAAGGAAGGCAATAGCAAGCGATCAAGCCGACAAAATCAGCTTAATTTTTGTACATATTAGTAAGTTATAATCAGGTCAATCACTTATCGAGAGGCACTTTGAAGTCTAGATGTTGAATTATTCGCCACTATTGTTTGTTTGGTGTTGTTCAAATGATAAATATCATTACGGTACTGAGCGAGGTTAGCGTCATCTACCCAAGCATTCCAATAAACAAAATGAATCGGAACTGTTTGAGATAAAGAAAACCACTGGGTTTTGCTGGCATCTGTTTGCATGCGCTGCCAAGTTCGTTTATCGATAACGACGTTGCTTGCAAACCACTCCGCAAGCTCTTGGATTTTTTCAATCCTGACACAACCAGATGAAAGCGCTCTATCATCTTCTGCGAATAAATTTTTATCGGGCGTATCATGCAAATAGATATTCAAATCATTCTTGAAATGAAACTTATAGCGACCTAAAGCATTAATCTCCCCAGGTCGCTGCACTAAACGATAAGGAAATGGTTCAGTCCTTACAACTTCTTGCCATTCTTGTGGGGTTTTATTCACCTTAGTACCAGTGACATCAAATACATCAAACTGCCTATCGCTGATATAACTGCCGTCTTCGGCGACCTTAGGCAAGATGTCACGGCGCATGAGTTTTTTGGGTACTGTCCAAGTCGGGTTAATGACAATGTTCGATATCTGCCCTTTCATTACTGGGGTTCTTCGATACGAACGCCCCACTATGACTCTTGAAGTTAAGGCCACTTGACTGTCACTAACAAGTATCATTTCAAATGCAGGAATGTTGACTAATAGGTATTGCTCGCCTAAGTCGCTTTTATAACTGGTTTTATCGACAAAATTAGCGGCAAGTAATTCAGCTCGTTGCAATGGTGTTTGATTCAACCAGTGCAAGGTTTGTGGGCCAATAACAGAATCAGGCTTTAGACCGTGACGCGACTGAAACTTTGCGACAGCTAGGGCAATAGTATTATCGAAAATATATTGCGTTTCTGAGCGAGAAGACAAATCGCCTAAAAGCCAAAGTCGCTGGGAAATAGCGCTAATCGTTTTATGGCTGTCACCCGGGCGCAATAACCCTCCGGGTTGGATGCTGGCCCATTCGTGCCTAGTATTAAGCCACATCAATCGTCGGATATGATTAAGCACACTTAAATAGTCTTCAGCATTGGGTTCCAAAGCAAAGGTTTTACGTTTTAACGAGGCATTACTCGCTAATTGATCATAAGAAAGAGCAACCCCACGCTGATGCCAGAATTCAGCAATGTCAGCTTGAATAGCATCAATATACTCAAACTTCTCGGCCTCACTATTACCTTTTAAAATAGCCAAATACTGCTGTCTGTCAGCGGTAGGTTCAACTAACGAAATTAACATCACATGTTGGGCGAGTGTTTTATAGGTAGCTTGATTTTCAGAAGAGGCTTTAGCAGGCAAACTCAACAGAAGTGACATCATAAACAACATGGCGAAACCTAAACGCCAACAACGCAATACTTTCATTCAGCCCCTCCTCTTTCAAACGAATATATTCAGTATGGCAAAAAATTATCAACCTTGTGTTACAGACTGTGTTAAGTCGTTACAAGTTACTACGAAAGGTGGATGAATTTAGCGCAACTACATAAACAAGGAGCCACTAAACATATAATTGCCCTTAAGAAACTAGGAATGCTTTAGCAGAACTGATATAAACATGCCCCGCAAAAATATTTTATCTATTTATCGCAGTAGTTTTATGAATAAGAAACAACTTGTACAAACCATGGCATCTGACATGGGTATTTCACAATCTCTAACTAAACCACAATTAGAGCAGATTCTATTACAGCTTCATAAAGCCTTAACAGAAGGTGAGAAAGTGTATTTACCACAATTTGGCACCTTTGAACTTCGTTACCATTTAGCAAAAAATGGACGTAATCCAAAAACAGGTGAGAGCATAGAAATTCCAGGCTTCAATCAACCTAGCTTTAAACCTGCTCCTGCATTTAAAAAGCACATCAACAGCTAATTTAATATTTCTAGCGCTGCACGACTTGTTTAAACAAAAAGCCTTTGACTGAGAAAATCAACCAAAGGCTTTTTTGTATTCTAAAAACGGCTTTAATACCCAAAACAAAAACTTGTGACATGCACTTGTAAAATGAATGGCTATATTAGGCTGTGCGTTTAACCTTGGCTAAATAGCCCAAGAATACAATCACAAAAATAGAATCCAACGTGATAGTTAATAAAGATTTTTCAATATATTGAGCGCCAAACATAACGATTAGAGAAATAAATGCGACTTTACTTGTGCTAGCAAGCACCAACGCTAAATTTCGATATATGGGTCGAAATGCGCCATAAATGAGTAAGGCTCCGATCATAAAAATAAGAAAGCCCCAACTTCTAACAACAACCTGAGCTAAAGGTTCTGTTAGCGATTCTCCAAACATACTGATAAGCGCTTCTTGGGGAGCAAATACTGCAAAGATCATTGAACAAGTCAGCCCACCAGCAACAATCATTATCCATTTCATATAATCAATCGAGGTCAAATTAACTCCTTACAATCCATGTTAGTTAACGTTAACGCTTACTAAGAATATCAGCTTAAAGTCGATGCACGGTTATACCGTATCAACAATGCATAACCTGAGTCGCTGATAATACTCATGTAAATTATTTTTGATGTACATCAAAATGATCAGTTACTAGATTTCCTCAATGCGTATTTATCTCTACGCGTAACGTTATTATCAGTATTTATCTGCCTATGTTAATAAAAATGATAAAACCACTGAGTAACGTCTATGAGTTACGTCTAAATAAGCCTTAAATTCATATCTGGGTAATTTACGGGTTTTTCTTTAGCTCATTTGTTAGAATCCCCCATTATTTTGGCAACCGCATTGTTGCTACACTTTGAGTGACTACGCTAAACGCCCCTCAAAGCATGAAAGTTTGACTAAATTAAAGGCAGGATATGACCGTTCTTCTAATGACTCCACCGATGACTCAGCTAAATACGCCCTACCCGGCAACCGCGTATTTAACTGGTTTTTTACGCTCACGTGGCTATGAGGCGGTGCAGAGAGATCCTGCGATTGAACTTTTTTTAGAGATGATGACAGCTCCAGCCCTTGATATCATCCGCCAGCATGTAGAAGAAAACTACCAGCACTTTGAAGACGATGAACTGCCTGAAGTTATTTTTAATTTCCTCGCTGAATTTGACCGCTACCACTTAGCTGTTGAACCTGCGATTCGCTTTTTACAGGGTAAAGATCCAAGCCTTGCTATGCGGATTAATTCACGTCGATTTTTACCTGAAGGACCAGCTTTTGATACGATTGCACAGATGGAAGCCGTGTCTGGTGATGTATTACAAGCCGCTTTTGGTAACCTAGGGGTACAAGATAAAGCAAAGTATTTAGCCACGCTATTTATCAATGACTTATCAAACGTCATTACTCAAGGGGTAGATCCTTATTTTGAAGTCAGCCGTTATGGTGAGCAATTAGCCGCAGCTAACCCAAGTTTCGATAACCTCTACGATACTTTGATGGGTGAATCGAGCTTCAGCTCAGATATATTAGAACAATTAGTCGAGCAGTACTTAGAAGAAACTCAGCCTAGCGTTGTCGCGCTGACAGTGCCTTTCCCCGGCAATATGCTCGGCGCATTACGTATTGCGCAAACCTGTAAAAGTATTAACCCAAGTATTCCTATCGTCATTGGCGGCGGCTTTATCAACACAGAACTTCGCGCGCTAAAAGATCCTCGAGTATTTGAATTCATCGACTTTATCTGTCTTGATGATGGCGAGCGACCGTTAATCACCTTATTGGAATACTTCCAAGGGGAACGAGAGATTGACGACTTAGTGCGTACTTATTTCCTTGCTGAAGATGAAAATGGTACTCCCTACGTTCACTTTAATGAAAACAAAGAGCTGCACGATATACCGCAAACTGATGTTGGCGCGCCAATATACGATGGTCTGCCATTAGGCGAGTACTTATCTTTGTGTGAAATGCTTAACCCTATGCATCGCATTTGGAGTGATGGCCGCTGGAATAAACTCACTATCGCTCACGGTTGTTACTGGCGTAAATGCAGCTTCTGCGATGTCAGCTTAGATTATATCGACCGTTACGACGCCGCAGGCGCTGACGTTCTCGTTGACAGAATTGAGCAACTCATCGAAGAAACGGGGGAAACTGGTTTTCACTTTGTTGATGAAGCCCTGCCACCAAAAGTGTTGTTCTCATTGGCCAAGCGATTGATTGAACGTAATGTAGTGATTAGTTGGTGGGGTAATATTCGTTTTGAAAGAACCTTCAGCCAAGCGCGCTGTCAATTACTTGCAGACTCTGGTTGTATCGCTGTCAGCGGTGGCCTTGAGGTTGCATCCGATCGCTTATTAAAACTGATGAAAAAAGGCGTGAGCGTTGAGCGTGTGGCTCATGTGACTAAAGCCTTTAGTGATGCAGGTATTTTGGTACATGCTTACTTGATGTATGGTTTTCCAACGCAAACCGAGCAAGAAACCATTGATTCCCTTGAAATGGTACGCCAGATGATGGCTCAAGGCTGTTTCCAATCAGCTTACTGGCATCGCTTTGTTGCCACAGTACATAGTCCTATAGGCATGAACCCTGAACAGTTCGGTATTACTCTTGCTGAACGTCCTGACATTCTTTTCGCTGAAAACGATGTCGACTTTACCGATCCAACGGGTACCGACCACCCAATGCTTGGTGAAGGCCTTCGCAAAGCCATTTATAACTATATGCACGGCATTGGTTTTGAACAGCCGATGAGTTTTTGGTTTGATCAGCCAGTTAAACCGACACAAATGAATAAAGACCTAATACTAACTGCTATCAATAATTTCATTGCCAGTAATGAAGAATAGCCACTTTTTAAGCCATCATTGACAGCTGCAGCACGCAAAGTGCTGCAATCTTCTTAGTTAATTTCTATACCTAAAAATCTACTTGTAATTTTATTCTTAAGATTCTCAAATTCCAAACATAAAAAGCCCCGACTAATGTTGAGGCTTATTACTCTCTTAATAAAAGCATGATAGTACCCGAAGCCAGACTTGAACTGGCTCGGCCGGTTTTAAAACGACGAGGGATTTTATAATCTTTTGAACTTTTGAACTTTTAAATTTCAGATATAAAAAAGCCCCGACTAATGTCGAGGCTGTTTTATGATGGTACCCGAGGCCAGACTTGAACTGGCACGCCTATTAAGCGAGGGATTTTAAATCCCTTGTGTCTACCGATTCCACCACTCGGGCAAACTCTGGTAACTCGTCGTAACGCGTTACAAAATTTGATATTCAACGAAGCAATCGGTTGCCGCCGCTGATGTGGTGCATACTTTACTGATTTTTCAGATAGGATCAATAAAAAAATGAAACTTATTGTTTGAATGCCCATTTTACAATCAAATAGCACAAAAACACGGCATTAAAGCACCATTTAACGCCAAGTCTTTATAACTAATCCTTTAAGGCGTCGTTAACTCGGCATTTAAGTTCAGGGAGTAATTGCTCTGAAAACCATGGATTTTTTGCTAACCAAATATTATTTCTCGGACTCGGATGCGGTAATGGTATCAATGACCGAGGATAATCAGCCCAGTTTCTAACGGTTTGCGTTAATGATTGTGTAGCTGTACCTAAATGATAGTCTTGCGCATACTTTCCAATCACTATCGTAAGCTGTACTTGCTTAAGTTCGGCAAGCAGGCGTTCACGCCAAGTTGCGGCACAAATTTTTAATGGCGGCAAATCTCCACTTTTACCTTTTCCAGGGTAGCAAAAACCCATGGGAAGAATGGCCACTTGTTCAGGATCGTAAAAAACCGTTTTATCTATCCCAAGCCACAGCCTTAGGCGCTCACCACTGGCGTCATCAAATGGCACACCTGACTGATGGACCGCAAGACCAGGAGCTTGACCAGCTATCAGCAACTTAGCATTAGCGTGCAACTGTACAACAGGATTAACACCATGGGTAAGCGAAGACTGGCATAACTGGCATTGTTTTACCTTTGCAATTAAGACGTTCAATTCCGCTTGGCTCATTCGCTCTCCTTGTCCCAGTAAATTGCTCAGTGCTATTGGTTCAGTGCTATTAGCTCAGTACTATTTCCACATTGCTTCTTTACAGGGTTCTATGTGCGCAGTACTTTCAGACAGTATTTTTACAGAGAACTATTTGCTTAGTACTATGCTTAAGCTTACTGACTCAGACTCTCTTCTAGTGCCTTTAACTGCTGATATATTTGGTCAAATCTTGGTCTTAATACGCTGTTGTGTTCCAAGCATTGCTGAGACAATACAGAGAGTGCTTTAAAGCAATCTGACGCCGATGATTTACCAAGCTCAATTTGTTGGCTTAACAAGTCATCTAGCATATTACCAAAGGCTCTGACTTCAATACTTTGCATCATATTTGCTTGCCTAGAACTGAGCAACGACAAGTCAGTTGCTGCGCCAAAGTCACCAAATAGCATATTTCCTTCTATATCAATCATAGTGTTATGGGCATATATATCCCCATGACTGACTTTATTTTGATGTAAATGAGACAATGCTGCAGCCATGCTCCGCATCACTTTTACAATGTGTTCGAGCGATATGTCCATACCATCTGAAAAAGTATCTCTAGTACAAGTCACTAAAGAAGGTGGTAAGCCTAGATTATAGAAATATGCCGGTATAAGCTCCATGACGAGACCCAAATGATCTGGCTCTGAGATTTGCGCTAGTACTTTAATCAAATTCGGGTGATGCCCAGCACTCAAACAGCAATGTAACTCGTCTTTTGGGTAGCCATCTGACGTCACATCCCCTCTGAACATTTTAACTGCGACGCTTGAATACTCTTTATCAATACTCTTTTTGTTTTCTATAACCTGCTGTTGTGTCGTTTGTTGCCAATTAGCTTGATAGATAACACCTGACGCCCCTTGCCCAAGCTGTTCACCTAGTTGCAGTTCAGTCATTTGGGCATATGGGAACGTATCATGAGACACATGACTATCGGTAACTGGGTTGCCACTAAAAGCTAGCCACGCTAAATTAGGTAGCGATAACAGCCAATCAGGAATTACGCTTAAATTGTTGGCTGAAATTCGTAATAATTCTAGCTCTTTACAATTAGCCATTGTGGCAGGTAAAGCGTTAATTTTATTCCCAGCTAAGGCACATTTCTTTAAGCGATGTAAATCACCAATTGAGCTAGGTAACTGAGAAATCTTATTATCAGTTAAAATTAGCCAGCGTGTATCAATCGGCAAACAGTTTTCGGCAACTGTATTGATCTGGTTAGCTTTAAAGCCAATCATCTCAAGTTTTGGGCACTGGGCAATGATTGCAGGCACTTCAGTAAAACAGTTAAACGAAAGAAATAAAATCTTCAATTCAGACAATTGTGCAAACTCATCTGGTAAACAACTTAAGCGGTTGTTAGAAAGGTCGAGCACTTCAAGGGTATCTGCAAAAGCCAACACTTCTAAAGGAAACTCGGTTAATTGTTCAGCTATTTGTATTCTTTTGAGTTGTGTATCGTTTAATTCGCCTGATGTTAGCTGTGCCAGTGTGTGCAAATGACCTTCCTGAATAGTTATTTGATGTAAATTTCGCACATGATAAGTCATCGCCAAGCACAAGTTAAGACAACATATTAACGCAAACCAAAAACTGACCTGTCGGCGTAAACAAAATCAACGTCATACTGTCATTTAAGCCAATCTTAGCGCAAAATATTATTATGAAGATCAAACGAACACCAAAGGCCATCAATGAGTGAATTAACCCCTATAAGCTTTTTCAGCCGCTTTGAAGACGATATTTTATCTGGCGCTAAAACAATTACTTTACGAGATGAATCAGAGTCTCATTTCAAAGTGGGTGAAACCTTGTCAGTTTCAACCTTTGAAGATGAGCGTTGGTTCTGCAATATCAAGGTCTTATCAGTCACTAAAGTCGCGTTTCATCACTTAACTGAAGACCATGCTGAACAAGAAAACATGTCATTGGAGTTTCTGAAATCATTGATTCAAGAAGTTTACCCAGGCGTCGAAGAGTTATTTGAAATCAAGTTCCAGTTGCTAAACTGATCTTAACATTGAGTTTCGTTTTTATTTGCTGATGAAACTACGGTTCAATTAGGATATAACTATCAGTAATTAAAAGAAAAGTAATTTAACGGAAAGGATTGCCGACATTGCATTATTTAAGCTTAATTTTTTTATGGCCAATTTACTTACTCCAGGCTATTTGGGTAAAAAAAACCACACTAAAACTGCCTGAACCTAAAGGGTTACGTGAAGGTATTGTCCGGCTAAATAATGCTGATGATTCACAATTAAGCATAGATACTGAAGTCGTTTCCAGTTCAGAGCCCAATACATTATCGATATTGGTTATTGGTGATTCTGCGGCCGCCGGGGTTGGGGTTGAAACTCAGCAACAAGCCCTAACAGGCCAAACAGTTCAAGCCCTTACCGCGTTAACGAGTCAACAAACCACGATTACGGATCAACAAACAGGGCCGGCAACGCAAGCTAGCTATCACAAACTCAAATGGCGATTAATTGCTAAAAGCGGATACAGCACTAAGAATTGCTTAAACAAGCTCAACCACATATTAAGTCAAGCTCATCAAATTAGCGCCGATACTGTGATTATTTCTTTAGGTGTGAACGACGTTTTAAGCCCGATTTCAGCCAAAACTTGGATTAGCCAACAGCAGCAATTATGTGAGCTGCTTTATATATCATTAGGCTGCAGCCAAATTATTATCACCAGTGTTCCACCTATGTCAGCCTTCCCCGCTTTACCCCAGCCTTTTAGGTGGTTTCTTGGTAGTAGAGCCAATGAGTTTAATCATGCTTTAACCCAGTGGATTGACCATAGCTCACTCCCATGTGAGCAATTAGATATGCGGGAATCATTGTCTAACGCAACCATGGCTGAAGATGGATTTCACCCCAGTGCAGAAATCTATCAACACTGGGGGAAAATGGCTGCTAGGTTAATTCAGTTGAATACACAAGCCAAAGCTAATCACACCTCAGCGAATACCGTTCAGAATAAAACTAGCGACCGATAAAGCGGCCTGTTTTTATCTAACCAATTACTCTATACAAGAGTTACTCTAAACAAGGGTTACTCTAGGCGGATGTTATTCTAAGCGGATGTTATTCTAAGCGGATGTTATTCTAGAGAACAGTTATTCTAAACAACAGTGAGTACAATCTTGCCTACATGATGCTTTTCCTGAAACACTTGCTGGGCAATGGCAATGTCAGCTAAGGAAAATGTGTCAGCCACAATTGGTTTTATTTTTCCAGACTCAATCGTTGCAACTAAGTTCGAAAATACTTCAGGCTCCAATACCGTACAGCCAAAGAAGCTCAAATCCTTTAAATAAAGGATTCTTACATCAAGTTCAACTAGTGCGCCGCCAATGGCACCTGAAACTGCGTAGCGGCCACCAGGCTTTTAACACATCAATTAACTGCGGCCATTGCTTACCAGCAACTAAATCAATCACCACATTAACGCTATTTCCCCCCAAGGTTCCAACTAAGTTCGCATCTATTGGCAATACTTTGTTGGATGGGTAAATAAGTTGTGATTTGAGTCAAACTTCATTTGTATTATTATACGTCAAATGTAATATTTAGCGTTATATTGTCCATAAGCAATAACGATAATCACAGGTATTATTCATATAAGTGCACAGGTGCTTATAAATGAAATGCCGACACCATTTACTAAAACTCTCACAGATAATAAGAAGTAGGAATGTAGTTACCATGAAAAAATTATCAGTAATTCCTTTAACGATCCTTGTGTCAGGCTTTTTGACGGCATGTGCATCGACCACTGAACCATCGATTAATCCATATCCTGACGCTACAGGCGAACGAACCCCACCAGCAGATTACGCACAATTCTCAAACATTCTGTCAGCATCAAAATTGCAAATTTCAACGCCTAACTCAAAACCTGGTAGCAAGTATGAACTTGCTAGAGACAGTAATTTTAGCGGTATCGTTAACGAACACTTCTATGTTGATAAAGGTTCTAGTGCACTCGTGATGAACATGGAAGGTTATAAATTACGTAATGAACTTCGCGTTATTGAAAACTTCAAATCTGATAGTCCAAACACTTTCTATCATCTTTCAGCTGAATTGATGCCGATTAACCCACGTGATTCAGTAAAAGACAGCCCATCTAAAAATGATGCTATGACCTTTTTACAAGTACACAATAAAGGCACATTTGATGACGGTAAGCACGGCGTTGGGTACATCCCCCACCCACTATTACGTTTAGTATATGAAGCTGATCGCAAAGGGGTTAAAGATCATTATTGGGCCATCATTAAAAACAATAATGTAAATTGCAGTAAAGATAGCGGTAACCGTGAATCTTCAGCCTGTAAAAATGCTTACGTTCGCTTTGATTTAGGCGCTTACGATCCTAACGCCCCAACCAAGTTCGATATTATTGTCGGTGATTCAAAATTAGTGATTAACAGAGACGGTGAAAATCAAGTCACACATGACATCACTTACTGGAAAGAAATGCTTAATTACTTCAAAGCGGGCGTTTATAACCAATTTGAGAATGGTAAGAGCGAAGCACACTTCTATCAATTAGATTATAAAATTGAGACTAAATAACTTACAGGTTTCTATCTAGATTTTTATCAAAACTAGAACTTAATTAACGGGCGTGGATGGATTAAACCATCAACGCCTTTTTTTTTGGCCTTAAGGTTTACATCATACACTTCGATGTTTATCAAATAACACCTCCCGAGCTAGACTTGAACTGGCACGCTCGATTTTAAAACGACTAGGGATTTTTTCTTTCTTCAAATACTCAAATTTCAGATACAAAAAAAAACCAGTTAACATTAAGAGTGTTGAGGCTGTTTTGCACCATACTTACGTATGTATGTATGTAAGTTTCTTATAAAAGAATAATGCTACCCGAGGCCAGACTTGAACTGGCACGCCCGATTTTAAAACGACGAGGGATTTTTTCTTTCTTCAAATACTCAAATTTCAGATACAAAAAAACCTCAGTTAACATTAAGAGTGTTGAGGCTTTTTCGCATAATACTAAATCATATTTCAGCTCTTCATGGAAGAATATGGTACACGAGGTCAGACTTGAACTGGCACGCCCGATTTTAAAACGACGAGGGATTTTATCTTTCTTCAATTACTCAAATTTTGGACACAAAAAAGCCCCAACTTTCGTTGAGGCTTTTTTGCACCATACTTACGTATGTAAGTTTCTTGTAACAAGAATATGGTACCCGAGGCCAGACTTGAACTGGCACGCCTATTAAGCGAGGGATTTTAAATCCCTTGTGTCTACCGATTCCACCACTCGGGCATAAGTGTTGTTTTAACCGTCTAGTTTAAAGCACTAAACAATTAAACAAAAATTGTGGAGGCGCGACCCGGAGTCGAACCGAGGTCGACGGATTTGCAATCCGCAGCATAGCCATTCTGCCATCGCGCCGTATAGATAATGATTGGAGCGACATATCGGGTTCGAACCGATGACCTATACCTTGGCAAGGTATCGCTCTACCAACTGAGCTAATGTCGCATCTTTATGCTTAATTAATTCACTTAACAAGGTATCGTCTGATACAAAGCCAACTGAGCTAATGTCACATCTTTTATGCTTAACTAATTCAATTAACAATGTATAGTCTGATACAAAGCCAACTAAGCTAATCTTGCAATCATTTGCCTATCTTCGCAGATTAGGCCTCGATGTCATCAAGTTGCAACCTTTCGGTTATACGCTGAAGCATCGCTGTCTACGGGGGTGCATTCTACCGATTTCAGTGTCGGTGTCAATTGCTGTTTTCAATAAAAATGACTGAATGCGCACTAAATAAACTCATTGAACTTTTATTGCACTACTCAGCAGTTAAGTCTTTCCAAGCTGCTGAAATATAACTCATCATTGACCAGAAAGTCAGCACTGCAGCAATATAGAATAGACCATAAGACACATTGGTCAAAAATTCATTCGGTTGCCAAATCAAACCTACTATCGCCACCATTTGTGCTGCGGTTTTATATTTGCCAATCCATGATACGGCGACAACACCACGTTTACCTATTTCAGCCATCCATTCACGTAGCGCAGAAATGACGATTTCACGACCAATCATAAACAATGCAGCTAGAGTCAGGTAAATATTATCATTTTGCTGAACCAACAACACCAAAGCAGTAGTCACCATAATCTTGTCAGCAACGGGGTCTAAAAATGCGCCAAAACGCGTGGACTGTTTGAGTTTTCTTGCTGCATATCCATCTAAAGCGTCTGTCACAGCCGCAAGCCAGAATATTAATGCCGACGCAAAAGGCGCCCAAGAATAAGGAAGATAAAAAACCACGACAAAAACCGGCAAAAGCAACAACCGGAATAATGTTAGCGCTATAGGTAAATTAAAAGGCATGAAAGAAACCAAATAGTCAGAAACAGCGCCAATCTTGCCTTAATTTTATCCCCCTCGCAATGCATCATGGATTGTTTGTGCCATTTCTAGGCTAATTCCGGGCACTTTTGTTAATTCTGCTACACTCGCCCCCTTTACTTCCTGTATTCCACCGAGATGTTGTAACAATAGTTTGCGACGTTTAGGGCCAACACCAGCAATTGATTCTAATGTCGAGGTGTTACGTGTCTTCTGTCGCTTGTTCCTATGTCCTGTAATCGCAAATCGATGTGACTCATCACGTATGTGTAAAATTAAATGAAATGCTGGAGAGTCACTGGCAAGTTCAAAGGTTTGTTCATTGCCACCAAATACAAAGGTTTCTAAGCCGGCTTTACGGCCTTCACCTTTTGTTACGCCAATTAGTAGAGGCGGCTTGTCTAAATGAACGCACTTTTCATCAACAATTTTTTGCGAAATACGTAGTTGACCAATACCGCCATCAATAAAGACGATATCAGGCACTTTGCCATTATTATCGATTTTATCGAATCGACGCTTTAATGCCTGCTCCATTGCCGCATAATCATCACCGCCGGTAATGCCATTGATGTTATAACGTCGGTAGTCAGCTTTGTGTGGGCCTTCTCGGTTGAATACCACACAAGAAGCCACGGTACTTTCGCCCATGGTATGACTGATATCAAAACATTCCATACGTGTAATTGGATGCCCTAACTCTAAGGCTTCTTCTAATAGCTGAAAACGTTGCTCAACGGTGTTTTTATGAGATAAACGGGTATTGACTGCATTTGTTGCATTAGTCAGTGCTAAGCGCAAGAAGTTAGCCCGCTCGCCTCGCACTTGAGTCTTAATTTCAAATTTACGATCTAACGCCTGTGAAATTGTACTTTCAAGTACTTTCTGTTCGCTAAAGGATTCGCTGATCAGCACTTCTTTCGGGATCGTTCTTTGAATGTCGGCATTTAAATAGAATTGGCCAATGAACGACACTAACACTTCTTCAAGTTCAGTTTGTGGCGGCACTGTAGGGTAATAGCTACGGCTACCAAATATTTTACCATCTCGGATAAACAATAAGTGAAAACAGACGATACCAGAGGCGTAATGCACCCCTATGACATCCATATCGCCTTTGTGGTTCGATACCTCTTGCTGCTCCGCCACTCGTCTTAATGCTGTAATTTGGTCACGAAATTGCGCAGCTGACTCATATTCCATCTCATTAGCTGCAGTGTCCATTTTAGCCACTAACTCAGTGATCACTTGCTTATCTTTACCTTTTAAAAACAAGCTCGCCAATTTAACTTGCTCGGTATAATCGTCATCAGAAATCCGCCCAACACAGGGAGCACTGCAACGTTCTAACTGATATTGCAAACACGGACGAGAGCGAGACTTATAATACAAGTCATCACACTGGCGAATAGGAAATAGCTTTTGCATCAAGTTTAAGCTTTCACGCACCGCCCCACCATTTGGGTAAGGTCCAAAATAATGACCTTTCTCTCGCTTAGGGCCGCGATGGTAAGCTAAACGCGGATGCTTGTGACCGCTAAGTAATATATAGGGATAAGATTTATCATCACGAAGCAATACATTGTATTTCGGCATGTACTGCTTGATGTAATCATTTTCAAGCAAAAGCGCATCGGTCTCGCTGTGAGTCAGGGTGACATCAATATTGGCAATACGGGCAACAAGCGCTTGTGTTTTTACATTAGGCAGGTTCGCCCGAAAATAAGATGACAGGCGTTTTTTAAGATCTTTAGCTTTACCGACATAAATGACTTCGCCTTTTTCATCGTACATACGATAAACACCTGGCGAAGATGAGACGGTTTTTAAAAACAATTTTGAATTAAAGCAAGCAGGCATCAACTATCCTAAAAGTAGGCGTCAATACCTTTGTATGAACACCTAATGTCTAAAAAGAACTGGCATCGAGCATTTTGTAGCGAATAGCGAGACGGGTCAACTCAACATCACCACCAATATCTAATTTGGCAAATAAACGATAGCGATAACTGTTCACTGTTTTTGGACTTAAGTTTAGCTTTTCTGAAATATCATTCACCTTCTCACCATTGGTGATCATTAGCATGATTTGCAGTTCTCGCTCAGATAAGCTGCTAAATGGATTTTCATCAGAATGACTAAATTGGCTCAACGCCATTTGCTGGGCAATTTCAGGGGATAAATAACGCTGTCCACGTGATACTTGCTGAATAGCACGTAATACTTCTGGCGAGGTCGAACCTTTGGTTAAATAACCTGACGCTCCTGCTTGCATTACTTTTGTAGGAAAAGGGTCTTCTGTTTGTACTGTAAGCACAATGATTTTAGCTTCTGGCTGATAGCGAAGTATTTTACGCGTGGCTTCTAATCCACCCATACCTGGCATATTCATGTCCATGAGAATGACATCGGCTTCGCTTTGTCGTGACCATTGTACAGCTGTTTCGCCGTCGGGCGCTTCGCCAACCACCTTAATACCCCGCTCGTCTTCTAACAAACGACGAATGCCGGTTCGTACTAATTCATGGTCATCAACTAAATATACTGAAATCAACTTCTATCCACCTTAAAAACACATTCATCCTGAACTTTATTCTTATGCTTACATGAGTAATTTAGCTTATTGCGCGACTGACTGAAAGAGAAATAAGCGTTTAAGCTTGTAGGAATGACTTAGTTAATGGTTTCTTTTGATAAAAGTGCCCAACAAATTTAATTATGATTAAAAAACAATCTTCTAACTTTATATGGCGTGATACGAATCAAACTATTTTTTATCACGAAATCAGCATAATCCACTAAAACACATGCTCAAAACTCAAATATAGAAATGTCAGTTTCAGATTACGCATACCATCTGACTTACTAATAAAAAAACTTAATTGATTAAAAATTAGCAGCTTGCCCTCCATCAAGGAGTGAAATTAGTCCGTCATAAAAATAAAAACCGCAATCGAATAATCAATTGCGGTTTACTATCTCATCTGATTTTAAGCTATCAATCTCATAGCTTAAAACCTTATACCCTAAAAACGATTGAAAACACCGTTCTATTATTCGTCGTTTTCTACGAAGTCATCAGAAAAATCTGTTTCCCAATATTTATAACCTTGAACAGTTGCCTGAGCAGCAGCTCCCATTAGGTTAACTTGATAGGTTTTTACGCCACTGACATCTACAGACTGATTAGCAGAAGCCTGGTCACCGCTATCTTCATATTTAGCACTGGCTTCAGCTTGTGCTTGGCCTTCATAGCCAGACTCTTTAAATCGTGTCATGGCATCGTTATCCATAAAGGCTTGAACAAAAGCCATTTGTTTCCATCCGATACCAGCACCGACGCCACCTGTAGCGAAGCGATAATATGAGTTTCGTCCATTTGCAGTCAGTACACACACTCCGCCGCCAGTAGATAAAGCAAATAAGTAGCTGTTACTGCCAGTACAAACAACATAGCCTACTGATTGCGCCACAGCAGTTTTAGCCCCACTATGTTCAGCATAAATTTCTTGCAACGCTGATTGAGTTTCTTTACGTGCATTGGCTTTTTTAGACTCTGGGTTATCACCTGTCGCACAGCCTGTTAGTAAAGCTGGCACCATCACTGCTGCTAAAAGTAATTTTTTATTGATTAAAGTCTTAGACATGTAAGTTTCCTCTGTCAAAGTGGATATAAATTGGCCTTTATTGGCAAGTTACACAGATATATCATTCCACTCATCAATATGAGTGGGTAATGCTTTCAGAAATAAGCCACCTAGTGGGCCACTGTGTCACTTAACCGCTTCTGAATACGCTCTATAGGTTATGCGCTCAACTCGATATAGGGCTATTATAATTGAACACCACCACATTAGTTACCATTTTACGCCACGAGCAACTATGCTTAATTACTGTCTTTAAATTTAGCCTTTATTTGTAAAATTTCATCTAATTTATCAATAAATAACGGCACTAATTTAGGATCAAAATGACTGCCTGCTTCACGCTCGATTAGTGCAAGAGCGTCTTCAACTGTCCAGGCTTTTTTATAGGGGCGTTCACTGGTAAGTGCGTCAAATACATCAGCAATGGCAACAATCCTGCCGTATAACGGAATACTTTCACCACTTAAGCCATTAGGGTAACCACTGCCATCCCATTTCTCATGGTGCGTCAGTGCCACTTCTTTAGCGATGGTCATTAACTCCGAATCTTTATCACCAAGGATTTCAGCACCAATTTCACAATGCTTCTTCATCTCTTCAAACTCTTCAAATTCAAGCTTGCCTGGTTTCTTTAAAATGGCGTCTGAGATACCAATTTTACCCACATCATGCATGGGCGCTGCATTCATCAATACTTCGGCATCTGCTTCATTAATCCCAGCAGCAAGCGCTAAAACATGAGTGTAATAACTCATGCGGATAACATGCATCCCTGTTTCATTATCTTTATATTCAGCTGCACGCCCCAAGCGACGAATAACATTCAATTGGTTTTGGGCAATTTCTGCAGTTTTTTGCTGTACTTTAATGGCAAGTAATCGGTTTTGATCGGTTAAAGCGAGTTGGGTATGAACACGTCGTTGCACAATGGGTGGATTGAATGGTTTAGTAATATAATCAGCAGCGCCTAACTCTAAGCCTTTTAACTCATCAGCAGCAGAGATTTTAGCCGTCACAAATATGACTGGGATATGACGAGTTCTTTCGTCTAGTTTTAACTGTCTACACACTTCAAAACCATCGATACCTGGCATCATAATATCTAATAAGATTAAATCCAGCTTGATACTACGGGCAATTTTTAACGCTAGCTCACCATTTTTAGCAATCTTAATATGATATTCAGACTTTAAAACACCAGCTAAAACATCAATGTTCTCAGGAGTATCATCCACGACTAAAATAGTCTGCTTTTCCATCGGTATTCCTTATCGTTGCTGAGCTTACTCGCATATTTTCGTAACGTATTTAATCAGAATTAATTAAGCGCCTTTAATTGCTCAATCATTTGCTTAGCTATTTCCATTGCTGTGTCCAGTTCATACTCGCTTAATTGTTTTTCAAGTAGCTTATAGTTATGTATTAATGGATCTATATTCAAACATTCGCCATGGGTGTCGAGGTATTCCGTGGCCTCCATGTCGAAACTTTCTAACATAGTCACTAATACTTCTAACGTCCTGATTGCTAATGGCTTATCTAATAATAGCTGAGTTTGTTGAATTTGTTCTTTTGGCGTCAGCAAAGTGATCTCTTCGCAAACGTGTGTTAGTTCAGCACCTACTTCAGATAATAGGTTAAGGTCACTCTCAGTTAATCCGTGCTCAAGTTGCGCAGCTAATTCAGCTAACTTCTCAGCACCGATGCTGCCCGCAACGCCTTTAAGGGTATGCACTAAACGTGCTGCCAATGACTCATCGTTAACAGCTGTTGCACGTGAAAACGCGCCAACAAATCCTGACTGACCGCTAACAAATTTAACCAATAATTTAAGGTATAACCCTTCATTACCTTGGGTGCGCATTAACCCCAGAGCTTTATTGATATGAACAGTATTGATAAATGTCCCGTTCTGAGCTTCACTGCGTCGCCCATCAGCGCTGATATTGTCAACTCGCGAAGATGTAGTATTAGATGTGTCAGCAGGAGTGGCCACTGGCGTTATTGGCTTGGCAGGTGTTATCCACTTTGCCATCGTAATAAACATCGCCTCGACATCAATCGGTTTTGGAATATGGTCATTCATGCCAGCATTTAACGCTTTCTCTCGGTCTCCCGCCATCGCATTCGCCGTCATCGCTAAAATTGGCAAATCGCTATTTTCTGGTATGCCACGTAATACTGATGTAGCGGTATATCCATCCATAACTGGCATTTGGCAGTCCATAAGAACGCCATCAAAATGTTCAAGGGCAAGCTTCTCTATTGCTTCCTGTCCATTATTAGCAATCGTTGTCTGAATATGTTTACTGTTAAGTAACTCTTCAACCAACTCTTGATTTAAATCATTATCTTCTGCAATCAAAATGTTTGCGCCAGCTAATTTGACTAACGCCTTGGAGAGTTCCGATTCATCACGTAAATGACTCAATGGATTGATAGACTCAGACATCACAAAAGACAGCGCTTTCATCAAACTCGATTGCGTCTGGGGCTTAGTTAAAATACTGTCAAAATGTACATCCGCTGCGCTAAAGAGTAAGTCCTCTTTGCCGTATGCAGTTATCATAATGAGCTTTGGTTTACGGTTAGCAGGGAGCTTGCCAATAAATCGAGCAACGTCAACACCAGTAACGTCAGGCATTTGCCAGTCAACAATAGCAACATCAGGACTGTCACCTTCCGCTAGAATATCTATCGCTTGTTGACCTCGTTCCAGCGCGTTAACTTTCATTCCGATACGACTGAGTAAATTCGATAAGATCTCTCTTGCGACCTGGTTATCATCAACCAGTAATACACTTTTGCCTTTAAGATCAGTTATATCTTCGTGATATATAGTCGAAGACGTAATTGGGCTTAAATCAAATGGTAAGTTGAAACTAAAGGTACTGCCCACGCCAGGTTCACTGGTTAAGCTAATTTGACCACCCATTAACTCTGCAAGGTTTTTACAAATCGCGAGGCCTAATCCCGTACCACCGTACTTACGAGTCGTTGAGGCGTCAGCTTGTGAGAACGCATTAAATAGTCGAGACTGCTGCTCCTCTGTCATACCTATTCCAGAGTCCGTCACTGAGAACGTAATGAACGCTTGCTCTGTGGTCAGTTTATCCAGTTTGACAGAAATGATGATGTTGCCTTTTTCGGTAAATTTAACCGCATTATTGGCTAAATTTATCAATACCTGACTAACTCGAAGTGAATCACCGAGTAAATTTTCAGGTATGGCATCGTCAATATCAAACAGCAGTTCAAGCCCTTTTTCGGACACCTTTATGCCAATTAGATTACTGACATTATTGAGCAGTTCATCAATACTGATGTCTATATTTTCAATATCTAACTTGCCCGCTTCAATTTTTGAAAAGTCGAGAATGTCATTAATAATCCCTAATAATGATTGCGCGGAAGCATTGGTTTTTTCGATATAGTTACGTTGCTGACGATTAAGGTCTGTTTCTAAGGCAAGATGAGACATGCCGATAATGGCATTCATTGGAGTGCGTATTTCATGACTCATATTGGCTAAAAAGTCACCTTTAGCCTTATTGGCACTATCAGCTTCTGAGATGGCTTTTGCTAGTTCACGTTCTAACTCTTTCGCCGCGTTCACATTGATATGAACACCACTGATCCGTTCCGGGGTGCCATCTTCACAATATTGATATGTTTGGCCAATGCTAAGGATCCAATCATAACCGCCATCTTTTCGCAGCATTCTGAATTCTTGGCGTAAAACTTTATTCTCACCTGTTGAAGCGGTCAACTGTTCATTGAGGAGCTCAGCTTTATCGTCAGGGTGGATCATATTGGCAAATGTTTCAGCCCCATTGATAAGAGCAGACCATTTATCTGCGTTGATACATATATCAAGGCGGTCATAACCTAACATTTGATTGTACATTCGATTAACGACAACGCGGTTCTCATGGGGGTAGAAATCCCACATGCCCATTTGCGCACTTTTGGCGGCCACTTCGAGTTTTTCTTCCGAATCAAGCAATAAGTTTTCGGCTAACTTTTGTTCAGTGACATCAAATATAGTGCCATCAAAGTGGCCTTCGCCGTGATTCTCTCCTGCTTCAAATTGCGCCATAATTTGCACATATCGCAACTCACCGAATCGATTCAGAATGCGCATGTCTACAAGCACTTTTTCGCGATTTAATACGGCATTACGCACAACTTGAAAAAACTTATCCCCGTCACCACCAATAGCTAAATCAACAAACCGTCTTGAGGCACTTTTACCAATAAAATTACTTACAGGATAACCAGTAATATGCTCAAAATTAGGGCTTAAATAGACTATAGTGAAATTATTAGTGTCTATATCAACATAATTACACCGAAATACAGCTCCCTGTATGTTCTCTACCAAGGTTTGATATTGTTGCTGATTTTTTAACATTTCAGCTCTAACAATTTCTTGGTCGTTAATATCAAGCAGTGACAAGCGAATTTCGGTTAACTTGTCTTCTTCTGTAAACTCTGTGCGCACGGTTAACGAAACTGCCAATACTTTTCCTGATTGAGAGATTAAATCTAGTCGAGCATCAGAAGTATCAATACCTTTTATTGCAGCATCAAAAATCTGCTGACCTTCGCCATCTTTGGCCCCTAACACATCATGCCAAGTTAAATCGGTAAAAGCGGTTCGGTCATAGCCAGTAATATCAGCAAATTGTTTATTATGTTTAGTAAATTTACCGTTAATATCTAAAGTGGCATAGGCCACTGCAGAGTTCTCGTATAAATCCCATAATCGATGCTCACGCTCTTGCAAATCTTTGGTGCGAATGGATATGGTTTTTTCTAATCTTTCATTACTCACTTGTAATCGAAGCAGCACGTGGCGACTCAGCCATAAAGTCGCCAAGGTAATTAAGATGCAGGACACAGCAATAACGCTTATCAGGATAAGAATAATCGCTTTAAAGTACTGATAATTACTGCTTGCTTCTTTAATAGACATTTCAGTGACAATGCCAAAACCATAACGGTTATCCCATTTCCAAGCGCCAATGACATCAACGCCTAAATAGTTTCTATAACGCTCGTTACTATTGCCATTCAACTGTAGAGTTACCTGCTTAGCGGCATAGGTCAGTGTCTTATCATCATGATTTTCATCTGCTGGTGACGCTAAGGTCAATTTTTTTAAGGGGTCTGTGACGCGAAAGTTTAATACTGACAATTGGCCTTGTTCAAGCAAGCCAAGGGGAACTAAGTCTTCCTCAAAACGGCTATGAGATAACATTCGGCCTTTAGAATCGACAAAATAAGATTCGCCCGTCTCCCCTACTATAGCGCTCTGAGTAAGTGTAGAAAACTCTAAATAAGGGTCAATTCTTAAAGCTAGTACTGCGCTGATAGAGCCATCATCTTGGGCAATAGGACTGAGTACAAACATGGTAGGTGTATCTTCACGCTCAACTCCATACGGGTTTTTTAATATAATGTCTGAACGCATTGGCGGTGTAATTACGATATTTCCGCTGACAGCTTCGGCAAACAAATTAGGATGTTCGCGCTTAACAATATTAGTTACGCCAAGGTTGCTATCTCGACTTGAAGCAATATTGTCTCCTTCTAGCGTGATGATAAAAAAACCTAACGAGCCAAAAGACAAGCTATAACGATTATAAGCATCACGAGACCATTGGAGGTGCTCGCTATCCAACAATAATTCGGAATCGGTACCAATTTTTATAAGTTCCTTTGTTCGTAATTGCAGCAAAGGATTTGTAGCAACCGTTCTGACTCTGTCTTCCCAGCCTTTAACCCAAGATGACAACGCGGCATCTGTCGTCAAGGCAACTGACTTTAATGCAAGTCCACTCCTTTGCAAATCTTGTTTATAAGCCACATTTAGCCCAATCGCAGAAATAGAGGATATCAATGCTAGAAAACAGAACACAATAGAACCGATATAAACTCGATTACGACCATTTTCAAAAAAACGAGAAATATCTTCATTCGCTTCAGAACGTAATCGAACGAATAACCAGAACAAGTAAAACAAGAGTCCCAGTGACAAAAATAATAACGTGCTATTCATATCCATCTGCAATCCTAAACCTGCTCATTCGACTTAACCCTATAAAATAAAATCAACTTGGTTAATGCGGTAAAAAAACTGAAATATTAGTGGTATTGTTTTCATCATCGACGCTCAGCGACACTTTACCTCGCTGAGCTTCTGCAAGGAGTTTAGCTGAGTAAGTACCTATGCCTGTGCCATTATCCTTTCCAGCTGAGGTATATTTTTGCCAAAAGGTGTCACGGATCTCTTTATCAACAACACCAAGGTTTTGAATGCTTATTCGCAGCATAGGTGTAGCGTTATCTTCATCTTCTGAGCGAGATAGAGAAATTGATACTCGAGTTTTATTTGGCGCAGCCTCGCAGGCATTTTTAAGCAAGTTAAATAACATCGAATAACTGAGGCTCTCATCCCCCATCACTTGATAATCTTCATCACCATTTTCTTCGCAATCTAGGTATATCAGTAGATGTTTTACTTGGAAGGTTTTCTTCAACACTGCAATCATTTTTTGCAGCAAGTTGATGATTGAAAATGGCTTTGCCTGCAAGTTAAATCGACCGGTTTCAATCTTGTAAAGCTCACTAGACATATTGATCATATTCAGTAATTGAAATGACATGTCTTCAGCAATATCAGCATTTTCATGGTTGCTTTTAGAAATATAGGGGTCATGTTTGATTTGCTCTATCAGTGCCATCAATCCAGCTATTGGACCTTTTAAATCATGCTGTAACACCTGTTGAACCTCTTGTTTCAACTTTTCGGTGGCCACCATATTGTCAAAGTCGGATTGCAGATTCTTATGCATCTGCACATAAGCCATGAGGTTTCTAACCCTCAATCTTAATAACTCTGGTTGTATCGGCTTACTAATAAAATCTACAGCGCCACCATCAAGTCCTTGCACTTGATACTTATCTTCTGTCAGTGCTGTTACAAAGATAACAGGAGTATGGGTGGATTGAGGGTGCTCACGAAGCCGTTTTAATACTTCGAATCCGTCCATCTCTGGCATCATAATATCTAGTAAAATTAAATCAGGCGGATTATCAGATTGAGCAATCTCAATGGCTTTTTGACCATTTTTTGCCAGTTTAACTTGATAGTCATCTTTTAGTAGGCCGCCAATTAAAGTGAGGTTTTCAGTGGTATCGTCCACCACCAACACTGAAGACTTTTTGATTTTATTTGTCGGTGAGATGTCTTGTGGATGCTCATCTTGTTGTAAGCTGTCTAGCGGATTAGCAACTAACTCTTTTGCAGTAATTGAAGAAACTTTATTACTGATTTGACCTTGTAAGCATTGCAACACTCTTTGCTGCAAGGTAGCAGTAGTAAAAGGTTTAATCACAAGATCAGTAACCCCTTTACTAATGGCGGCGCTAACCCTTTCTCTTGCAGCTTCGGCCGTTATCATTAAAAAAGGCAGGTGTTGCCACTTAGGAGTCTGCCTTACTTCACAGAGCAATTCGATACCTGTCATCACCGGCATATTCCAATCAGAAATTATCAGATCGATATGATAGTTTTGCAGTATTTTTAGTGCCTTGGCACCATTCTCTGCTTGATAAACATGACCAATACCAAAACGTTTGAGCTGATCGGAGCTGATTTTTCGGATGGCATCCATATCATCAACAATTAACACATTTTTCTTTGATAACTCCATGTGACCTCTTCTAAGCAGATTCAATCACTTTACTCAACGAAAGGTAAAGTTTGAGTCACTTATTATTCTTTTTCATTCTGAGACATTTTGGCACCCACTAAACTTGCAACAATAATCGCCATATAGAACTGGCCAAATATGGCTTCAAAGAATGCAAAAAAACGGGCTATTGGTATTGCAGGGGTTATCTCTCCATACCCCACGGTAGAAAGCGTGATATAGCTGTAATAAATCACCAAAGATAAATTATCAGTCCACTTTTTCACTTCTACGCCATTAAAGGCGACACCAAATATTTCAATAATCAGTAGGTAAATAAATGCCCAAATAAGCCCTAAAAGTAAAAATATACAGATAGAGCCAATAATTTGGTTTGATGAAATTTTGCCGCTAAAAATAACTTGTTTGGCCGCGCGCCAAGTTGCTGCAATTAAGAAAGATAATATGGTGAGTAAACCAAGAATATCGAGGTTTAATAATTCAAAAACTGAACCAATGCTGGCAAATAATAAGGTTGTTATCATTAAGCCAAAAGTTGAGCGTATCCATTTTTTGTTGGCGCCTAAGCCAATAACTGAAATGGATAAACTCATTACCGTTGTAGCAACAACGATCATTTGCCCCGAATCAAAAAACTGCTCGACGAGTGCCGCACTTAATAACACTAAAACTAAAGACCCCAGTAAATAACTAAAGTTGTCTTCTTGCGACATAGGGGTACCCATCAACTATTATCCTTCGTTTTTTTCAATTTCAGGAAGTAATGCTTCAGTATCCACTTCTGCAGTTTCGACCACTAACCATGCAGTAAATAACTTGTAACTCAATGCCAGTATAACAGCACCAACAAACAAGCCAACAATCCCTGACAAAATCATTCCGCCAATAGCACCTAATAAGATGACTAACATCGGAATATCAACACCACGTCCCATGAGCATAGGTTTCAAGAAGGCATCACTTGCGCTCACAAGAATACTCCAAATCATAAACAGAATTGCCGTTGTTGAAGACTCAACACTGAATACATAAGCAATGATAGGACCTAAAATTAAAATTGGCGGCAATTGAATAATGGCTAAAATAAGTACCATAAGCATCCAAATCCCAGTACCAGGGACACCTGCTAGCCCTAAGCCCACTCCCGCGAGAATAGATTGAATAAAGGCAACACCAATGACCCCTTGCACCACACTTCTGACTGTCGCAACAGCAAGAGCTGAAAACTCTTCGCCGTGTTTTCCAGCAAGGCGCACTGACACTTTGTGGAACATTTGATTTGAGCCTTCAGCTTTGCCCATAAACACGCCAGCAATAATAATGGATATTAAAAACTGTAATACAGTCATGCCAAAGCTACCAAAAGCACCCGCGGCCTTGGTTGAAAAAGCTTTTATCTCGTCAGCATAGGTTTTTACCAGCATCTCAATATCTGAATTGGCAGAAGACCAAAAGTTATATAACTTGTCACCGATTAACGGTAAGTCTGCGACAGACTCTTTTGGCGCTGGGATCTCCAAAGTGCCATCATGCACTTCAGCGACAAAATCTTGTGTACTTGACACAATTGCGCCAGAAAACAGTACTGTGGGTGCAATTAAAGAAGCTAAACATAGCAGCGTGATTAATAAACTAGACTTAGCCACTGTCAGTTTAAGCTTGCGGCTAATAAGCTTAACGACTGGATATAAGGCAATCGCAATAATGCCGCCCCACAGAATAGGCATAATAAAAGGCTGAACAATTTTAAAACACCACACCACCATGATAAAAATTAGTACAATTTTTATCGCGGCATCTACAGCTGCATGAGTAAACTCTGCAGAGGTCGAAATTGGTTTATCACTCATATATGTCTATCCCTGGTTTAGTGTCATTCCATTTAAAAGTAAATTTAACAACTCAAGATGTCAGCACTGCGTTGCTAAGCTATTTAAACAAAAGTAATTTCGAAACAATTCTGATTAAAAATATAGCGCAACTGAGGCAATAAAACATCCGCAACAACACAAAAACATTTCATTATCCATCAGTAGTTTAATAAAAGAACATTAAAATCTGCATATGTGTATTTTTACGATATAAAACGATGAGTTAATCCACTTAATTAAAGCGTTTAAATAAGGCGCCTTAGATCGCTATTGATCTATTGAGATGTTTTGACGAAACACTCTAGGAGAGTGCCCAGACATTCGCTTAAATGCCCTTGAGAAGTGAGCAACATCAGAATAACCTAATGTCGCAGAGATTTGAGTCACTGAAATGGCACCATCAGACAGCATTTCTTTTGCCTGTTTAAAACAGATCCCATCTACCATTTGCCTGTAACTCATTCCTTCTTCGCTTAATCTTCTTTGAAGTGTGCGGACACTGAGCCCAAGTAAATCGGCAGCCGTTGTAACGGGAATGCGCCCCAAAGACAAATAAGGCAATAAAGCAAATTGCAGGCTTTCAACAAAACCTTTAGGGCCTTCAACAACCGGGCTCATCACCTGTTGCCAGCCATTTTTCAGTTTCACTTTTCCAGCAAGTACCGAGTCAGAAATGCTCAATGCGGTAACTTGCCTACCATAAAACACCAGTGGCTGATTAAGTTTAAGGACGTTGAGGTAATCGACTTCAGTTGCTGACTGCAAAGCAATATCAGCAGGTTGCCATTGAGCCTGAGTGAGTGAACGTACAAGCTCCACCATCATGGTAAGCGCAAATTGCTCAGCCACACTACTTTCAATAGGATCATTTTTTAAGCGATGCCTAACAAACCAGACTTTACCCAAGCCTGTTTTAAGATGAACATTGGTTTGCTTTGACTCTAAATTAACCACATGGGTAAAATCGACAATAGCTTGTTTAACAGTGCCATTCAGCGTGATCTTAGCTAAGTGCTGAGGAACAAAAATAGTGCGAGCGACTTGAAATAACCACTCAGAAAAGCGCTTACTGCCAAGTTTAGCAGAGATTAATTTAAGTAAATTGAGTACAGCTTGTTCAGAAACATAATCATGATTAGAAGTTAATAAACTAGCAGGTAAACCAGCTTGCTCAATGAGTGGATAGACATTGTTATCAAAGTCTTTAAGTCTAGCGACAAAGGGCGCAATATACTCAGCTCTTAATAGCGGAATAAAAGCGCCTTCTAATCCCGCATCGACAGCAGCGATTGAAGTCTCAACTTTGTTTGAGCTCATAACGCCTGTTGAAGAGGTAAGCTTTTTAGCATGACGTTTTGACTGCACTTTTATGACCTCTCACTTAGCTGCGTTTACAACAAGGTTAAGCTTCCTTAATTCCATATTTATTTACTTATACAGCGCTTCTTTTAGTCAAAAACTTCCAATTACGAGTTTCTAAAAAGAAAGATGCAACAACCATATAAACTCCCACCATAAACAATTGCGCTATACGAATATAAAAGTTTGTCGCAACATCCGCATCGGTGGAGGATGCAGTCGAACCAACGACCACAAGCAACGCAGAAAATATACCGGCAAAGATAGGCGCTTTAGCGGGGTCGGAATATATTTTTTGACTGAAAAAAAGTGCGCATATCATCGCTAAGCCAACATAAAAAACTAACTCAGGCACGATAACAAGCAAGTTATAAAACACCACTGCCAATGCACCGCCAATGCCATTAGTTATCAATAAAAATAGGCTGACTTTTACACTTTTACTTCCAGCTGATTGCAACGATAAAATCGCAATAAAAATCATCGTTAACAGTGCACCTGTGATTTCAAAAAAATAGAAAAAGGTGATAACTGGAAATGCGATGATTAACGCCCTAACAGACTCATAAAGGCGTTGGTCATTGGTCAAACCTGCGGCAATATGCGTTTCACGATTGGGAGATAAATCAGGTAATAAAATATGCAGCAGAGTAAAAATCAATACCGACACTACACCAGAAAAACTCAAGCCGACTCCAACAACAATCGCTGCACCTGGGTGCAATATACCTAAGTAAGGTAAAACCAAAGTTGAAACAATCAAAATAGTGGCAAAGAAATTCCACTTAGGATCAGAAAATAAGTAATAAGCCCACAGCATCAATAACGCTAATAAAGGTAGCAAGACTAATGGATACTGCACCGGCCCAAAACTGACCAACCAAGCAATGGCAATCGTGACCACCATTGATATTAATAATTCATAGACTGTTTGTACCGTAGGCTCGGTTCTATCCACTAAAAACTTAGCCACAAGCACGGGAACAATAAAAGCCAGTTGCCAAGCAAATATCGCTGAAATAGTCACAGCTAAACCGATACCCAGAGTGAAGCGAAGCACTCGACGTGTAAAAATCGCTTCTTCTAGGACAGGATCAATTGTAGCTGCTGTACTATCTGACATAAGAGAACCAACTGACTAGACGGATCCAAAATTTGCCAAATAAATTCATCATTGAGCTTTCTTGGGTATATACCATTACATCAACTTGACCACCAACACGACGTAGCCCTTTGGCTTCATCTTCATCAAATACAATGGTCACAGGAAAACGTTGTGATTGTCTTAACCAGCCTGTTTGCCCTGTAGTTTGTGCAAGTTTACCTGTTTGTTCGTTCTGGCCCCAATCAACACCATAGTCAATATATGCCACTTTACCGCTAAATATTTTTCCTGGTGCATAGTCGAGTGCAAACTCAACTTTGTCGCCTGTTTTCATGTTACCTAGACTGTTTTCTCTGAAGTTGGCTTCAATCCACACATCTTCTGAAGATATAAAGGTCATCACAGGTTGACCAGCACTGGCATAAAACCCTTCTTTTAAACGAAAATTAGAAGCCACGCCATTGGTTGGCGCTTTGATTTGTGTTCGTGCAAGGTTAAGTTCTGCTTGCTCAAGTGCCAGTAACGCTGATTTGACTGCGGTATTATTTTCACCTTCTGAACCTAAACGTTCTTCTGCTTTAGCAAGGTCAGCATTTGCGGCAGCAACGCCTGCCTCTGCGCTAGCTAATTCAGCTCGGGCATTATCGGCATCCGCTTTTGACATGACATTTTGTTCAACCATGGTAAAAATACGTTTGGACTGAACTTTCGCATTTGTTAGGTTGGCCTCAGCATTAGCAACCTTGGCTTTTGCGGCTGTCACATTAGCCGTTAACGCCCCCATATTTTGCCCCGCTTGAGTCACATTTTGCTCAGCGGTATAAAGTGCAATTTCGTAATCCCTTGGGTTAATCCGTGCGAGAACTTGTCCTTCTAAAATGAGGGTATTTGGCGTTGTCAGAATTTCAATCACTTCACCGGAAACTTGCGGCGTAATCGGTACCACATAGCCACGCATACGCCCTAAATCGGTTGAAGGAATATAACGGTCTGCAAAAAGATGAAACACAAACAAAAAAGCAACCACAAGAAGGATCATGTTAGTCACTTTTCTAATCTTTTGATTTTTGGCTTTTTCAGCAGGCGTATCGGCCTCGGGAGCATTGTCGACTTGAGGCTGAGCTTCTTCTGCCTTAACAGCCACCTCAGTTGAAGAAACTTCTTTATTCTTATCAGTCATAACCTTCCCTTGAATCCATGCATTGAACGCAGCTAAATAACGTGACTAGCTCATCAAAATGTTAACAACAAATTGGTGAGTTGTTACTGTTAATGCAGTATAGAATTATTTCGATGTAGAACTCAAATATAACCATAAAATTAGCCAGTTATATTCATTGTCAATTGAGCTAATATGTTTCGATAGTTGCGAAATGAATCAATAGCTATGTTAAGAAAGGTGATGACAAATCAGGGATACTCTTTATTAAGCAGCAAAATTAAGCAGCAAACTCCTTTAATGCTTGCATGGCCAATGACGCTTTATCAGCTGGTACAAATATATGGTCATGATAGTAAGCCGCGATGACATTAGCGCTAATGCCATAATCCGTTAACTTGTGAGAAATTGCTGCTGTTAAGCCCACGGCCTCAAGGCTCGAATGTACGCTTAACGTAATTTGTTTAAACCGAACGTCAAATGCCAGATAACCCTGAATAGCAGCTTCTACGGTTAATACTAACGTTAAGCCTTCTTGTTCTTTAAAACAGCAAAGCGGTTCTAAATGTGCATAATCTGCAAGTTGTCCATTCACACTGCAAAACACAAACTCGCCAGCTTGTAACTCTGGCGACATGTCTGCCAGAAGTTGTGATAATTCTGTAATGCCCGATGTCATTGCATTCCCCTTAAATTCATACAATACCTTTAATCAGGTAACCAACAAACTTTAATCAGATAACCAACAACCTCTATGATTTATTATTGGCTGTAATGTCTAATCACAGACACTTTTCCGTTTTCAATTTCAAGCACTTCGAACGATGAATTATCGTGCAGAATTACTTTGCCATTATCTGGATGTGTTCCTTTAGAAACGGTATCAAACTCAATCATAATGACATTGTGACCAAAAGCTGAGTTAGTCAGTGTGGCGGAATACTCATCGTGTGACGCAAGGTAATAGGTCATTCCTTTGCGAAGTGCAGCTTTGCCATCTGGCTGACGGCTATCATCATCACTCCACGGTAAATGTTGATAACCAATATCATCGGTTAATAGCGATAAGTAGTTTTCTAAGTCTTGCGCGGTAGCATTTGGCTGTTGTGTCCCCTTCCAAGCCTCAAAGTAAACTTGGGTAAATGCAGCGTAATCAAAATCAGTTCTTTGCTTCACTTCATCTGCAATAGTAGACAATGGCATCAATATTAATACTGATAAAAAGCCTAATAAGACTCGGGTTGAAATCCTTGTTTTCATAACACTTCCTTTTACGTTATTCACAAATGATTGCACTAGTGACTCAACTAGCGACTTAATACATTGGTAAATACACTTAACACATAAGCAATCACTAATTAAACATGTAACCTACTGAATTAAAGTTCAAATCGCAACTCATCAGGTCATATTCATTTTTGATTTACCGCCAAACTCCAATTACATAGTCTTCTGATATTCAAACAACCAAAAAGGCTCATTAATATCAGGCTGCACTTCACCCACTTTGACATAGCCGAGTTTTTCATAGAAATGGTGATTTCGAAATGCTTTAAATGGAGTAACCAGTGACCAACAAGTCACTCTTGGGTAGTGACTCTCAAGTTGTTTAACCACTTGAGAACCAATGCGCTTATCTTGAAAATCTGGCGTAATAAAGAAGTATTTTATTTCAATTTCTTGATGGTTTTTAATCACAGCAAGAATGCCACCAGCAACTTCATCACCATATTTAATCAGGTAGTAATGCCCCGCTTCCACACTTTGTAAATGCCACGCTGTTGACTCAATATGCGGAGGGAAACTGCCATATTGTTCAAAATCGGCTTGAAAAGCATCTACAGCTAAATTCTTTAACTGTAACGCATCTTCAGCACTTGCTAACACTAACCTTGATTTGGGCATGCTTTCACTCATTTATATAAGAGAAACTCAACGGCAGCGATCAAAAAAACAATTAACCTCAAAGACCGCAGACGGATAAGCCTCTTACGTTGCCAAAGCTAAGTGATAAAATCAATGTTTGTAGTGGTCAATACCGTTTATACATGGCTTATAAAGCGGGGAAATTTGAAATTAAATATCCCCGAGCCAAAAGATGACAACTGTTCAATATAAAGGGAGTAAAGAGAAAAGTCAGAAGGAGTATAGAGGGTTTGTAATAGTCAATTAACCCCGTTCAACACTTGGGATAAGCACACAAATCCGCGCGGCCAGTCCTTATTTACTAGGAGATTTGTCTCGACATGTAAAAGAACCTATCTTCTTCTTTATCTACCTCAAAGTTATTCCTAATGTATAGATGATATGCAGGACTAATTTTAAGAACTCGTAACCTAAGTTGATTTACACCAGCTTTGATTGCTAACCGTTCACACTCTGCCAGGGCAGCTGCACCAATACCTTTATTTTGAAATGTTTCACTAACCTGTAGATCTCGGATATAACAGCCATCACTATCAAAGGCTAAACGAATTGCACCCACCACCGATCCGTTGAAAAGAATGTCCCAGTTTTCTAGGTCAACAATTTGCTCATGTATCGTAGACTGTTCCCAATTTACAGAATGGTGTTCATAGTATGAACGCATGTTTTTAAATGTAATATCTGCCGATGCACAAAGATCGGCTGTTGGTTGATATGAAATCATTAAAATCTCCTAATGCCGTAATAAGCCAACTAAAACAGCGGGTTAACATGTGGAGCAAATCACACCTTAAGCCACTGTTTCAGCTTAGTTAAACGACCTTTCCATGCTTTTAGGCTTATACGGAGTTAAGTCGGCTTTTCTTCTTTGACAAGCATGTCCATGAATTTTTTAAATCGCCTTTGTCTAGTCTCTGGTTTCTTCGCACTTGTTAAGCCGTAAGCGATAACATAGCGACTCGACTTATTGAGTGTTTCAAAAAACAATTTTGCCTTAGGCTGATTTTCCACAGCAGTTAAGAAATCTGCTGGGACTTCCATTTTACTCACTGTATAGGCATTCTCCCAACGACCATCCGCTTTCGCTGCATGAACATGCACAAGCCCAGCTTCTTTCATTCGGTTTTCGCTTATTAAACGGCCAACATGTTCTGTATTCCTTTTAGACCAGTTGCTTCGTATCGTCCTAGGAGTTATGCGCTGCAGATAAGCTTGCTCATCAATTGACTTTTTTATGCCATCAATCCAGCCATAGCATAAAACCTCTATCACTACATCATTCCAAGTAACACTCTGGGTTCCAGAATTTTTCTTGAATATTTTTACCCATAATTCACTTTCAGTTGCATGATGCTCAGCGAGCCACTCACTGAGGTCTTTTGATGTTACAAATGTCTTGATTCTCGACAAATCTGCTTCAGGCATCTAATTAGGTTCTCTTTGGCATAATATGCACTTAAACACCACTATACCCCATAAACTTTAGCCAAGAATTCCTCTCTGTTTTTAATTGTGCAGAAAGAAAACTATATGCCCATGCTCGTTTAGTGTTATTGGTATCTGAAAAATTTAAGTCTTCGCAAACCGCATTTCTTATTAACTCATGTAGTGCTTTATTACCATTTTGGTAATACTTATCTAAAAGGATAAGTGCTAATTTCGTCTGTTCCAGTGAGCTTGAGTCAATCTGGTTCTGCGTAAATTGAACAAAGACATCTACCTCAAAAGAAAGTAAACCATCTTGCTGGTTGAATTTATCTGTAACTTCAGGAAAGAATTTTTTAACCTCGTTCAAAAATTCGCTTCGATGCAGATTACTCATGCTTCTCCCTGTATATAACGTCCCAAACAGCGGCATAAATTGGTTTGCTATAATTGTGAGCAAAGCGAAACATAGCCAACAGTTACGTGTCCTTGTTTATTTTCGTGTTAGCTTCCATTGAGCGAATAACTATTAGGGGGCAGGAACTGTTATTCCTGTATTTATTATTGCTTTATGGTTAGGTAAGTTAACAAAAATCCATTGTCTAAACTTATCTAACTTCAAGCTATTTTGTGTTCGACCGCTTTTACGAATATATGCCCAAACATACTCTTCCATAAAGCCTGCTTCATATATAATAACTAACTCATCTAAATATTTATCTGGTGTAACAGCTTTATTAGCTTTTAATTCTTGCCAGATTTGTGCTGTTTTTGACCGTGCAAAGAGCTCTCTTTTATACAGGTTAGGTTGTCCACTTTCCTCAAGCTCTATTGGCCAAGTTTTTAATGCCATTCCATAGAGCAGCCAGCCATGCATTGCATTCTTATCATTTAATATACTTTTACTGATAATTATTTGATCATTTCTAGCATCTTTTTTAGAACTTCCAATTAATTTAGAGTACAGCTCTAATTCCTTAGTTCTCTCAGCACTTAATCTTGATATACACTCTAAGGAGTTGGAATCAGCAATATTACTTTTAATCCAATGTCCTTTTTTAGGTAAATCACTTTCAAATTCACAAACAGCATCCCTGTATCTAATCCATAGAAGTTGAGCTTTTTTAAGTTTCTGAATCTGATTTTTATTTAGAAATTTAACCGTATTCATATACGCTATATTTAACTGTTCATCGTGCTGAATAGCACTTTTAACAAGATCACCAGCAGAACAAAAAAACGGGGTTATTATTAATAAAAATGCTATTTTTCTAATTTGGTGCATCGACACATCCTTGTGAAGCTAACGCCTCGTTAAGAGGCAAATAATATGTTGGCTAAAATAAGCGACGCAGGAGCATATTTGTCCTGCTTTGACGGCTTGTTATAACGGACTTTACTCATACTCTTGTTGTTGAGGTAAGTTATCAGCTATGTCATGCCAAGCGGCTTTGCTACCAACATAAATATGACGAGTTGGTTTTACTTTAGGATCGGTGTCTAAGGTGCCAAATGGGAAACCTAAAATATCAGGGTACTCATCAAATTTAGTAAATAGGCTTGAACCACAATTAGAACAAAAACCTTTATGCTCACCAGGAGATGATTCGTAGAATTTTATAAGCTCTTCACCTTGAATCGTTTTCCAGCTTTCAGATGTGATTTTTGCTCTTGTTCTAAACGCCGAAGCATGTAATTTACGACACATACTACAATGACAATTCAGAACATCTTCGAATTCACCATCGATTTCATATTGAACTTGATTACACAAGCAACTTCCTTTGTTTATCACAATACTCTCCGTACGTTATAACATTTGTATAGTGCGCATGCGCGTTTATTTGGCAAAATGCGCATGCACATTTAATAAACCGATTATTTAAGCCTTACTAAAGTAAAGCTATTGATTTATAAGCACTCTACCAGAGTGGTATTGGATAAACGAGCACAAACATTTGCAAAATGAGCATTGAAATTGCTGCCTTATCAGAAGCAATCAGCAGCAGTCACTTATTGATTAGCAAAAGTATCTTACTTATCTGTACTGCTTATCGGGTGTAACTCTCAACGGGACAAAAATGTTTAAGGCCACCAATTCTATACTTCATTTATATTCGCTCAGTTACAGCAGACCATTACTTCAATCTAATCCACTGCCTGCCGCAGGAATGTTCAGGATGAACTGAATGTCGCGATCACATGGATGTGAAAGAGTGACCTTTTGTGCAGATACATCCAAGACACGCCGTAAACAAATCCCAGTGGGCTCTGCGAAAACATCCATGTTTTCGAAGGTCTTGAACGTATCTACACTGGGTTTATTGTCTCTTCGATTTGACTGCATTGGTGATAGTTTAAAGAGCCAAAGCTAGTAGATCTTACATTTAAAAGACTCCATTTGAATTGAGGACGCTGAAGAAAATAGCGTGAGCCTGACAGCATTAAGAATGGGTGGCCTTATAATTTTTTATAGCTGCTACCAGATTTTCCACCAAGATTTTTTAACACCTGGGTGGGATAGAACTAGATACTGCGGTTCGCTTTCGGAACCGGAATCTGAAATACCCGTGATTTTTACTTTAACATTAAATGGCTCTTGCTCTTGGCTACTGCCGTCTAGCCAGATAAATGTGAATTCACGTTTATCTCTTACATTTTTAGCTGGAGTAACAGGTTCTCCAGTAAACAATTGATCTTCAAACTTACCCTCTACGATTTCGAAGGTATAACCTTGTGGGTTTTCAGGCAGGCTAGTTAACTGGAGAGTTACAAGGCCTGCATCAGAAGTAGATGCAAAGTTTCCATCATCAGTTCCCCGTCTGATCGATTGAACTATAAAGTTCGGTTTTACAGCATCTACCTTTTCTTCGGAGTTACTTTCAAAGCCCGTAAGCATTTGTGCAAAAGACCCAGCAAAAGAGATGCAAGGAATTAATGTAAGTAAGAGAAGTCGTTTTTTCATCTGATGTCTCAGGTTGTATGCAGCTTACGCCCAGTTAATAAGTGAACCATGTGCTGGCAGGCTATTTGCTCAGCAGATGGCATGACAGCCTTGATGAATCTAAATTTAGCAGCTTGTTAAAGAGCATTTGGCGTTAATCCAATGTCTGCACATATTTCCGGTAAAATTTCCTCAGTGAGACCAGTTGGAAGTTCATTTAGTTTAGGCAAAGCCAATTGAAGTTGAGTAACTTCATCTTCGTTCATAATACCTTCAATCCAAGACTTAAAGAAAGAGACTCTAGAATATACTTCTGTAACTCCGTACTTGCCTATTCCTCCACCTTCAACTCTTGAGCTAATGCCCAACAAATAATTTGTATTGGAAGTTTTGATATAAGCTGGCCCGCCGCTATCACCTCCACCAGACACTCCTTCCAAAGGTAAAGCTGAATTGTCACGATCAAATTTAAACTTTAAAAGTGGTCCATTAGTAAAGATGACTTTATTTTCAGCTTTTCTTAGAACCCCAGCATTTTCGTAATTATCTATTGTTTGCCCTGTTAATCCGTTGCCTGTTCCACCAACACCTATAAACCAAGTTGACTTTCCAACCTCATCTGAATATTCGTAAATAGTTGCAGGTTCAATTTCTTTAACGGGGTTAACTAATTTTACTAATGCGATATCGTGACTTTTACCTGGCTTGTAATGCTTGTGCACGAATATCCGTTCAACTTTATGTAGACCATTGTTTAAAGCGATATAACTATCAGAGTTTACACAAAATGTTGCATGCGCGGCGGTTACAATCCATTTAGGTTTAATCAATGTCCCATGAGCGCCATCAACATAAAATGTCGCTAATGGTTCAAAGTCATCAGGAGAAGCAAGGTACTTTTCACCATTAACATCATGTCGTACTACTATTGCTGACACTGATTGGGTTAGAAAAACTAAAATAAAACCTAGGATTATACGCATGACTTTCCTTTGCAATTTAAACAACTTGTTAGCTTTAATTAAATCCAGATGTCGTTATCAGCAGTTAACTCGCCACCTGCCTCTCCAGTGTTTGTGACACCTTGGGGCTCAACAAGTAAAACCTGACAAAGTCCTTTAGCAAATGGTTTATGCTCAACACCTTTTGGTATTACGAACATTTCACCGTTTGTAAGAAGAACTTTACCATCTCTAAATTCAATTTCTAAAGTGCCATCAATAACAATAAAAACTTCGTCGGTATCGTCGTGCGAATGCCATACAAACTCGCCCTCACCTTTAGCTAATTTAAATTGATAATCATTCATTTCAGCAATGACTCTTGGAGACCATAACTCATCAAATTTCGAAAGTTTATTTTTAATATTTATCGGAGAATATTTCATATCGACCTTGCACCTAACGTTTTAGTATTTATGCGTTGCGCTGTTTGCAGGGCATAAATCGCTTGTTGGACTTGGCCGATGCCAGTCTAGGTTAATTTGGTATGCTTTATGCTAAAGAAATTTGCTTTTTTTGATACTGGCTCTGGGCTGTAGAGCTGTTTTGAATTGATTGTATGGCTTGGTATGTACTTTTTTCATTGAAATTTCCTTATCATTGTTGTGTTCCATCACATCTTTTTAATTCTAGTTAATTCAATGAGGATAATATACTCGATTAAGTCCTCATTTGGCTCCGCGCAGCGGCTTAGTTCAACAGCTGTATAGTGCCATGTGCATTTATCACTTCAGGCCTGTGAAAATATGTAACACTAAATAATTGAATTTAATTACATTACTCAAAAAAACATCAATATACCAGCCGTAAAAATGCACATGTGTATTATTTTGAACAATAACCCTGACATTAACTTTTAAAGTGTTGACTTTATTTTTGTCAAAATAGTAAACAAACTTTCCCATCAACGAAGCTTGGAAGCTCTATTCCACAAAGCAAAAACCCGCTAATAAGTTAGCTGACTTTCTAAATATGTCGAAGAGATAGCGTATTTTTGAAAGAGGAACCCTACATTAATGCGCTTCAAAACTAAGTTGTTTTATTTATTAATTCCTAGATAGCAAAAAGCCCGTTACTTTGCAGTAACGGGCTTCTTTAAATATGGCGAAGAGATAGAGGTTTGAACCCTACATTGATGCGCTACAAACCTATATTGTTTTATATATTAAATTCTAGATAGCAAAAAGCCCGCTAATAAATTAGCGGGCTTTTCTTAATATGGCGGAGAGATAGGGATTTGAACCCTAAATGGATTGCGCTACAAACCAATTTGCAATGTTCCAAAATTCAGACACAAAAAAGCCCGCTATTTTTCAATAACGGGCTCTTTCGATAAATATGGCGGAGAGATAGGGATTTGAACCCTAGATGGGCTACAAACCCATGCCGGTTTTCAAGACCGGTGCATTCGACCACTCTGCCATCTCTCCGAACGAGCGAGATAATAGCTATCTCCCTCGCTGCTGTAAAGTAGAAATTGAATAAATTTGTTCATTTGGCTATTTGAGCATCAATTTGGGTCCTAATGCTGAAAAATACACCTATTTATCCATTTTAACTGGCGTAAGGCCTTTAGCACGATCATCAATGGCATCATCTAATTTAAAACCTGCTTGTTTCCATGTTGCCGCTTCTTCAGGGTTAAACTTCTCTTTAGACCAATCCATAGCCGACTCAACATCAAAGCTAGCTTTACTCCACTGCTGAGACTGCTCAGCGTTAAAACCTTTCTTACTCCAAGTTTGTGCTTGAGCTGCATCGAAACCAATAGCCTTCCACTCAGCGATATCTCTCTCTGACATCCCTTTCCATGTTGGGGCTGACGCACAGCCATATAAAAGACAAGCTACCAATATGACGATTAACTTATTCATTAAATACTCCCTTATCTGTAAGTACACGCAAGTGATGAAAATATCATCAAATTAAATATAGTTAGCGATATACTCAGTTTCAAGAAACTCACTGATAAATGTGTAATTCCCACTAAATGACGGGCAATAAAAAAGGTCGCACTAGGCGACCTTTATTTAACTGACGATTGTCATCACTGTATGACTAACACTGTATATAACAATGTGGACTTAGCTGCGTTGACGTGTCGTTTTAGGACGTGCAGCGGCAGTTTTATGCTTACGTACTGCGCGGCGAATTTTAGCGCCTTTAACTTGAGCACGTGCAACGCTGTGTTTATCTGTACCCAGTAATGTACGTGTTTCTGGCTCTAAACCAGCTAATTGACGCAAGTAGTTTACTTGCTCCATATCAAGCTCAGTCCAACCACCACGAGGCAATGCTTTAGGTAACTCAACCATGCCGTAACGAACACGGATAAGACGGCTGACTTGTACTTCTTGCGACTCCCATAAACGACGAACCTCACGGTTACGTCCTTCTTTAAGTGTCACATGCCACCACTTATTCAGGCCTTCGCCACCCGCAGGTTTAATGCTATCAAAGTTAGCAGGGCCATCTTCTAAGGTCACGCCTTTACGCAGACGTTGCACAGCTGCTTCTGATACATCACCAAATGTACGAACCGCATATTCACGGTCAACTTCATTTGACGGATGCATTAAACGGTTTGCAAGCTCACCGTCAGATGTAAATAGTAATAAACCTGAAGTATTAATATCCAAACGACCTACCGCTACCCAACGTGAATCACGAATTTTTGGTAAACGTTCGAATACGGTAGTTCTTCCTTCAGGATCTTTTCGACTACAAATTTCGCCCTCTGGCTTGTGGTAAGCCAATACACGACAAATGATGTCTTCTTCAGTTTTGATCACGATGGCACGGCCATCAATGCGGATTTTGGCATCTGCTTCAACGCGATCACCTAAACTGGCAATTTCTCCGTCTACACTAATACGGCCTGCAGCAATCCATGCCTCCATCTCACGACGGGAGCCATGGCCTGCACGGGCCAAGACTTTCTGCAATTTTTCGCTCATCTAGTTCGACTCTTCTGTTTGTTGTGGCACCATTGAAACTTTCTCAAATAGTGCCTGCAATGACTCTTCATCCGTCAGCGACGGTAAATCCGCTAACGCTTTCAAGCCAAAATAGGATAAAAACTCTGTGGTAGTTGCATAGAGTGCAGGTCGCCCTGGCACTTCTTTATGACCTACTGTTTTTACCCAATGTCTATCAGCTAAACTCTTTATTATGTGGCTGCTGACGGCCACACCTCTTACATGTTCAATATCACCGCGCGTTACTGGTTGCTGATATGCAATCACCGCTAGGGTTTCTAACGTCGCCCGTGAATATTTAGGGGATTTTTCTTGCCACAAAGGTTGTAAGAATTCACTTAACAGCTCTTGGGTTTGAAAGCGATAACCGCTGGCCACTTCAACCAGTTGTACCCCTCGCTCTTGATAATCTTGTTGCAACTCATCCAAGCAAGCTTTAATTCTTACCCGTGAGACATCAAACTTAACTAATACGGTATCTTTTATCATTTTGATACTGAGCGGTTTTCCCATTACAAATAGACTGGCTTCGATTAATTGCTTTAATTGAATGTCATTTATTTGCATGATGTCCTTTCTCGTATCTTGTAAAAGCGGATTAAAACGCTTTGACATAAATCGGTGCTAACGGCTCATTTTGAACCAAATCGACTAACAGCTCTTTGACTAACTCCATCAAGGCTAAAAAGCTTACTACCACACCGGCTTTGCCTTCACTCACATCAAATAAGTCAGTAAAAGGAATAAAATGTTCTGTCGATAGTTTGGCTAAGATCTGACTCATACGTTCGCGAGTTGATAACAATTCACGTTTTACATGATGATGTTCGTTTGCATCAATTCGTTTTAACACCTCAGAAAACGCCTGAGCGATATCAACTAATGATACTTCAGGTGGCATGATCACAGGCTTAATATTCGGCGCAGCTTTAGCCTGTGCTAAATAAACATCTCGCTCTAATCTTGGCAAAGCGTCTATATCGGCCGCTGCCTGCTTGATCACTTCATAGGCTTTTAACTGACGAATGAGTACGACGCGAGGATCTTCTTCCTCTTCGTCTGCGGTGACTATTTTTGGCAACAATAGCCGAGACTTAATTTCCGCGAGTGTCGCTGCCATCACTAAATAATCTGCAGCTAGCTCAATACGTGCTTCAGTTAAAATATCAATATAAACTAAATATTGAGTGGTAATTTTCTCAATCGGCAAGTCAACAACATCAAGTTTTTGCTTACGAATTAAATATAATAATAAATCCAACGGCCCTTCAAATGTCTCTAAAAACACTTCAAGCGCTTCAGGTGGAATAAACAAATCCGTCGGCATTGCATCAATGGCTTCGCCGCGAACAACCGCGAGGGGTAAACTTTTTTGTATACCCTGCATTTGTTCATTCCTTAAATTAATGACTGAATATCAGAAGGTTAAAACAAGCATTAACACCCATTGAATGCCAAAGCGCTTTACCCTTTCCTCTGGCTACTACGTCAAAATTATAGCTAGAAATTACCGAACGCGCGATTATACGCACTATTGCTTAGGGTTGAAACAACTATCCCACAAACTTGCAGGTCAAAAGTTATACAGCTTCAATAAATGCCCAGTAATTTGATCAGAAGCCTTATTCAAATGAGCTGATATCACCAGCGCCTTCACGCACAATAACCATGTCCCCATCAGACATATCAATCACTGTCGTTTGGTTTTCAGCAAGGTAACCACCGTGAATAATCGCATCAACACTGTGCTCTAGTATATCGCGGATATGCTCAGGATCAGATTCTGCAAACTCTTCGTCTGGCATCACCAAACTGGTGGACATAATCGGCGCTTCTAATGCTTCTAATAGTGCTAAAGCAATCAGGTTATCAGGTACACGAATACCAATGGTTTTCTTTTTATCGCACTGTAATCTGCGCGGCACTTCTTTACTGGCCTTAAAAATAAACGTGTAAGGCCCAGGTGTGCAGCTTTTAAGTAAACGATAAGCTTGGTTATCTACGCGGGCAAAGTTCGCAAGCTCAGATAAATCACGACACATTAAAGAGAAGTTATTGTCGTTATCGATTTTACGAATGCGTGCCATGCGCGTCATGGCATCTTTTTCGCCAATCATGCAGCCCAGTGCGTAACCTGAGTCAGTCGGGTAAACAATAACCCCACCTTGTTTTAATATGTTTACCGCCTGGCTTATTAATCTTGCCTGCGGATTTTCATCATGTATGTAGAAGAATTGGCTCATGTGCGCTCCGTCCAAGATTCTGATTGCCAAACCCACTGAATACCAGCAGGTTGGAATAAATTTTTACCTAACTCAATCCAATTACTCGGAAAGTGAAAATCACTGCCGATTGAACCCATCAGGTTGTTCATATGGCTTAAAGCGACTAAGTTAGCGCGATCATCAATGCTTTGTTGGCCTAACACGACTTCCATCGCATCGCCGCCTGCTTCTTTGTATTCACGCACTAAACGCTTAAGCCATTTCGCTGACAACTTGTAGCCACTAGGGTGTGCTAAAACAGAAATGCCGCCAGATTGATGAATAATCTCAATAGCATTGGCCATGTCAGCCCAGTTATTAGGAACATAACCGGTTTTACCGCGAGCTAAATAGCGCTTAAAAACACTGGGCATATCTTTCGCGTAGCCATTTTCAGCTAACCAGCGCGCGTAATGTCCGCGACTGATTGCTGCGCCATCAGCATAATGTTTTGCACCTTCGTAAGCGCCTTCAATTCCCGCTTTTTCAAGGCGTATACCAATTTCTTGGGCACGTTCTTCTCGAAGCTCACGCTGGCGAGTCAAAAAATTGAGCAAAATTGGGTCTTGTTTATCCATATTTAGCCCCACAATATGAATATCGAAATTGTTCCAGCGAGTAGATATTTCTACACCATCAATAAGTTTCAATGGGGTTGCGTGTTGGCGATTAAATTCATGTGCTTCAGCTAAACCGGCGACAGTGTCGTGATCGGTTATCGCTAACATTTCAACGCCCTTTGTAATCGCGCGTTCAACAAGTTCAGATGGAGTGAGTACGCCGTCAGATGCGGTCGTATGGCTATGTAGATCGGCCAAGAGAGTGTCTGTTATCATAACGTTATTGTACTTTAATCTTTGTTGAAATGCTTAACCAGTCTCGATTATTTGCTACATTTTCAGCAAATTGATGCAGCTTTTACCATCGTGGATAAAAAAATGCCAAATTTGAGAAATATTCAATTGACTTTAAAGGCCAGCTAAGGTCTTCTATAAGGCATACGTTAGCCAAACGCATTTTGCTAACCTTTTAGATATAAGACCTAAACTCAAGAGATTTAATTTAAATGACTAACTTTAACGCACGTAACATCAATTGGTGGTGGCACTTCCCAAATTAACGGGTGGTGTGAAGCGTTGTGGTTATTTAAATAACACAAGATTTTACTAGAAAGCCCGCAGAGATGTGGGCTTTCTTGCTATTTACGGCTTGCACTCTTCGAAACAACTAACGCAAACCGAATCAGAAATAGAGACCTTAGTATGAAAAATCAACATATTAGAGAGGCGCAATAAGCATTATGGAACATCAGTTCGCCCATGTAATCACGCAAAAACAATCATTAGCGTATCACGCTGATCCATTGAGCCTTTATCAGCATGTTACCGCTAATGCGCCGCATACTATGTTGCTTGAGTCAGCTGAAATTGACACCAAAGATCATTTAAAAAGCATCGTGCTCACCCATGCAGCCATGATGGTACGATGTGATGGGTATCAACTCACATTCGCAGCATTAACAGATAATGGCGCAAGCTTACTTTCTCCTATCAGTGAGTTCTTTAAATCGAGTCAGCAGCAACAGCAAGATAATGAATTAATTATTACCTTAGCTAAAGCCTGCGAGTTACAAGATGAAGATGCTCGTTTAAAGTCGACCTCGCCATTAGATGGTTTAAGAATGCTGATCCAGCACATTCAGACAGATCAGCAAGATGCGTTTGAAGATTTATTTTTAGGCGGCGTGTTAGCCTATGATTTAATCGATACTGTAGAGCCGCTACCAGCTGTGCCTAATGCTGATAACGACTGCCCTGACTATCTATTTTATCTCGCTGAAACCTTAATTTTGATTGACCACCAGCAGCAAGATGCTGAAATCATCACTCATCAATTCTCTCAAGACCCACTATTAGCAGATACGCTGGCAAAGCACGCAGCGAAAGTGAAACAACAATGCCAAACATTGGCCCCTGTTGCGGACCTTGTGCCGGTTGACGCTGAAACCCAAGTTAATATTAGTGATGCCACGTTTAAGCAAACCGTGGTTGATTTAAAAGAGCACATTGTCGCCGGTGATATATTCCAAGTCGTACCGTCAAGAAGCTTTAGCTTACCTTGCCCCAATACACTCGGGGCTTATAGAGCACTGCGTTTAACTAATCCAAGTCCTTACATGTTTTACTTTCGCGGCCCAGATTTCACCTTATTTGGCGCTTCACCAGAAAGTGCATTGAAATACGACGCTGCCAGCAATCAAGTTGAGGTTTATCCCATTGCAGGTACCCGCAAGCGTGGTAAGACCGCTGATGGCGACATTGATTTTGATTTAGACAGTCGTATCGAACTTGAACTGCGTCTAGATAAAAAAGAACTTTCAGAGCATTTAATGCTGGTTGATTTGGCCCGTAATGATATTGCCCGCATTAGCCAAAGTGGCAGTCGTAAAGTGGCTGAGTTACTAAAAGTTGACCGTTATTCTCACGTGATGCATTTAGTTAGTCGCGTGACAGGACAATTACGTGATGATTTAGATGCGCTCCATGCCTACCAAGCTTGTATGAATATGGGCACCTTAGTCGGCGCACCCAAAGTGCGAGCGTCACAATTAGTCAGACAAGCGGAACAAGCAAGGCGCGGCAGTTACGGCGGCGCAGTAGGTTACCTTAACGGTTTAGGTGATATGGATACCTGTATCGTTATCCGCTCTGCTTTCGTTAAAAATGATGTTGCCTTTATTCAAGCTGGCGCAGGTGTGGTATTTGATTCAGATCCGCAAGCCGAAGCGGATGAAACTCGCCAAAAAGCCCAAGCAGTGATATCTGCCATCAAAATGGGAGGTGGATTGTAATGACGACTTCTCAGAGCACCAATAACATGAAACTGTATTTACTAGATAACTTTGACTCATTCACCTATAACCTTGTGGATCAATTCCGCAGTTTAGGCTTTGAAGTACTCATTTACCGTAATGATGTGAGCGCAGAATATTTAGCTGAAAAACTTATCGAAGAATCAGGCCAAGCCGCATTAGTCCTATCACCAGGCCCAGGAGCCCCCCACGAAGCGGGTTGCATGATGGAATTAATAAGCAAAGTGGCAGGCAAAGTACCTATGCTAGGTATTTGTTTAGGTCATCAAGCTATGGTTGAGTATTACGGCGGTAAAGTCGAACGCGCTCCTTTTGTGGTGCACGGTAAAGCCAGCCCCACGATTCATAATGGCGAAGGCGTATTTGCTAACTTACCTTCTCCGCTTCCTGTAGCCCGTTACCACAGCCTAGTGGCTACTCGTGTACCTGAGTGTTTAGAGGTTATTGCTACCACTGAAGATATGCCAATGGCGGTAATTCACCCGCAAGATAAAGCGGTAGGATTTCAGTTTCATCCAGAGTCAATTTTGACCACGCTTGGCAGCACGCTATTAACCCAAACACTGACGTACCTAACTCAATCTGAATCAAATAAAGGCGCATTATAATGTCTCAATTACAACCTCTATTAGACTCTCTTTATCAAGGTAATGCGCTCACCCGAACTCAAAGCGCCACATTATTTAGCGCGATTGTTGCAGGCGAAATGGATCCTGTGGCGATGGCAGGTATGTTAGTTGCACTAAAAATGCGCGGTGAAACCATTGAAGAAATCACAGGTGCTGCTGATGCACTTCGTCAAGCAGCTAAACCTTTTCCGCGCAGCGCTCAATCATTAGCAACAGGCGTTGTAGATATTGTCGGTACAGGCGGCGATGGTCACAACACCATTAATATCTCAACCACTGCATCATTTGTTGCCGCTGCAGCAGGCGCAAAAGTGGCTAAACATGGCAACCGCGGCGTATCAAGTAAATCTGGCGCCTCAGATGTGTTATCTCATTGTGGTATCGCTCTTGATATGAGCCCAGAAGCTGCTAGCCAGTGCATTGAAGACTTTGGATTATGCTTTTTATTCGCGCCGCATTATCATGCCGGCGTTCGCCACGCAGTACCTGTAAGACAAGCACTTAAAACCCGCACCATTTTTAATATCTTAGGCCCGCTGATTAACCCAGCAAAACCTGAAGCTATGCTACTAGGTGTGTATTCGCCAAAGCTGATTGCGCCTATCGTTAATGTGTTAAACGCATTAGGTGTAAAACGTGCCATGGTGGTTTACGGCAGCGGACTTGATGAGGTCGCCCTACACGGTGAAACTCAAGTGGCTGAGCTTAACGACGGCAACATTCGTTTTTATAAGTTAACCCCGCAAGAGTTAGGGGTAGAGCCTGCTGATATTTCAGCCCTTGAAGGCGGCGAACCCAGTGATAACGCCCTTATCACCCAAGCTATTTTAAAAGGTGAAGGCAAACCTGCCCATCGCGATGCGGTTGCCATTAACGCAGGTTGCGCCCTTTATGTCAGCGGTGTGTGTGACACAGTTCAGCAAGGCACCAAACTTGCGCTTGAAACCATCAACAGTGGTAAAGCTTTTGACGTGTTGACTAAATTGGCTGATGCAAGCCAACAAGAGGATGCAAAATAATGGCAACTGTCACCAATAATACAGCTAAAGAATCTAACGTATTAACAAAGATTGTTGATACCAAAGTGGCCCATATTGCCTCACTTAAATTGCGTTACCCAGAAGCGAGCTTGCAACCTAAAATATCTGACCGCAGTTTATTTGATGCCCTCAAAGCCCCCAATGCCAGTTACATTTTTGAATGTAAAAAAGCCAGTCCATCAAAAGGATTAATCCGCCCAGTATTTGATGTTGAAGCGATTGCTGATATCTACGGTAAATACGCATCGGGCATATCGGTATTAACCGACGAGCAATTCTTTCAGGGTGATATTGATTACATTCCATTAGTGCGTGCACGTGTTAGTCAGCCAATCTTATGTAAAGACTTCTTTGTTGACCCGTACCAAATCAAACTGGCCGCTCACCAAGGCGCAGATGCCGTATTGTTAATGCTTTCAGTACTCGATGATGACCAATATAAATTGTTGGCTACCGAAGCCGCTAAATACAATTTAGATGCGCTAACCGAAGTCAGTAACCAAGAAGAACTTGAACGCGCGATTGATCTTAATGCGCGCATTGTGGGTATTAACAACCGCAACTTACGTGACTTAAGTACCGATTTAGCCACCACAGAAGCGTTAGCGCCGCAAATACCCACTGACCGAGTGATTATCAGTGAGTCTGGCATTTATAATAACCAACAGGTTAAGCGTTTAAATCCTCTGGTTGATGGTTACCTCGTTGGAAGCTCAATCATGGCGCAAGACGATATCGACTTGGCTTGTCGTCAGTTAATTTTTGGCAATAACAAAGTGTGTGGCTTAACCCGCATTGAAGATATTAACGCTGTCGCTGAAGCAGGTGCTGTATTTGGTGGATTAATCTTCCACCCAAAATCACCACGTAACGTGAGTGTTGAGCAAGCGGCTGAATTGGTTAAAAAAAGCAAACAAAACAACCTTGCTTTGAACTTTGTCGGCGTATTCGTCAACAAGTCCAATGCTGACATTGTTGCAACCGTAAAAGCGGTCGGTTTGTCTGTAGTGCAATTGCACGGCAGCGAAACCAGTGAAGATATTAGCGAGTTAACACAATTACTGACTGACGCTAACCTTGATTGCCAAATTTGGAAAGCGGTCAGCGTTGATAGCGGCACAAACTGTGTCGGTGATAAACCACAGGGCTGCGATCGTTACTTATTTGACAGTAAAAATAGCACCGGATTTGGCGGCACAGGTGAGAGCTTTAACTGGCAAGCGTTACTCGATGCTTCTGCATTAACAGCTGCAGAACGAGAAAACAGCATGCTTGCAGGTGGGCTAACACCTGAAAACGCATTTGATGCCAACCAACAAGGTTTTTATGGCTTAGATCTTAACTCAGGAGTTGAGTCACAGCCCGGCATAAAAGATGCGCAAAAGGTTGCTCAAGCTTTTACTGCAATCAGAAAGAATTAGTACATTACCCATTATTAAAACCAGACTTTTATACAGAATAAAGAAATAGCCAACATGGGTATTTCAGACAATATTGATAAGGAAAGATCCAATGACAAAGCTTAAGCTTGACCCTTATTTCGGCGAATATGGCGGCATGTATGTTCCGCAAATCCTTGTGCCAGCACTAAAGCAATTAGAAACTGCGTTTGTTGAAGCCCAAGAAGATGAAGCCTTTCAAAAAGAATTTACCGATTTACTAAAGAACTATGCAGGTCGCCCTACCGCATTAACCTTAACCCGTAACTTAAGCCCTAACCCTATGGTTAAAATCTATCTTAAACGTGAAGATTTACTCCATGGCGGCGCGCACAAAACTAACCAAGTGTTAGGTCAGGCGCTATTAGCAAAACGTATGGGCAAAAAAGAAATCATTGCTGAAACAGGCGCAGGTCAACACGGCGTAGCAACGGCATTAGCTTGTGCATTATTAGACCTTAAATGTAAGGTTTACATGGGCGCAAAAGATGTTGAACGTCAATCACCAAACGTATTCAGAATGAAACTAATGGGCGCAGAGGTTATCCCTGTGACATCGGGTTCAGCAACCCTTAAAGATGCTTGTAACGAAGCCATGCGTGACTGGTCTGCAAGTTATGACAAAGCGCATTACTTACTTGGCACTGCAGCAGGGCCACATCCATTCCCAACGATTGTACGTGAATTCCAGCGCATGATTGGTGAAGAAACCAAAAAGCAAATTCTTGAAAAAGAAGGTCGTTTACCTGATGCAGTTATCGCCTGTGTTGGTGGAGGCTCAAATGCTATTGGCATGTTCGCTGACTTTATCGATGAAAAAGACGTTGAATTAATTGGCGTTGAACCTGCAGGTAAAGGCATTGATACCCCAATGCACGGCGCACCACTTAAACATGGTAAAACTGGTATTTTCTTTGGTATGAAAGCGCCACTAATGCAAGACAGTGACGGTCAAATTGAAGAGTCATATTCAGTATCTGCGGGCCTAGATTTTCCATCTGTTGGGCCACAACATGCACACTTAAATGCCACAGGCCGCGCACGTTACGAGTCTGCAACCGATGATGAAGCTTTGGAGTGTTTCCAGCTGCTTGCGCGCACTGAAGGGATTATCCCAGCGCTAGAGTCAGCCCACGCTATTGCCTACGCGGTTCGATTAGCAAAAGAAGCAACTAAAGAAACCATTTTAGTGGTCAACTTATCAGGTCGTGGCGATAAAGATATCTTCACCGTATCTGACATTTTAGAACAAAAAGCTTCTGCTGAAGCTGCGAAATAAGGACTTATCATGACTAATCGTTATCAAGCAGCTTTTGACCAATTGGCTCAAAAACAGCAAGGCGCATTTGTGCCGTTCGTGACCCTTGGCGACCCAACGGTTGGGATCTCGTTAAAAATCATTAAAACCTTAGTGGACAATGGCGCTGATGCCCTGGAACTTGGCTTTCCATTTTCAGACCCGCTTGCTGATGGCCCTGTTATCCAAGGCGCGAATCTACGTGCATTAGATTCAGGCACCACTGTGGCTGATTGTTTCTCGCTACTAACTAAAGTACGTGAGTTATATCCTGATACACCCATTGGCTTATTGCTATACGCTAACTTGGTTTTCGCTAATGGTATTGATGAGTTCTATGCAAAAGCCAAACAAGCTGGCGTTGATTCAGTACTGATTGCTGATGTGCCAGTTGAAGAGTCGGCTCCATTTAGTGAAGCCGCCCATAAACATGGGGTTGCGCCGATTTTTATTGCGCCGCCAAATGCTGATACTGACACCATCAAAATGGTCAGTGAACATGGCCAAGGTTATACCTATTTGCTATCTCGTGCGGGTGTAACTGGCACAGAATCAAAAGCGGGTGCGCCAATTGGTGAAGTGCTCGCCAAACTGGCTGAGTTTGATGCCCCGCCGCCGTTATTAGGTTTCGGTATTGCTGAGCCTAAGCAAGTAAGCGAAGCCATTAACGCAGGTGCTGCAGGTGCTATTTCTGGTTCTGCTGTGGTGAAAATTATCGAGCGAAACAAAGACGACGAAAAAGCTTTGTTAAGTGAATTAGGCGAGTTTACCCTTAATATGAAAGCTGCGACTCAAAAAGCATAATACGCATTTAAATCATCTTATTAGGCTTAATAGTAACAATGCCGCTCATTTAAAATGAGCGGCATTTTTGTTAAGTACTAATTTAAATCTAATCCAGATGAATGTTTATATGGATAAAATTTATATCATTGCAGTGGCTGACGTATTAAAACGTTACAGCAACACCAACAAAGTGAATGCTTGAATCAAAGTAGCCATTCAATAGATTACCTGTTGGGTCAACACCCGGTATAAGCCCATCTTGACGAATTTCAACATTTCCTAAATCAGCATACTCATAAAAAACATCTAACTTACTATCGCCAATATGAGTACTCACACCAACAGAGTAGCGCTTTTGCACACCCACGGGGATATCAGGGGTTTGTAAATATGGATCATCTTGCGGTGATGTTTCATAAGAGAAACCGAGTTTTAGATTCCAATCTTTATTAATCGCATAATCTAAACCTACGCCATAATGCCAAACATCATCCCAATCTCGGTCTTGTGATAGATCAAAGCTGTGGTCTTGTCCCAACAATGAACCATTAAATGTAATTGGGCTGCTATCCCAATCACTCCATTGATGCCACTGAATGGTGGTCAATAACGCTAACTGCGGTGTGACTTGATAGCTAGCACTCAAATCAACCAGGGCAACTAAGCTACTGTCCATTGAAAAATCTGTCAGCTGCAGGTTATCTAGGCGGATATCTGAATTGAGGTTACCTTGAAAATCATGCTCAAGTTTTGAGCGATAACTAAGGCCTACCATTAACTGTTCGCTAGGTTGATAAACAACGCCAGCGTTATAGCCCATGGTCCAGTCAGAGGCGCTTTCAATTTCAGTATTAGCCATCCTACCGTCAAGCACAGCGTAGTTTATTTGCAATCCCGCACCTACCGACCATTGGTCATTAATGCGATAACTTAAGGCTGGATTGACTTGCAGAGTCAGAAGGTTAATGTCTTCTAATTGTAACTGCCCAGCCCAGTTAGCACTGTAATCTAAGCCAGAACCACCTGCTGTACCAAGGCCTACGCCAAAATGCAGATCATCCGTTAATTGAACAACATGAAAGGCTGCTACCGAACCAAGATAGTTATTGCTACCACCACCAGAAACGCCATCAACATCATAAAAATCGACTCCCAAATCAAACGCTAGGCCATTTACAGTGGTTTTATTCTCCCCCATAAACGACATAATGGCGGGATTGACCCACATCGCAGCAGCTGATTCAGTATAAACACCATCACCCGCACCAGCAGTACCTTGGTTTGCGTAAACAGCTTCTTGTAAAAATAAACCGCTCGCATTTACAGGTAATGAAAATAAAAGGGCTAGTGGAGCCAGCTTTATAATGTTTTGAGTCATGTATATTGCTCTACAATAGAATTTACAAGAATAATACCATTACCTAATATTCCATATAGAATATCGCTTATTCTATTTGTCGCATTGCACTGTTGGTATATGAGCCGCCATTAAGCATAGTTCATCTTATCTCAAGCTGATCACCTTCATATCACTGACCGTTGCTGGTACAATTTGGCGCAATCATTCCTATTAGCAAATGGACTGCTAAACTCACCTTTAGGCTATAGCTTCTAATGAAACAACTGCTTGATTTTCTCCCTTTGGTAATCTTTTTTGCCATCTACAAATTTTATGATATCTACACTGCCACTGGCGCACTTATTGCGGCCACAGCATTGCAGTTAATTGTCACTTACATCTTATATAAGCAAGTCGAAAAGATGCATTTGATCACTTTTGCTATGGTGTCATTTTTCGGTACGTTAACTTTGGTCTTCCACGATGATGCATTCATCAAATGGAAAGTCACTATTGTTTACGCCTTCTTTGCTATCGCATTACTAGTAAGTCAGTTAATCAACAAACCTATTCTTAAAAGCATGTTGGGCAAAGAAATGAAATGCCCTGACAAGATATGGGCTCATGTCACTTGGTACTGGGTCACTTTCTTTGTTGCATGTGGTATTGCTAACATTTATGTTGCCTTTAGCTTGCCATTAGAAACCTGGGTGAACTTTAAAGTGTTTGGCTTAACAGCTCTTACCTTAGTCAATACTGTTATTACCGTTATGTACCTGTATAAACATATGGAACATGATGAATCGGAACAAATAAAATAATTCAAGGAACCTATCTATGTGGTACATGATTTCGTCACAAGATGTTGAAAACAGCTTAGAAAAGCGCATGAGTGCCCGTCCTGCACATATTGCTCGACTTGAAGCACTTGCCGCTGAAGGTCGTTTATTAGTCGCTGGCCCACATCCTGCGATTGATAGTGAAAACCCTGCTGAAGCGGGTTTTACTGGCTCTTTAGTGGTCGCTGAATTTGATTCATTAGCTGCAGCGCAAGCATGGGCTGATGTTGACCCGTACATTGAAGCTGGCGTATATGCTCACGTAATTGTTAAGCCATTCAAGCGAGTACTTGTCTAATGAAAATTGTCTCATTTAACATCAATGGTATTCGCGCTCGCTTGCATCAATTACAAGCGTTAATCGATAGCCATCAACCTGACGTCATCGGCCTACAAGAAACCAAGGTTCACGACGAAGCATTTCCAGTAGCAGACGTTGAAGCTATGGGTTACCACGTGCATTATCATGGTGGTAAAGCTCACTACGGTGTGGCTATGCTGTCAAAAGCTGAGCCTATTGAAATCATCAAAGGTTTTAAAGATGATGCAGAAGATGCGCAGCGCCGGATGATCATGGGTAAGTTCAAGCAAGATAATGGCCGTGTCATTACCGTCATGAATGGTTATTTCCCACAAGGTGAAAATATCACTCATGAAACTAAGTACCCTGCCAAGCGTAAGTTTTATCAAGACTTAATGCAGCACCTTGCTGACAACCACACACCGGATGAAGACATTGCCATTATTGGTGACATAAATATCTCGCCTGTTGATTTAGATATTGGCATTGGTGAAGTCAACGCCAAACGCTGGCTTAAAACCGGTAAATGTAGCTTCCAACCTGAAGAACGCGAATGGTTGCAGCGTTTGAAAGACTGGGGCTTGGTCGATAGCTTCCGTGAACTGCACCCAGAGCGCACTGAACGTTACTCGTGGTTTGATTACCGCAGTAAAGGCTTTGTCGATAACCGTGGCCTGCGTATTGATGTGGTTATGGTCACTAAGTCATTATTACCACGTCTGACTGAATCAGATGTAGATTACGATTTACGTGGTATAGAAAAGCCATCTGATCATGCGCCAATTTGGAGCACTTTTTCTGACTAATTGGTCCTGATTAGCTTAATTTGCTGGCAACTCTATTAGTGCCACAAAATGAATACTTAAAAGCTTAACGTGAATGCGTTAAGCTTTTTTATTGGCTTCGATAAAGTTAATAGCCCTAATCAGTCATTAAAGTTAAAGACTCATATTTCAAAAACTTAAATTAAGCATCTCTCAAAATCACTACTGCGTTTTATATTTTCTAGAACAATCAAAAAACGGTTCGCTCCCAATAAAGAGGTATAGAAGCTAGGTTATCCGTAGGCTAAACTAAAATATCAGTTACTCTGCCTTACTTTGTATTCAATATTTCTATTGCCTTGTGTGAAAGAGTAATCCAATTAGCTGGACGCTGAGTGACAACTTTAAAAGGATTTCTAGGTTGAAGCATATTAAATATTACAAGTATTCAAAAAGTAAATTGATGCCATTCAGCTTCTCTATCTGCTTGATTTTTCTACTCATCGAAAAGCCAGTTTTAGCTTCCCACGATAAAATAGTCAATTTTACCACCAGCAGCAGTATTAAACCTTTCTTCTTTGTTGACGAGCAGCGTGGGCTGCAATACGAATTATTACAAGCTGCGTTAGCAACAAGCCATGTAAAATTAGGCCAAGTCACTTTTGCCTCTAACCTGCGCGCTTTACGATTGGTTAAAACCAAAAAAATTGATTGTATTATCAACTCCCCCGCTAATAGCGAAGGGCTATTTTTAACCCAGAGCTTAATTGATTATCAAAATAGCGTTTTTTATCTGAGCAAAAACCAATTAGCCATCGATTCGGTACAAGATCTTAAAAACGTCTCCTTGGTTGGTTTTCAAAATGCGAGTCATTATCTAGGCCAAGAATTTTTAGAAATTGCAAAAACACATAGCAATTATATTGAAGTTGCGAATCAAAAAAACCAAGTGTTGATGCTGTTTCGTGAACGTATTCAAGCTATTATTCTTGAAGAACGAATTTTTGATTATTATCGCAGCCAAATTGACAGCCAAATTAAATCACCTGTTGAAGTCACCAAGGTCAAATTATTCGGCCAAGCCCCGCGCTATATTGCTTGTCACGATCCAGAAACGGCTATTCTGGTTAATGAAGCTATTTCGCAATTAAAACAAACCAACTTATATCAAGATATATTGCTTAAGGCTGAGCGCAGCTATAGCGGTGTTTCTGAGTTAACAAAGTAACTAGCCCATGTAGGGCGAATCGCAACAACACTGGTTGTAGCAATGGTTACAGTACGGGTTGCAGTACATAGCTACATAGACGCATAGCACTTGGCCACATGACACTTGGCTAAATGATACTCCCTCAGCCCAAATACCGATGTTTTGTAACAAGCCCCGCCTATTGAAAAGTCACCGTATTAGATTCAAAACCTATTTTAATATTTAATGATTTTAATTGATTGAGCCCGATAATCCCGATGACCTGGTGATTAAAGCTATCGTTAACAATGACCGAATCGAGGTCGGTAACAATAAAGCGGTTTTCAAATAATGAAGCCTTACCATTAGAGACCGCGATAGAGTCACTCATGCTAATGGGGATCTGTTTGCCATTAATATCTTGGCCATAGGCATTAGGAATAAGTTCAGAAGAAATAGATAAGTCGACAGCATTCTTACGGTTAATTATCGAATATTGTGAGCCTGTATCTAAAATGAGTCCCACTTCCTGCTCGTTAATATTAACCACAACGTAAGGTATGCCAAAACCTGATGAAAATAAGCTGAGGTTATTCTTGGTTTCATCAAGGGTATATTGGGCCAATAATTGAGTTTGTAGCTCAGAAAATTGCAGCCCTTTAGCGATTAATTGCAGCAGGTCAAAACCCAACAAGCCTAAATACTTTCGATTAATACCCGACAAATTATGAGTATTTAAATTAACGCGAGAGAGTTCATATCCTGATACGGTAAAGCCTGATAGCTGTATTTTCTCACTGACCATCATCGCTTGCTCAGACCCAAAGCCATAGCCTTTTTCAACATCCAAAGAAGTATAATCATCAATACTGGATAAATACCTGCGGTCTAAAACAGAGCTTGAAGAGCCTGTATCTATAATCATCCGACCTGACAAAGCCTGAATCATCACATCCAAATGGAGTTGACCATCTTCAGACTCAACAAGTGGTAAGTTTTGTTGTATTTGAGTCGCCCAAACTGTGGCTGTATAGAAAAACAAACTAAGTAATATAGCGCTTATTTTTATTACAAAAGGAATTTTTACTACAGAAGAAGTATTTGTAATTGAAGAATAGCCCATAGCTTAAAAGTCCTTTTCAGTATCATAAATCTAGCATGAATCTATCATTGCCTAAGATGTCGCTCAGGTGGGCTTTGACGATAACACTTATGGGCTACTTATTCTAAACATCGAAGGAATGATGTCTTATCCTGGTGATTTCGGAACGTAAACAACACCAATCAATAATCTACACGGTAAAAGAATTTCAATCCCTGAATGCGTTAATTTATATGCCTTGCTAGCTGTACTTTAGCGGACTGCGGTAACGGTAATTTCAATTAACACATCACCTTCAAGATCTACACCCAAGCAGGCTCTTTGCGGCCAACTTTGAGGATTATCACCAAACCAATCACACCATACAGAGTCCATTGCCTGCTTAGAGTTCATATCTGAAATAAAGACTTGAGCAGATACTATTCGAGTTGCATCGCTACCAAGCTCAACAAGATTATCTTGAATTGTATCTAACGTTAATTGGGTTTGCCCTTTAATATCTAAAGAGGTATCTGACGACGTAGCTACCGTCCATACTAGTTCTTTGTATCCAGACGACTTATTACGTCCTTTATAAATACCGCGCTTTCGTTCAATCACTTGATTATCCTATACTGATAACGCCAAGTTAAGTGGTGAGCGGTGCGTGCTAAAATGGAGCGAAGCGAAATCAGCACGCGTTAGCGAATCCATCTTAAACTTTATGTTATATTTTGGGGTGAGTTACGCTAACTTATTAACAATAAATGACTCTTCTTTAATCACACTTATAAATACATCAAGGCATTCTTTTGTTGCTTGACCTGCGTTACCAACAGCTTTAACCTGTTCATAGTATCTCGCTTCACTTTCTTTACCTTGATTTTTCCAATGATAGGGAGGTAGATACATATTACCCTTCGGATTTTCTTGAGCACCAAGATGCCCCATGCATGTTTCGTTGAATGAAACAATTGATGTCAATAGCTCATTCTTTACTTTTTCTACCTTAGAGTTGTAGAGCTTATAAGGCTCGCTTAAAAACTTCTCTAACGAATCTAAACCATGACAAAAGTCTCGAGGTAACCCTGCATAACCAGCCTGTTCAAACCAAACCTGAGAATCTTCGTATGGTAGCGGCTCTAATATTTGTGTGATTATGTCAAGGTCATGAGACTTTTTTGCACGATTTTCCTCTGCAAGTTCTTTATCCGCTTCTGACTCAGTTTGATTCACATTTACAGTCATATCTCCGTTTGATTGATACGCGTTCCCATGATTGACATTTTGCGTCTGCTCTCTAGTATTTTTGACTGAGGAACGTTTGTACGCAAAGCCCCCTCCCAAAAATAAACCCACAACACCGACGATTAGGCCTATGTATGTGGCTAAATCTGCTCCTGAAATTTCCAACACTCGCTCCGATTTAATTTTATTTATCAATAACTGCATTTTAAAGATTAGGTATACGTAACGGAAGGAAAATATAACAGCTTATTAGCGAGAATTTCGATAACCCCCCCTAGGCGACTTACCAAAACCCAATCAAAGATACATAGCCAGCCATTACTAATCAATAACATAGCAAGGTTACATCGACCTTATCAATAGCTAGTCATGTTCATACCTTTGTTTGCAGCATATGAAACAGATACACGGTACAAAATCAGCCAAAAATGAAAAAATAAGCCAGTAATGCTGATTTTTGCGCAAGGATTGTTAACTCAGCTAATGAGGCTGAGTTAACGAGGTTATTTGAGGTTTGTAACCTTAGTTGGCAGGAATAAACTGACAACTATTTGAAAAATGCCGCCTTCGTTTGTTCAGATGTTCACAGTAGTTGCTAAACTTTTGTAGCGTCCCCACAGGGCCATGAAAGAGTTGCCCAAACTCAGTGACAATTTTAAACCAATTGGCTAAAGGAATATTTAATTGCTCTAGTATCTCGCAAGCCTTTGAATCAATGGCGCCACGCTTGTCATCTCGAATTACTCTACCAGTTTCATCTACCAGTGTTAGGTAATCTTGCAATGAAAAAGCAATGCCTTTGGGTTGGTTTACACGTTCATTGCCAATAAAAGGTAAAAGACTTTTAGGTTGCTCACCTGATAACGCCTCTTGCACCCTGAGCTTGATACTGGTGAAATCCGATTGCTCGGGTGTATTGGCCATTCTCGCACGAATAGGATTAAGCTCGACATAAGCCATACAGGCTAATACGGCTGCGTCATCCAGTAACGCTTGAGACTTAAAGCGCCCTTCCCAGAAATGCCCTGTGCAGTTGTCTTCTTGATTGGCTTGTCTGGCGATAGGTTCATTGAGACACCGCATAAACCAACTTATATCGCAAAGGCGTGAGCGATAAGTTGCAATCAGGTGTTTAAGCTGAGCTACACCGTACTCTTCAATCACTTCACCTTTGGCAAACTTCTGGGTTAATCCTGTGCCATTAAACAGTTTATGCCATTGCAGTACCACATCTCTATCTGACCAGGTGTTAACTTGTTCAACGTCAATATGAAGGACAACATGAAGGTGATTACTCATCACAGCATACGCCGCAACATCGATTGCGAATACCTCGGTGAGTTTCAAGAGTTGTGCCTCTACCCAACCCCTTCTGTGGTCATAATTATTACCGGTATAGTTATCATCACCACACAAGAAAGCCCGCCGCACAACACGGCTACAACAGTGATAATAGGGAGTATCTTCGAGACTAATGAGGGTTCTTCTTGGCCTTGGCATACAACCTCCTTGTTAAATGCGCAAATTAAGCTTAGTCGGAGGTCATCAATTATGGTTTTGATCAATTATGCCATTTAACAATGGCTGTCTATTTTGTTTTGTTGTGCTGCCGAAAGGCTTACGGCGAGTCAGAGATTTTGGATTACTCAGAGGAGGTTCAGCCAGGCTGCGGCAACGAATACGCTTGATGCTAGCCGTTGCTGGCACCGTGTTTTCGCCGCTCGAAAACACCACTAAAACTAAAGCTGTCCGACCTTGCCCCTGTTGCCAACAACCGATGATATTTATGGGTTGCTGGCAACGAAGGGATGAAAAAGCGCATGCGCGACTGACAAGCTTTCTTAGGAAAAACACAACGACACCTAACGCCACTGTTTAAGCGGAAGGATAAAAAAATAACACTTAAGATGCGGAACAATAAAAGTATCAGGAGGTGCTAAGGCATTGATATTTTTGGGCAACGAAATTAGCTGGCGATGCTAAGGGATCGATGCGGCTAGTAAAAAATGTAACTGCTCAGCACACGTCGAAAAAGCGTAAGATCTTACGCCGATATTTACACTATAAAGGTATCACTCGGGCTTGTTCAACACTTGGGATAAGGCCGCGGCTACGCGCGGCCTATCCTTATCTGTTATATTTTAATTCGAAAATCAAAGTGCCTTCCAAATAAATGAAGTAACATCTTGAGGCACAAAAGTGCTTTCATCATGCTCCAAATATTCAAATCCACTGTATATCTGAAATTCATCCATTTCATGCTCGAATATAATACAAAAAGGCTCACAGTAAGTAGCATTTGCTCTTATAGTATCATTGATGAATACATCATCAGAGTAATCTATATGATCACTTTTAAATGGATGGGGTGTTCTGAAATACTTAATTTCATATGAATGAAATAATTCATAATTGCTAACGACAGGTACTGATATGTGCTTTTTGCTAACGATAAAGCTTAAATAGTGAGAAAGCTGATATAGCTTTAACAAATAATGTGATAGCTGATTTTCTATATTTTTAAAATCATCCTCATTCAAAAAGTTGCTCCCTGAGTGAGGTATCTGATAAGACGTTATTTCTCGAAGATCGCGTAAAGTCTTTGCAAAAGATTCAAATTCGCCTTTGTCAAAGACTTTTCTTTTCCCTTGGCAGTAGTTGCTCATGAACATATTAATAGATTGACTATGTCCTAATCTAGGTGAAAACTTTTCCATTGGTGTTATGTAGAGAACTGATTTAACTGCGTGTAAAAAAGCATAATATTTTGAAAAAAATACGGATGCTATACAATACTGTTTTTCAGTAACCTTGGATTCTGTATACATAAGGGAAGAATGAAAAATTTGACGGAGGGATCTAAAACTCCTAAAGTGCCAATCTATAGAGTTTTCATCTTTAGAGAAATCAACTTTATTATTAAAATACTCAACATTAGCTGAATGGAATTTATTAATACTCTTTGGAGTTTTTAATGTCTCATCCAACAAATTGAAATTCGCGTGATATTCAAAAAACTGATTTAATCGATCATTCATATAGAGATATGCACCTAAAATATAACGCCGCAATAAGCGGACTAAAGCAGTGGGTTATAATGTGTAGCGAAGCGAAACGTAACCCACTGTTTTAGTTCCGATTAATTGCCTTGTTATAAGCACGCTACTACACAGTCACCATATATGATTTTAATAATGAGTCCATCATCATCGCTAAACTCAGCAATATTTAAGCCGTTGAGTTCAGAAAACTTTGCATCATATATATATACAGGATCATTTACAAAATTGAAGTCTACGTTATCAAATCTGATGCTCCAACTCACCCTTTGAAAATCTTCAATATTAAGAATAAAGATATCCGTTTCGAAATCAAATTCGTATCTTTTAACTTGGCTATCAGGCCAACATATTTTGGACAAATGACTATTCAAGTTACTCATAATCCTATGTGCTTATAACGATCATAGTTCATGAGCCGTAGGTCTCATGTAACGGGTTGTTCTTTACTTCGGAGAGAAGAGGTTGTCGCTACTCAATCCGTGAGTTCATATTCCATGCCCTTGGGGCTTAATTGAAGCCCCCTGCGGCGTGAGGGAAGCATCGCTTCTTTACTTGAAGTCAATTGCAGGTCTCTTTAAAAGCTACGCTTTACGA
>NZ_JAUOSO010000023.1:0-63610 GCF_030548905.1 Shewanella sp. 2_MG-2023
TGAGCTAATGTCGCATCTTGTTGCTTTATTAAAACACTTGGCAAGGTATCGTCTGATTCAAAGCCAACTGAGCTAATGTCGCATCTTGTTGCTTTATTAAAACACTTGGCAAGGTATCGTCTGATTCAAAGCCAACTGAGCTAATATCGCATCTCTTCTTGCTTTATTAAAACATTTGGCAAGGTATCGTTTGAACCAAAACCAACTGAGCTAATGCAGCAAATCTTCAAATTACAACTTCAAATAGCAAGTGGCTCGCTGTAAAAAGTTGAGGCCGCATTATATGTAATATTCACTACACTGCAACCCCTAATTCAAAAAAAAGGTTTGATTGCTTAAATTTTAAATACTTCTTGGCGATAAAACTGCAATTCAGCAATAGATTCCTTGATGTCTTCTAGTGCTTGGTGGGTATTATTTTTGCTAAAGCCTTTCATAACTTCTGGCTTCCATCGATTTGTTAGCTCTTTTATGGTGCTGACATCAATATTGCGATAATGGAAGAAGTCTTCTAGCTCAAGCATGTATTTGTTCAAAAAACGGCGATCTTGGCCAATGCTATTTCCACACATAGGCGAAGCACCTTTAGGGACATATTGCTCTAAAAATTCAATCGTTGCTCTAATAACGTCTTCTTCAGAATATTTACTGCTCTTAACGCGATCAATTAATCCAGACTCACCATGATGCTTTTGATTCCAATCATCCATGCCATTTAACACTTCATCAGACTGATGAACCGCCATAACTGGCCCTTGGGCAATAATATTTAATTCTTGGTCAGTCACAATCGTCGCAATTTCAATAATACGATCGACACTGGGCTCTAAACCAGTCATTTCTAAATCAACCCAAATCAGATTGCTCGAGTTTACAGCCATAATATCTGCCTTATTCTGTCAAAAGCCCTAAATTCAGGCTTTTTTATTAAAGAGGGTGTATCATACTGTTTTTTTATACGACAAAAAAACCACTAATTAATGAAGATTTGCCTGTGAGTAAAAAGAAACCACTTAGCCAAGGTCAAAAGCGCAGAATGCGCGACAACCAAAGTAAACGTTTAAAGCGTAAAGATAATCCTGATCAGACAACCGATCTACAGGATAGTCTACTTGGACCAGAACAACAGGGTATCGTCATTTCACGCTTCGGTCAGCATGCTGATATTGAAACCGAAGATGGTATTGTTGCACGTTGTAATCTCCGTCGAAATATCACCAGCCTTGTCACTGGCGACAAAGTGCTTGTGCGCTTAGCCACTGAAACAGATCGTGGTATTGGCGGGATCGTTGAAGCAGTTCATCCACGAACATCTTCCCTTACCCGTCCAGATTTATATGACGGCGTAAAAATTATCGCAGCCAATATTGATCAGATATTAATTGTCTCTTCAATTTTACCTAGCTTCACCACACAAATTATCGACCGATATTTAGTGGCTGCAGAAGACACTGAAATTCCACCTGTCATTATCCTTAATAAAATGGATTTACTAACCAATGACAATCGTGAAGAAGTTGAAGTCGCTTTAGCCCGTTATCGCCAAATTGGTTACCCTGTTTATATGGTGAGTAGTCACACCGGTGAGGGAGTCGAACAAATAAAATCACTGTTATCAGATAAAATCAGCGTATTTGCAGGCCAATCTGGTGTCGGAAAATCATCGCTGATTAATGCACTCATGCCAGAAGCGGATCTTCTCATTGGTGATGTATCTGGAAACTCTGGCTTAGGCCAACACACCACAACTACAGCCAAGTTACTGCACTTTGAAAGTGGTGGAGACTTAATTGACTCGCCCGGTGTCCGTGAGTTTGCATTATGGCATTTACCCGCACCTCGCGTCGGCGAATGCTTTATTGAATTTCGAGAATACATCGGCACATGTAAATTCAGAGATTGTAAACACGGTAATGATCCGGGTTGCGCCTTGCAAGAGGCTCTCGCGGATGGGAAAATAACTCAAGATAGATTTAACAATTATCACCGAATTATTGCCAGCCTTGATGAACAGCGCCATGCTCGACACTTCAGAGCAATAGATGAGTAAACTCATTAATCTGGTTTACAATTCTCAAGATTAGCACGACATAAATAACTAAAAAGGGTACTCAATTGGATTCTGTTAAAATTGCTTTGCAATATATCTTACCTAAACATTTACTATCACGTCTTGTGGGTAAGCTTGCAGCTGCGGAAGCGGGAGCGATTACTACCGCAGGTATTAAATGGTTTATCAAGCAATATAAAATTGATATGTCAGAAGCGGCACAAAGTGAGCCTGAAGCATACAAAACCTTTAATGCATTTTTTACCCGTGCTTTAAAACCTGGCCTTCGCCCTATTGTTGCAAACGACAAAATCATGGCTCACCCTGTTGATGGTGCAGTCAGTCAATGTGGTCCTATTGAAGCTGGCAAAATTGTCCAAGCTAAAAACCATGATTACACGACGCTTGCATTACTTGGCGGACAGCAAAAAGATGCTGAGCGCTTTAATGGTGGTGACTTTGCCACGATTTACTTAGCGCCTAAAGATTATCATCGTATTCACATGCCTATCACTGGCACCTTGTCAAAAATGACTTATGTGCCCGGTGAACTGTTCTCAGTTAATCCACTCACGGCACAAAACGTTCCAGGGTTATTCGCCCGTAATGAGCGTGTTGTTGCCATTTTTGAAACCGAAGTGGGCCCAATGGCCATGGTATTAGTTGGGGCGACCATTGTTGCCAGCATTGAAACCATTTGGGCAGGTACAGTAACACCACCTTGTGGTAAGCAAGTATTTACTTGGGATTACCCAACTGAAGGTGCTGAAGCACTTACACTTGAGAAAGGCGCAGAAATGGGCCGTTTCAAGTTAGGCTCAACAGTGGTGATGTTATTTGGTCAAGATGCCATTGATACCTTTGCAGAAGGTGTAGAGCCGACTGAAACGACTCGTATGGGTCAAGCATTCGCTCACTTAAAGTAAAATATTAAATATGCCTATCGGCATGATAAAAGCGCAGCGCCCTGAAGTATCAAATGCTTCAGGGCTAATTCAGTTACATATTGCAGTACTGTTATTTGGTATTACTGCATTATTTTCAAAAATACTTCCCCTTAATGCATTAGATATTACCGTTCTTCGGTGTACCGTCGCATTTTTCGTTCTGGGATGTATTGTCAAAATTTCTCGTCAAGCATTGCTGTTATCTCAGCCCAAGCATTATTTAATTGCCCTTGGATTAGGTATTTTGGTGAGTTTACATTGGGTAACCTACTTTGCTGCAATGCAGTTATCTTCTGTCGCCATCGGAATGATTGCTTTTTTTACCTACCCTGTCATGACAGTCTTAGTTGAACCTCTCGTCAATAGAACTCGCTTAAGGTTTATAGACTTACTCTCAGGCATCGCAGTACTCACAGGAGTATTTATGCTTATTCCTGAACCTAACTTTGATAATGATGTCACTTTAGGTATTGCTGTAGGTGTACTCTCAGCTGCTCTATTTACTGCACGTAACTTATTGCACAAAAAATACTTCTCACAATACAGCGGGCCACAAGCAATGTTCTATCAAACATTAGTCGCTGTGATAATCTTGTCTCCTTTTTTAGAAGTCGAACTCACCTCAATTACGCTAGATATATGGTTAACCATAGCCATTTTAGGCGTATTCTTTACTGCTGCGCCCCATGCGTTATTTGCCTCCTCACTGCGTCAACTAAGCGCTAAAACCGCAAGTTTAGTGTCTTGCTTACAGCCTTTTTACGGCACAGTTTTAGCCTTCTTACTGCTGAACGAACAAGTTAACCTTAATACCATTATTGGTGGATTGATTATCTTGCTCACAGCAATATTCGAAACTCAGCAAAATCATAAAAAAAATAAAGCGTAAACTCAGGTTTTTGTTACCATTGTATTAGTCTCTCACTAGCAATCATTCCCTATGTTACGTATTGCGTTTTTTATACTCAGCTTTATCTCCTTTGTTGCATCGGCTAATTCTCCCCTGCAACTGGATAAACGCTTGGGATTTTCTCAAAGCAACAACTCATCGCAAGTCGTTGACCTACCCACTCAAATAGAAAACGTCAAAACCAGCATCACAAAGCTGAGTAATGAACAGAACGGTTACTTGGAGCTTGAGCAAAACAGCGACGTTATTACTCAAAAGATTTCAGCAGAGATTAATCAACCAATAACTGACATTAACATCAGTGCCGATATTGACATGGGTCAGCAAGCCTCGATGGCTTATTACCATTTATCTGAACTCAAACAATCTGAAAATGATTTAAGCGAACAATTAGTGCGCCTTTCAAAAAGGCAGCAGCAATTACCAAGCTTAATCAGACAGGCAAAGGATGCCTCGAATCAACATAAAAGAACCCAGCTAGCTCCCGTAGATACGCCATTGGGCCAGTTGCATTTACTCCAAGGTCAATTGCTTGAGCAACATATTGAAACCTTAACGGCTGAACTGTCTAGCAGCCCTAAGCAAAAACAAATCGCCCAATTACAATTACAGTTATTGCGTATTGAACATGCACAGCAAGAGAAGTTGATCGAATCGTTAAATAAACAAAATAATCAATATCGCCAGCAACAAGCAGCCAATACCATTGCCAATAATATTATTGATCAGCAGCAGCTGGCCGATACGATTTCTCAAGAGATAAGCCAAAAAAACCAGCAATATGCTCAAGAGTTAATTCGCATCACTAATGGCATTACTCAAGTCATTACTCAACAGGAAAAAGCAGAGAAGCAATATCAATCTCATGCTTTGCAATTAACCAACGTTGAAGAACAAATAACCTGGGTGGAAACCAACTCAGCTTTTGGCGACCGATTCTTACAAATGCTGCAATCGCTGCCTAAACCGCCAAACCAAGATGTATTACTGGCTGAAATTGCTGACTCTCGTTTGAAACGCTATCAGGCTGAACAGCAGCAAGCGTTAAACAAGCAACAGCTCAATACTGAAGATTTTCTCAATCACACTCAAATAAAGTTACTAGAATCACAACAAAGCTTGATTGAACAATTGGTGCAGAATTACGATGTATATCTGAATGAGCAGGCAAAGCTGAGAAACAGTTACGAGCAACTCAATCGAATATACTTGCGTCTGAAAAACACCCTGAACGAACATTTATTTTGGGTACCGAATGCAGCCAGAATTTCAGGTTTATGGTTCATCGATTTAAAGAATGCCACTGTTTGGCTCACTCAGGCGCCTCAAAGGGAAAAGTTAAAACAAGCATGGCAGTCACAGAATATTTACTGGGCTTGGTGGGTCATTATTCTCATCCTTTGCTTAATGGCTCAGGATTTATTAACTCCAAGGTTCAACAAAGCCATTGAACATTACGGTCAAAATGTCGGTAACGTAACCCAAGATAAGTTTATCTATACCGCGAAAACCCTCGGCTTAACGCTATTTTACTCGCTATTAAAACCTATGCCCTTGTTACTGGGCGGGTTAATTTTCTTTTCATCAGAGTTTAATTTTGTCCACGCGATTGGGGTTGGTGTACTTTCTATTGGCTGTAGCTATTGGGTATATCGATTTTTTGCCCTTCTGTCATTAGACAATGGCATCCTCATCAGCCATTTCAGGCGGCCACAACCGCTAGTGAAACGACTACAGCAAAAGACCTTACGCTTTATTTTCATCAGTTGGCCACTGATCGGTATCATGGGGTTCAGCGAAGCCATTGATACTTCCTTAATCCGCAATAGTATTGGTCGTGGCGCATTTCTGGTTTTCACCATTACGCTACTTATCCTTTACCGCGATATGTATGCATTTATTAATGATTTTCGTGCCAATGCGAATGATGGCAAAAACATGAAGTTATTTAATAAAATTACTTGGATCTTTTTAATCGCAGTACCTTGCTGCTGTATCGTATTAGCCTCAATTGGTTACTATTTCAGTGCATTCCAAGTGTTATTACAGCTGCAGCTTTCCTTGCTATTAGGTTTAGGTTTCTTGTTACTGTATCAATTAATTAAACGCTGGATGTTAATTGAAAGACGACTGATTGCCTTTGATCGCGCAAAAGCTCGCCGAGCAGAACGCTTAGCCCAACGTGAACGCGGTGAACTCAATAATGCTGCTGATGTGAATGATAACTATGAAGAACCTATTGTTGACCTTGAGACTATCGCAAGTCAGTCATTAGGCCTTGTACGCTCGTTATTGATTCTAGCCTTTTTTGGCAGTTTGTTGGCTTTAGTATCACAAACCCATACCGCCTTATTCTCATTTTTAGATGGCATTACGATGTGGAATACTCACTCGGTTATCAATGGCATAGAGCAGCAAATTCCCATTACCTTAAAGTCTATTCTATTCTCATTCATCGTTGTCGGCTTTTCGGCCATGATAGCCAAAAACCTTCCTGGTTTATTAGAGTTAACCATCTTGCAACGATTGGAATTAACCCCAGGTACAGGCTTTGCGATAACCACGGTGAGCAGCTATCTAGTCATATTTTTAGGCTTACTCGTTGGTTTCTCAACCATTGGGGTTGAGTGGTCTAAATTACAATGGTTAGTGGCAGCGTTATCTGTTGGTTTAGGTTTTGGTTTACAAGAAATTTTTGCTAACTTCATTTCTGGTTTAATTATTCTGTTTGAAAAACCCATCCGCATAGGTGATACCGTCACCATTCGCGATTTAACTGGTACAGTCACTAAAATCGAAATTCGCGCCACGACAATTGTGGATTGGGACAGAAAAGAAATCATTGTGCCGAATAAAGCCTTTATCACAGAACAATTAGTCAACTGGTCACTATCAGATCCTATTACCCGGGTGATTGTTAGCGTATCAGTACAACGTGATGCAGACCCTTCAAAAGTTGAAGCGTTACTTCATCAAGCGGTAAGAGAATGTGATTTATCATTGAGCTTCCCTGAGCCTGAGGTTTGGTTTGCAGGTTTTGGCCAGCACACACAAGATTACGAAGTCAGATCTTATGCAAAAGACATGAACGATCGTTGGCCGTTAAGACATAATTTGCACAAGCGTATCTGTAAAAAGCTGAAAGAGAATCATGTTGAGCTGGCATATCCACAAATGGAAATTCATATCAACAATGGTCAATCTCGTGATTTACATCAAATTATAAAAGGTTAGTTAAATGCTGATTTTTGCACATCGCGGTGCCAGCGGTTACGAGGTTGAGAACACCTTAGCTGCTATGGAAAAAGCACTGTCAATTAATGTCCAAGCCATTGAGCTGGACGTATATAATATTGAAGGTGAGCTGTTTGTGTTTCATGATCGTCGATTAGAAACAAAAACAACGGGTCGCGGAGTGACTCACCTTGCTTCAAAAGATGAACTCAGTAAAGTGACCATTCAACAGCACTCAATTCCAACGTTGTGGCAAGTGATGACGTTAATTCGTGGCCGTTGTATCGTCAATATTGAACTCAAAGGCTACCACACTGCAGAGCCCTTAGTTGCTATTTACCCCAAACTTATCAGTGAGCTAAACTTCACTGCTGAGCAATTACTGATTTCATCATTCAACCAGCCCTATTTATCTGTGGTAAAACAGCATTTACCCCACGCGAGGGTCGCACCCATTTTAGCTGGCGTACCATTGCACTATGCTGAATCTGTCACAGCACTAGATGCGTATTCTATTCATGTTGATCTTCATTTTGTTACCCACGAAATGGTTCAAGATGCCCATCAACGTGGCGCCAAAATTTATGTTTATACCGTAGATAATCCTGAAGATATTCATGCATTAAAAGGACTTGGTGTCGATGGGATTTTTAGTAATTATCCAGATAAAGCCGCTATCGTGTTAACCAATTGCAGCCATGACAACTCCCATACAACAAGTCATGAAAAATGGTTTGGTTAATTTTTCACTAAATAACAAATGGATTCAGCGTAAATAACGCGTTTACACTTGCCTGTTTCGCTGAGCCCATGCACCTATTCCAATAAACACTCCAATCACAACCAGTAACATCCACTGTGATGGCATTCCTCTAAGTTGACTCGCTAGCCATGGACTGATACTCACAATAGCCAGACCGTAACCAAAAGCATTGACCAGAACAAATGCTGAAGTTCTAATAATGAAGCCACTGCCTGACAATGACCGCCTTAATGCCCGATTGATATCTGTGGCAAAAATAACAATCGTACAGGCCACTAATGCAGTAGCAATCTCACTCATCCACGGATGCAACATAGCGCCAATTTTAGATAAAAATGCTATGATTTGATTCATTAACCTACCTCTTTAATTACGACTATCAGGGAATATTTATGGCGCATAAATTACTGCTATTAACCCAAGAAAATGACAAATATCGAAAGTTATTAACTGACTATAACTTACCAGATTTGATTATTTTAGGGGATGATCCAAGCAGTATTTGTGAAGCAAATATTTGGTTTGCAGAGCCAAAACTGGCCGCGCCTCTGTTAAATTTAGGCTCTGAGTTACAGTGGTTACAATCAACATTTGCTGGAGTCGATAAAATAACGGGTTCAAGACAACGCCGCGATTACAGCTTAACCAATATTAAAGGGATTTTCGGGCCTTTAATGAGTGAGTACTTATTCGGCTACTTACTCGCTCATCAACGAGAACATGCAAAATATAAGCAGCAGCAACTGCAACAACATTGGGCACCAGGAAGCTACCGTACTCTTCAAGGGCAACAATTATTATTGTTAGGCACAGGTTCAATTGCGCAACATATTGCTCAAACAGCAAAGCATTTCGGTATGAAAGTCACTGGGTTAAGTAAAACAGGGATTGTAAAACCTTACTTTGATCATGTTGATACCATTGAACACTTAGCTGAACATTTACCCAATGCACAAGCTGTTGCGAGTATATTGCCCAATACTTTGGATACTGAAAACATACTCAATAAATCCATGTTGGCATTATTACCTGCTGAATCAGTATTATTTAACCTAGGTAGAGGTAATGTATTAGATTTGGATGCGCTAGCAAGCCAGCTGCAAGTTCAACCACTGCAACATGCAGTGTTAGATGTATTCAATCAAGAACCTTTGCCTAGCGAACACGTTATTTGGCAATGCCCTAATGCTATTATTACCCCTCACATTGCCGCGCCGAGTTTTCCTGAGCAAGTAGTAGAAGTCTTTGTTGAGAACTTCCACTTATGGCGTCAGCAGCAACCTCTCAATCATCAAGTTGATTTCATCAAAGGCTATTAGCACTCGCCATAAAGCCTTACTTATGACTCGTTATTACAAATTTCGTGAGCCAGTTTGCAGTTTGTAATAACTATTACTTTTCGATAAAAGTCAGATTTGTTCAAAAAGTTATTAGCAATGAGAACTGTTTTCATTTACAATTACATTATTGTTGATTAGCTAGCATATTTACTATTACCAAGAATAAATATGTCATCAGACTTTACGAAGAGGCTTTATGTACGTTTGTCTTTGTCACGGAATTACTGATACCCAAATCAGAGAAGCAGTAAGCAAACATGGCGACAGCTCTTTAGCTGACGTTAAAAAACGCTTAGGTGTTGCTGATCAGTGTGGTAAATGTTCTCGTATGGCGACCAACATCATTAAAGCACAAGTCGATGTCGAACCTAACTTCTACGAAGTCGCATAATTTCTATTATATTTTCAGTCCTTCATTTCTCAAAAATATAAGCGTTAACTTCAAATCGTATTCATAAAAAATGCTGCCCTTAGGCAGCATTTTTTATGCAGGAAAAACCTCTGAGCATATTACTCGCTCGGTTCTTCAGTTCCATCTTCAACAACTTGTGAACCCTGCTCAATTTGAACACTGTCAACACGCTGTAAACCTCTTGGCAGTTTAGCGCCTCGACGTCCCCTTTCACCGCGATAGTGTTCTAAGTCAGATGGTTTCAAGGTCAACTTACGTTTACCCGCCCATAAGGTCACTGATGCGTCCTCAGGGATAATATCTAAGTGGATTAATAGCTCTTCACGGCTCTTAGCGCGATCCGTTGGAATGCCAATTATTTTGTTGCCTTTACCTTTGGATAATTGCGGCAGAGCATCGACATCAAATATCAACATCCGACCTTCGTTAGTGATGGCAATAATCGATTGTGTCACCCCTTTATTCACCAATTTTGGCATTAGCGACTGTGCATTAGCTGGTAAACTCAATAACGCTTTACCCGCCTTATTACGGCTTATCATATCGGCGTAAGAACCAATAAAACCATAACCAGCATCACTGGCGAGTAGATAGCATTGGCTATCAACTCCCAGTAGCACATGTCGCATCACCGCACCTGGAGACAGGTTAAAGCGTGTTGTTATTGGCTCACCCTGGCTTCTTGCAGAAGGCAAGGTATGGGTGTCAGTTGCAAACGCCCGCCCTGTTGAGTCAATAAATACCGTCGGTTGATTACTCTTACCACTGGCACTGCACAGGAACGCATCACCCGCTTTATAATTTAAGCCTTCACCATCGACATCATGGCCTTTAGCACAACGTACCCAGCCTTTATCCGATAACACTACGGTAACTGATTCAGCTGGGGTCAGTTCTTGCTCAGTGAGTGCTTTAGATTCTAAACGTTCAATAATCGGTGAACGTCTGTCATCACCAAAGGTTTCACCGTCTTGAATTAACTCTTTTTTCACTAAAGTTTTTAAACGACGCTCTGAACCTAAAATTAATTCCAGCTTATCGCGTTCAGCTGCAAGCTCTTCTTGCTCGCCTTTAATTTTAAATTCTTCAAGCTTAGCTAAATGACGTAGTTTTAAATCTAAAATGGCTTCAGCTTGCTTTTCGGATAACTCAAAACGAGCCATTAACTCTGCTTTAGGTTCATCGTGAAATCTGATGATTTCAATGACTTCATCGATATTCAAGAATGCAATCATTAATGCATCAAGGATATGAAGTCTTGCCAACACTTTATCTAAACGGAACTGTAAACGACGTGTCACTGTTGAGATACGATAGGTCAGCCATTCCGTTAATAGCTCTTTTAAACCTTTAACTTTTGGACGACCATCCAAACCCAAGACGTTTAAGTTAACTCTAAAACTCTTTTCCAAATCAGTTGTCGCAAACAAATGCGCCATCAACTGATCGCAATCCACTCTATTCGAACGCGGGACAATCACTAAACGCACTGGGTTTTCGTGGTCTGATTCGTCGCGTAAATCCGCAACCATAGGCAGTTTTTTTGCCTGCATTTGATTAGCGATTTGCTCTAAAATCTTGCCGCTGCCCGCTTGGTGTGGCAAAGCTGAAATGACTACTTCACCATTATCGATATCATAAACCGCTCGCATTTTAATTGAGCCGCGGCCGGTGTCATAAATCTTAGCAATATCTTTGCTAGGGGTAATAATTTCAGCATAAGTCGGATAGTCTGGGCCCGGAACAAATTCCATTAGGCGCTCTAAATCGGCCTTTGGATTTTCCAGTAATTCAACACAAGCTGACACCAATTCACGCACGTTATGCGGCGGAATGTCAGTCGCCATACCAACAGCAATACCAGTAATACCATTCAATAAAATATGTGGTAAACGAGCAGGTAGCGATTTTGGCTCTTTCATGGTGCCGTCAAAGTTGACGCCCCAATCGACGGTGCCTTGCCCTAACTCTGACAGGAGTACTTCTGAAAATTTAGATAGTTTAGCTTCGGTGTAACGCATTGCAGCAAACGATTTAGGATCGTCAGGTGCACCCCAGTTGCCTTGACCGTCAACTAACGGGTAACGGTATGAAAATGGTTGTGCCATTAATACCATTGCTTCATAACACGCGCTATCACCGTGTGGGTGATATTTACCTAACACGTCACCAACTGTACGAGCAGATTTTTTATGTTTAGATTGAGCCGATAAACCAAGCTCACTCATTGCATAAATAATACGACGTTGAACGGGTTTTAAACCATCGCCAATATGTGGCAATGCACGGTCCATAATCACGTACATTGAATAGTTTAAATAAGCCTCTTCAGTAAAACGGCGCAGAGGCATTTGCTCAACACCATCAAGGCTTAATTCAATCGCATCACTCATTATTTAATATCCTGTGATTGTTCTGTCGCTTTGTAATACAAGCGGTATATATTGCCTTTTAAGTCATCAGAGATGAACATAGCCCCATCAGGTGCATTTATCAGGTCATAAGGTCTAGCGACGGGAAACTCGCCGTCTAAAAAGCTTACCACTCTTTCACGTTTAGTAACTTGGCCATCGTCAAGACTTAGCATGACAACCTGGTATCCAATCTTACTAGAACGGTTCCAAGAGCCATTTTCGGCAACAAAGAGTTGATTATGGTAACGCTCGGGAAATAATTTACCTTCATAGAACAGTAAACTTGTCGGCTTCACGTGAGCAGGAAGCTCAAATGCTGGAGCGGTAATATTGAGGGTATCAGGCTTTTTAAATGCGGGCTCAGCAACATCAGTGCCATGAATATATGGGAAGCCAAAATGACTGCCTTTGATGTCAATCCGATTGATTTCATCAGCGGGCATATTATCACCCATCCAGTTTCGACCTTGATCTGCAAACCAGAGCTTATCTGTGGTCGGTGACCAATCAAAACCAATCACACGACGAAGCCCTGAAGCGACTTGTTCGGTATCTCCTGATTCAATATCAATGGCCAGCAAGCTACCAAAAGGCGCAGGTGCCTCACAGACATTACAAGGTGAGCCTATTGATAAATATAAACGGCCATCAGGACCAAACTCCATACCTCGAGCGTGTTTTCGCTCTATGCTGGGTAAACCTGAATACACCTCTTTGGGCCTACCCGGACGGCGAAGACGATTTTCAATATCTTGATATCGTAAGATTCGGTCATCTTCAGCAACGTATAAATCACCATTATGAAACGCAATCGCCTCTGGATAATCTAAACCTTTGCCAATCAAATATCGTTTATTTACTTGACCATCATTATCGGAATCAACCAAAGCGTATATGGTGCCACTCTTTCTTGAACCAACAAACAAGGTGCCTTTACTGCCTATAGCCATCTGCTTGGAGTCGCCCAAATCAGAAGCATATAAAGTGAGTCCAAATCCTTTTGTAACAGTAATCATCATAGGATCAGCAGCAAATGCTTTAACTACAGCGAACTGAGCTAAAGCGATGACAGACAGTGTTTTTAACGCTGTTGAAATTTGCTTGATATCCATTTTAATTATTATTCTCGACATTATATTTATTCTTTGCCTTTATCTTTTGTGGCAATGCGCAACTGCTTAATACGTACCCTAGTAACGTGTTAGATCTCTGCTAAGTCGCCTTTCGACTCTAACCAAACTTTTCGGTCTGGTGAGCGCTTTTTAGCTAATAACATATCCATCAATGCCATCGTATCGTCATTATCATCAATGGTAAGTTGTACCAATCGACGAGTATTAGGATCCATAGTGGTTTCACGTAACTGCAGTGGGTTCATCTCACCCAATCCTTTGAATCGAGTGACCTGCACTTTGCCTTTTTTCTTTTCTGCAACAATTCTATCTAATATACCGTTTTTTTCACCTTCATCTAAGGCATAAAATACTTCTTTGCCTAAATCGATACGGAATAAAGGCGGCATCGCGATATAAACATGGCCTTTCTCAACTAAAATGCGATAGTGCTTCATAAACAAGGCGCACAACAGTGTAGCAATGTGAAGACCATCAGAATCGGCATCGGCTAAAATACAGACTTTACCGTAACGTAACTCTGAAATGTCTTCGCTATCAGGATCACAGCCTATTGCGACTGAAATATCATGGACTTCTTGCGATGCTAGCACTTGAGATGCATCGACTTCCCAGGTGTTTAAGATTTTACCACGTAGCGGCATAATCGCTTGAAACTCTCGGTCTCGAGCCTGTTTTGCACTGCCACCAGCAGAGTCACCTTCCACTAAAAATAACTCGCCTCGCATAGGGTCTTGCCCGCTACAGTCAGTTAATTTACCCGGTAAAGCGGGACCTGAAGTGACTTTTTTACGGGCGACTTTTTTCGCTGCTTTTAGGCGGCGCTGCGCATTACTAATGCACAGTTCTGCAAGTTGTTCAGCCTGCTCAGTATTTGAGTTTAACCAAAGTGAAAATGCATCACGGACAATGCCAGAAACAAACGCAGAACTTTGACGGCTTGATAGTTTCTCTTTAGTTTGACCAGAGAACTGAGGGTCTTGCATTTTAATTGATAAAATAAACGATGCTTTATCCCAAATATCTTCAGGAGATAATTTAATGCCTCGTGGAACCAAATTCCTGAATTCACAAAACTCACGCATTGATTCCAACAAGCCTTGTCTGAAACCATTTACATGGGTTCCACCTAGTGGCGTTGGGATCAAGTTTACGTAGCTTTCATAAATACTGTTTCCGCCTTCTGGCAGCCAAGTAATGGCCCATTCGGCAGCATCGGTTTTACCCGAAAACTCACCAATGAAAGGTTCTTCTGGTAATAGAACGGATCCCTTCACTGCTTCTTTCAAATAATCTGTTAAACCACTTTCGTAAAACCATTCATTAACCTCACCATTTTGCTTATTAGTGAACTTAATACGTAAACCTGGACACAACACGGCTTTAGCGCGTAATTGATACAACAGCTTAGTGATTGAGAAATTGCCAGAGTCAAAGTAGCTCGCATCTGGCCAGAAATGCACACGAGTACCTGTATTACGTCTGCCACAGGTGCCTGTTACTTTTAGGTCTTCAACTTTATCGCCATTCTCAAATGCTATCTCGTAAACTTGCGCATCACGACGAACGCTGATCTCAACCCGCTTCGACAAGGCGTTGACGACCGAAATCCCTACACCATGTAAACCACCAGAAAATTGGTAACTATCATTTGAAAACTTACCACCAGCATGTAGTTTGGTCAGGATTAATTCGACACCCGGGATCCCTTCTTCAGGGTGAATATCCACAGGCATACCACGACCATCATCGGTCACTTCTAGTGAGTTATCCGTATGAAGAACGACATCAATTTTAGTCGCATGACCGGCTAAAGCTTCATCGACACTGTTATCGATGACCTCTTGACCTAAATGGTTAGGTCGAGTGGTATCGGTGTACATACCTGGACGGCGTTTTACAGGGTCGAGTCCGTTGAGAACCTCGATGGCGTCAGAAGTGTATTGATTGGTCATAGTCCACACATTTGGTCAATTGTTAGCCCACATTATTGGGCCATTATGAAAACTGATTAAGAAAGCTGTAAAAACTCACAAATCTTATCTAGCTGATTTTTATAGCCAATAAAACTGTGGTCACCATTGGGTTCTAAATGAAGCTCACAACAGTGATATTTGGATAACGCTTGACGATAATCTAACACTTCATCGCCAGTTTGCAAAAATACTAAGAAACGATCGGGACGATATATCACCTCAGTGTTGAATTCAGCCACATCAAACTTATGTTGTGGCAACACTTGGTAATGCTCGTCAGTATAAGGGTTATGTTGAGGCCCTAAAAATTCATCAAACAATTCAAATGGTTTTACCGCTGGGTTAACTAAAACGGCTTTTCCACCATAAGTTTCAGCGAGATAACTTGCAAAATACCCACCTAACGAGGAGCCTATGTATGTTAAAGGCTCACCTTGCACTTTAGCGCGCTCTACAATACCACATAATAATGCCATCGCTTCTTTAGGCGATGAGGGTAATTGAGGTTGAATGAAGGGTAAATTCGGAAAACGGTGTTGAATATACTGCGCCGTTTCGGTTGCTTTATCTGACTGAGGGGAACTATTAAATCCATGTATATAGAGAAGCATACTTCCTCTCGCGTTAATTAACCTGAATGCTTAAACAGCGATTATAATCAGGTCTACACATGAATAGTTAGCGTTTAATAACCGCTGGCATCATTGTCTGGAGAGAATTTTTCACCAGGCACCCGATAAACATTAGTTTGAATGCTACCATTGCTAGCTAACTCCAGCAAACGATAGCCAGGTTGAAGTCCATCTAACGCAAAATAGGATGATTTTGGCTTAAATTGTATACAAGTAGATGGCGTCGCCATTAAATGAATCCCACCTTCTGCAGTAGAATACTGGCTATCAATGGTTTGATGAACGTGTCCCCATAGCGCACCTTTAACTTGTGGGTACCGACTTACACGCTTTAAGAAATCTTCACCATTAGCCATGCAATGCTGATCAAGCCAACTACATTCAACTAATATAGGGTTATGATGCATAACAAGTAGAACATGCTTATTGGGCTCAGCAGCAATTGCCGCGTCAATAAGTGCCATTTGTTGTTCAGCCATATAACCACCTGGCTTACCACGCACTGTAGAGTCCAACATCAAAATTTGCCACTCACCCGCTATGATGCGCTGCTGACCAAATAAATGATTACCCTGCATATGCAAACTCATTAACCGAGGGTCATCATGATTACCCGGTAAGTAATGGCATGGAAGGTCTAGTTTGGCAATGGTCGATGAAAAGTGTTGATAAGACTGCGGTGAGTAATCTTGGCTGATATCACCCGTAGCTAGAACCATGTCGGCAGGATATTCAGTTGCAAGGAATGTATCTAAAACGGCCTGAAAACTGGCAGCCGTATTCACACCTAATAGCTTCGCTTCAGGATCAGCAAACAAATGCGGGTCAGTAACTTGAATAAGTCGCACGACATCCGTATCAGCAATTGAATAAGACACAGGCTCTTTAAGCACTAATTAATCCCAAAATAAATTAATTCAATGTTTAGACTGAAGAAGAACAGATTTTCGCAGGGCGACATCCAATCTTTAACAGCTCTTCAAGAAATGCATTAACTTGATACTTCTCATCCGTTTGATGCATATGTACATTTGGATAATCATACACTGCTTTTAACCGGTAGATCTGTTGACTAGTTAACACTTCTGCCAATTGGGCATCATGATAGACTCGCACACAGGCTTTAGGTGTGATAAGGAAATCGTTATTGGGTAAATGGCGTGTTATTTCAATTAATTGAGTATACTTTGTGTTCTCAATAATTGTGACATCTAATAATCCAAACGGCCCTTCAACAGTCCAAGACTCATTGACTTCTGCAACATCTGGCAACCACTTTAAAATCAACGCATAATTTCGCCCGCACAGTGCTAGAAAAGCACTCACGTTAGGCTGATATTTATCTTTCGCAGTTTGTTGCTTCAAAATTAACTCACTTACTTTTTGCTTCTTTATTTCAAATCTTTGACGATAAATCTATCAAGCTATGCTTGTCTTACTGTATCTAGGTTTAACGCTAACCATTGTAAGCCAATAACAGTAGATGCATTATCTATTCGACCTGAATTAACCATAGCCATAGCCGCATCAAAGTCTACAACATGGACTTTGATATCTTCATGCTCATAATCGAGACCATGGATGCCTTCGGCTTTGCTTGCATCGACTTTGGCCCAATAAAAATGAAAACGTTCCGATGAACCGCCAGGTGTTGCTAAATAACTATTCACTAAATGGACTTCGCTGGCTTTTAAGCCGGTTTCTTCCATTAATTCACGCTCCGCGACTTCAGCTGGAATTTCATCGGCTGCAATCATACCTGCCACAAGCTCAAGAAGCCAAACTGAATTAGTCGTTGCTAATGCAGGTAACCTGATTTGTTCAATTAATACGACTTGATGAGTGATGGGATCATAAGGCAAAACAACCACGGCATTACCACGTTCAAAAACTTCCCTGGTGACGACCTCGCTCCAACCACCTGAAAACAATTTATGTTTGAATTTATATTCATCTAATTGGAAGAAGCCTTTGTACAAGGTTTTAGTGGAAATGACTTCAATATCGCTTTTTGCGTTAAATTGTTCTATTAATTCACTATCTTTCATATTTTTTCTTACAGTTTGTAAGCCCTTTGAAATATTTAATGCACTATTATGTTAGTTAAGCATTTAAGCATGTGAGTTTAAAAAAGTCTGTTACAACTTGAAAGTTGATATTTAGCTTAAAGATGATAGTCTTTTTATCATACACACTAGATACATAGCGGGATTGCACAAAGTTTTAGCGAGTTCACAATATGCTAAAGCAATCTTGCTTATCAATATAAAATGTGAATAAACGAGATTATCTTACCTCCCAAGTGGAGACTATGTCTAAAAGGGCAGCAAATGAAATTTAAAATACGTTCTTTATACGCAGCGCTAACACTAGCCGTTGCTGCACCTGCAGCAAATGCTGATGATTTACTGCAAATCTATCAGCAAGCGCTAACTAGCGATACTATCGTACTTCAAGCACAATCTCAGCGTGATGCACTGTATGAGACAATTGAAGAAAATCGTGCTCCCTTACTACCTACTATCAGCGCGAATGTTGGATATGCTAAAGCATGGAATGACATTGATGACGGCTCTGCTACTTCTAAACCTGATGGTTTCACTGGCGGCTTGTCATTAAACCAAGTTATTTATGACCACAGTGCATGGGTTGGCTTAGACTTAGCCGAAATGGCAGCATCACAAGCTGATTCAGCTTATGCCTCTGCGCTTCAAGCATTAATCATTCGTGTAACCACAGCATATTTTGATGTATTGACTGCAAAAGACAACTTTGAATTCCAAGGTGCAGAAAAACGCGCGATTGAGCGTCAACTAGAGCAAACTAAACAACGTTTTGCTGTCGGTCTTACTGCGATTACTGACGTGCATGAAGCACAAGCACAATACGATTTAGCTTCGGCAACCGAAATTCTGGCAGAAAATACGCTAGCAAACAGTTATGAAGCATTACGTGAAATCACCGGAATTGATCACAAATCAATCAATACACTTGATACTAATCGTTTCTCAGCTGGTGCAGCAAACCCAACAACGTCATCTGAGTGGTTAAAAATTGCTGAAACTAACAGTATTGATTTAATGACTCAGCGTATCGGTCGTGATATCGCTAGTGAAACCATTTCGCTTTATAAAGCAGGTCACATGCCTTCACTTAACTTTGGTGCTGGTTACACTAAAGGTGTAAAGCAAACCGGTTCAGCTGATTATGATAATGCCAACATTGCATTGACTTTGAGTGTACCGATTTTTGAAGGTTTTAAAGTGACTTCGCAAGTTAAGCAGGCGCAGTTCCAATATGTTGAAGCTAGCGAAAAACTGGAACAAGTTCATCGTGGTGTCGTTAAAGATGTACGTAATAACTTTAACAACGTCGGTGCATCAATCAGTTCAATCCGTGCTTATGAGCAATCAGTGATTTCATCTGAAAGTGCACTAAAAGCCACTCAAGCCGGTTTTGAAGTAGGTACACGTACTATCGTTGACGTATTAAACCGTACCCGTGATTTATATGATTCAAAGCGTCAGCTATCTGATGCTCGTTATGGTTACATCAACTCTATCTTGGCGCTTAAGCAAGCCGCTGGTACATTGAGTGAAGACGACATTATCTCTATTAACAATGGTTTAATCGCACAATAATGATTAGCTGGCGGTAAGCTAAAACACTTACCGCTGTTATTCAAAGCAAACGATTGAAAATAAGAGACAAAAAAACCGCCAATTGGCGGTTTTTTAATGTCTGTAAACTGAGTCGATTAGAACGTCAATTCAACACCTGCAAATGCGCCTTTAAACGTCATATTTTGCGTAGTGTCAGAAAAGTCATCAACGTCGAAGTTAAACTCACGGTAACCAACGCGAATTGCAGTATCTAGTGCAACACCATCAAACCTCCAACCTAGACCTGCGTTGTAATCGTAAACACTGGTTTCATCAACACCTAACATGACATCAGCAAAAGCATATAAGCCAAGTCCAGGAATGCCCACTTCAGCGTTCGCATAAACCATAACGATGCCGCTATCTACGTCCACCTCTTCTGGATGTCCAGGATCTTGAACGCGTAGTGAGCCATGCATTTGCTTGTAAGCAGCACCTAAATCTAAGGCGACTAAATCATTGTCTAAGATTTCATAATAAAGAACAAAATCAGTGTTACTTAAATCGTTGTATACCGTGGTATCACTATCAAATTGATGACCATTGAACATAAAGTTAGAGCCAACTTGGCTGCCTTTACCTTCTAAACGGTTCTCACGAATTTTGATATTAGGTACTAATGGAATTGGATGCTCAATGGCAATCCAAACGCTACCTTGAGCTTTAGACTCATAATTATAGGTTTGCGCCACACCATCATCACTGTTAAATGAGCCACTGGTATCAGCATCCCAGTAATCACCACCAACTTTGAAGCCCACAAGCGTTGAAGCTTGTGCAGAAGATATGCTTAACATGCCTACAGCGGCCGTAGCAAGAAGTGTCTTTTTCATCATTATCCCTGAGAGAGTAAGTTAGTTAAATCAATTACCGCGGCATTTGCACGCGATATATAGTTGGCCATCACTAACGAGTGGTTAGCCACTAATCCAAAACCATCACCATTTAAAACCATTGGGCTCCAAACAGTTTGCTGAGTTGCTTCAAGTTCACGAATAATTTGACGTAAACTCACTTCAGCATTTTTCTTTTCTAGCACATCGGCAAAATCAACTTCGATAGCTTTCATGAAATTTAATAATGCCCAAGCTGAACCTCGGCTTTCATAAAGCACATCATCAATTTTCCACCAGCTTGTTTTAATTTCGTTACTGGCTAAAGACGGTGTTGACTGTCTTGCTGTGCTGTCGCCTGCTAAATCGGTATTTAAACGATCTTGACCAACACTGGCAGATAAGCGTTGCGACATACTGCCTAAACGTTTCTGCACTTCTTTCAGCCATTCATTTAGGTTATCTGCACGAGCATAAAACTGTGCATTACTGTTTTCTGTATCACTAATTTTAGCGCGATAAAGTTTCAGTAATTTGATTGCTTCACGATATTCGCCTTCTGCACTTGGCACTAACCAGCTAGTGTGCTCAATATTGAGCTTTGAGTGCGCGGCAAGTAAGTCTGCATCAGCTGTAGATTGCGACTGAGAACGACTGAACTCTTTACGCATAATCAATGCTAAGTCACGTGATTGCTCTAGTGCCCCAAACTCGAATGCTGGCATGTTATCCATGATCACAGAGGGAGGCATAATATCATTTGATAGCCAGCCACCTGGTTTGTCCAATAGGGTTTCCATGGTAGAAATTAACGAAGAAGTTGTCGCATAACCAACAATGTCTTCACCACGTTCATTTTGCAGTACTTCTGGCTCAAGAATATCAGGCTCAACACTCCACCAAACCGCAATGAAATAACCGATTAATAAGATTATTCCTACAACGCCAAATACTTTATTCCTTGTCATTTGCATCAATACAACTCCTTAGTGATGATGGTGGTGATGGCTTTCTTGCTTATCATTACTCGCCCTTTTTTCTACCGCCAGTTCGATTGCCAATGTTTTGCCATCCTTAAACGTCAGCACTAAAGGAACTGTATCCCCTATCGCTAGCGGCGTCGTTAATGATAGCAGCATAATATGGTCACCCGATGGTTGAAGCGTTAAGGTGCCATGAGATGGAATGTCAAAGCCGTCAACTTGACGCATTTTTACCATGCCATTCTCTTCAACCAAAGTGTGTAATTGCGCTTCTTTAGCCACTGGTGTTGTCACAGAAACTAATGTTACAGCATCATCTGAGTGGTTCATTAATGTCAAATATGCTGCTGTATTAGGCACACTGGCGGGCATCGCTCTTACATGTCCTTCACTGAGCATTATCCCTGCTGATGCTGAAAAAGAAAATACGGTTAACGCTAAAAAACTAAACAGTTGTTTGAATATTGCTTTCAATGTCATAAACTCCATTTACACCCTACTCGTGTCCATAAGGAAAACAACGAATGAGTCAGATTCAGGTTAAGGATGATCAAGGCGTACGTATTATCAGTTTCAATCGCCCTGAGAAACGTAATGCATTTAATCTTAAAATGTACCAACAGCTTACAGAATACCTGATCCAAGGTGAGAGCGACAACGACATTCGTACCTTTATGTTACGCGGCGAAGGGAACTGCTTCACCTCAGGTAATGATATTGCTGATTTCCTCGCCAGTGGCGAACTTAACGAGTCTCATCCGACAGTACAATTCTTACATTGTCTGCTTAATCTTAAAAAGCCCATCGTAGCAGCAGTATCTGGTGCAGCTGTAGGCATCGGCACAACAATGCTACTCCATTGCGACCTAGTTTATGCTGACAACAGCGCCAAGTTTCAATTACCTTTCGTAAATCTAGCCCTGGTGCCTGAAGCAGCTTCAAGTTTATTGTTACCACTTATTGTTGGCCAACAAAAAGCAGCTGAATTAATTCTATTAGGCGAAAGCTTTACGGCAGAAACGGCTTGCGAACTGAATATTATCAATCGGGTGATTGAGTCATCAGAATTAAACGATTTTGTTTTTGAACAAGCCAAAAAACTCGCGAATCAACCGCCATTATCACTGCAAGCATCTAAAAAGCTTCTGCGCTATAACCAAGCTGATGTTAAGCAGCAAATGCTAGCGGAGTTAGAAGTATTTAGCGAAAGACTAAAAAGTGATGAAGCAAAAGCACGCTTCCAAGCTTTCTTAAAAAGATAGAGTTAAGTGTCACTCGCTAATGAGCCAAACAGCTATTTGCTAACGTTAGTTGAATACTTTTATAAGACTCGTAAGCGCTGTTTGAAAATGGTGACTGCGGCACTTGGAAGGAATAAAGAACACTTTTATCGTGATGGTACGATAGTGATAAAACGACCTCTTCCTGTGCTGTGTTACTAGCGAAAATTGATGTTAGGGTAAATTCATCCCTAACATTAATATTTTGTTTTTTGCTGGCTTACGACAATAGCGGTAACAAAGTAAGCAATCAGTCCCATCGTTGGGCTTAAAAATATAGCAATCAATGTTAACACACGAGACCACATTACAGACCAACCAAACTGCTTTGAAAGCGAGTTTACTGCACCGCATATAATGCTTTTATCTGACTTTAAAAACGTTTCTACATCGGACATGTTCATTTTGTTTCTCCAGCAAATTCTAAATTGATTATTTCTTCAGAAATTGCATCGACACTTTTAAATTGATACCACTGCAACCCACATATCAGTAACGAACAAATAATAAAACTAATCACGGGAAGCAGAAGTAATGAAATTAATGGATCTGCTAAATGAAAAATCATCATTAAATCCATGAATTAATCCTCATTGCTCGCTAATACAGAATCTGTAGTTGTTTCTGATACTGTATCCGATGCTGTTTCAGCTAATTCTAGTGAACTGTTTAACTCAAATGCTTGCTCTGCAATTTGACTGTGAAGCGAAAGTACGATTTCTTGTTTTGCTGATTGCAACATTTCAGAAGCCGTTTCACTTAAACGCGTTTCTAACACATCAATCATATCTTGACTGTTTAAATCGTTAGCCTGAGCGCTCATACTTGCAGTTGCAATTAACGCGACTAAAGCGACTTTTTTCAATACACTTTTTGCTGATGAGTTTGCGTTAGTATTAGTTGTAGAGATTAAACCATTTGTATTAGTAGTTGAGTTAAACATGATGTCTTCCTTTTCAATTGTTGGGTACACCATGGTTATTACAAGCTACGTGCCAAGTTTTAAATTATTCATTAACACCTGAATTTAAAGAGCTTTTATTATGATTGCTATTTTTAGCCAAAAATAAAAGTGAGCAACAATTAAACAATTAGTAATTCTCACCACTATAATAGTGAAATTAGCTAAAACTTAATTATCCAAATTAACGGCATAAAAAAAGCGCCAATGATTGGCGCTTTAAATCTCGTTTAAGGGTCTTCTTAAACAATTATCTCGCGTTGCTTTTACACATTATTATTAGGGTAAAAAGTCACATCCGCTGGCGGACGACTCTGCTCCATTCTTGCTACGGCATCCCATATAACTGAAACACCCGCGCCTGCTTTATGGGCGTTCTCACTTAAATGTCTTCGCCAGCCTCTTGAACCAGGTAACCCCTGGAATAAGCCAATCATGTGACGAGTAATATGGTTTAACCTGCCACCGTCTTTTAAATGCTGCTCAATGTAAGGCATCATTTGCTCAATCACTTGTTCACGGGTGATAACCGGCTTTTCTTCGCCGTATATCAACTGATCCACTTTAGCCAATAAATACGGGTTCTGATAAGCCTCACGGCCGATCATCACACCATCAAGTTGTTGTAAATGGCTCAGTGAGTCCTCTAAGGTTTTAACACCGCCATTAATACTAATGTTCAAATCAGCATAATCACGCTTTAACTGATAAACGCGCTCATAGTTAAGTTCAGGTATTTCGCGGTTTTCTTTCGGGCTTAAGCCCTGTAGCCATGCCTTACGGGCATGCACAATGAACGTATCGCAACCAACAGCCTTAACGGTATCAACAAAATCAGTCAAAAACTCGTAGCTGTCTTGCTCATCAATACCGATTCGCGTTTTAACTGTCACGGGAATATCGGCCACTTGTTTCATCGCATCAACACATTCAGCCACTAACGCAGGCTCACCCATTAAACAGGCACCAAAACGTCCGTTCTGCACTCTATCAGACGGACAACCGACATTAAGGTTAATCTCATCATAGCCACGCTCAAATGCCAATTTGGCACACGTCGCTAAATCTTTTGGATTCGAACCACCTAACTGCAATGCAACAGGATGTTCTTCTTGGTTATAAGCTAAGTAATCACCTTGACCATGAATAATCGCACCAGTCGTCACCATCTCGGTATAAAGCACAGTATGTGCCGACATCAGTCTAGCAAAATATCGATAATGCCTATCAGTCCAATCAAGCATAGGTGCTAACGATATCTTCCTATCCATTGGTTTAATTGACTTTTTTTTCATTTAATTAATTTACACAAACTCAATAACACCTAATTATGTGACTATTCTAAGCTATTTTTGACTATTTTTGACTATTTTGATTAATTTTCACAAATTCGGGTCTTCGAAAAACCTTGCTATCGATCCAATAAACCTTGATTGAGTCCCCCAATTTATGCATAACATAAAAGTAATCTCAAATAATTTAATGATGGTTTTTGCACCTTATATTTACAATTTAGGATTAGACATGGCTAATGGACAGTACGAAGACCAAAAGAGACCTTTAACAGTTTCAAAAAAGAAAATTGAAAAAGCAGCTAGGAGTATTCGTCATGGCGTTACGGGAGACTTGCGACTGGAAGCTATAGAAAAAATCCAGAATTTTAGAGAATTTCATTTATACCCCTTAATGTTGATGAAAAATCATCTAGCTAGAACAGCTAAAAAAGTCAGCCCACAAGTTATTGTTGCGAGACGCTTGAAACGTCTACCGACGATCATCAACAAACTAGAAAGGTCAACTCTAGATGGGGAAACGAATAACGCTATAAAATTAGTAAGAATGCAAGATATTGCTGGATGCAGGGCCATTGTTAAGAATAAATTAGAGCTATATGAATTAAAGAAAAAATTGGAAAACAGTAAATCTATACATCAAATAGTTAGAACAACAAATTATTTGGATCGCCCTAAGGATAGTGGTTACGGTGGCCTGCACCTAGTGTATAGCTGTTACGAAGGTAAAAAAGCAGAGCACCCTTGGAAAGGTACGAATGTGGAAGTCCAGCTAAGAACGACTCTCCAACATGCTTGGGCTACGAGTTTAGAAATCATTGATACTTTAGAAGATATAGAGCTTAAGACGTCTATAACAGGGTCACTTGAATGGCGTCAATTCTTTAAAATAGCAGGGCTACTGGTAGCTCATGAGGAAGAGTTATGTTTATTGGAAAAAAAAGAGCACGAAGCCGTTATTGAAGAGTTCGTAACTTTACATAACAAACTAGATGTCAGCAATAAGCTTAACAAATACAACATCGCCATTAGCGCATCTTCTAAACAATCAATAAGAAGTAATCCCAAAAATAACAAAGATTTAGTCTTGGTAAGAATGATTAAAAGCAGTAGAAAAGATAATAAATACTTTGTGAGCCTTGATTACTTCAAACGAAACCAAACTGACGCAGCACTCAATGAACTAAATAAGTCAGAACTTGAAGATCAATACGATATGTCTGTACTAGTATCAACAGAAGGTGTTCGTTCGTTAAAGAAAGCTTATCCGAATTACTTTGGCTCTACGTTCCAATTTACTAACTTTATATCTAGACAGTTAAGCTTACATATATTGCATTTACGTCTACACATAGAAACAGCTTTAAAATCGCTAATGCAACGAGAATCTGAACACGGTCTTAATAAAAAAGAAGTTGAACTAAAAGAAACGCTAACTACCGTCTTGAAGGGAAATGATGTTTATTTAGCAGAAGCTAATGAAGTTCTTTTTAAAACAAATTTAAATTTTACATTGCTAAAATTATAAAGCCTTCGTATGGCTCTAATTTTAATGCCTTACAATACTCGATGTACTCTAGCACATCGAGTTTACGCTCATATTGCTCTATTTTCCCAATGTAAGAATGCGGGACACCTAATTCTGCAGCTAGCTCACGCATCGTCAACCCACGCTCAATTCGAGCAGATTTTAGCCACTCTATTAGTTTTCTATATTCAGGAGCATGTAATGTTTTACTCATTGTCCCGATTTTAGAGACAAGATACAATGTACCCAATTTAGGGACAAAAGTAAGCTCTATGAAACCTAAGACTGGGATGCTCAAAACACAAGAGTTATTGCTTCAACAATACTCAAACAGAGTGATTATTGAACTTGATGAAATAGCTAGACCACTTTTAGGACTGTCCAACCGAGTAGCCAAAAACCGTGCAAAAGCTGGAGCTTTACCCTTCCCTGTTTTTAAGATCAATGAAAGTGCAAAAAGCCCATATTTTGTTCATATTTCTGAACTTGCAAAGCATATTGATAAATGTAGAAGGCTTGCTGAAAAGGATTTTATAGGAACTAACTAAATGTAGTTTTCTGGGGTACCCCAGATTCTTAAAATATGTACCCTATGGTACCCCCGAGGTACCCCGTAAAAATATAAAACCAACAAAATCAAATATATATTTTTACTTTCGTCCAATCAAGCATTGGAGCGATTGAAAGCGATCTGTTAAGTGTTGTTGCAGCCAAGAGATGTACCTTTTAGATGAATATCAGCGACTTATTGATTTTGAGTTTAAGCGGCATAGTGCAATCTAATACCAGTCAAAATTTCAGCCGCACATTATATCACTATGCGGCTTTCAATTAATATTGTTAATGATGAATATCTAATCTGCTATCTGAGCGCAGTAATAAATAGCCTTTACATTAAAAAGGCTGATTAATCATTACCCAAAACTGGCTTTCATCACCACCAGTGACAAAATCACTTCTGATAACAATATCTTCAACTTCAAAACGGACACTCACACCATAAGAGGTTTTCATGTCTTTGTGTAAGTCATCAAGGCTAAACTCGTCGGTCACATTTCCCGCTTCAATCAATAATGCCCACTGCCACCAAGGCACATCATATAAATTAAACACTGGTAAATTTTGTAGTGGCTGCCAACGAGGAGTCATACGATATTCTAGCGCATAATTGACCGCGCTTCTTCCAGTAAACTGCTTCGAGTCATAACCTCTTAACCTATCAAACCCACCGAGTGAAACGCCTGCAAAGGTTGGGGGGCGCTGGTAACTTTGGCTATCGCCATCAAAGCTATTCCAACTTGGTGTATCGGCAATATAGACGTTGGCGGCGAGTACTTGTTCTTCAAACCAGCCATTACTTCCCAGTGACATAAAAGCACTTTGTTCAAATTCCCACATAAACCAACTTGGGTTATCGCTTACTTCACTGCCAAGCGTTAATGTAAGATTGGTTTGTCCGCCCTCTGAACTGTTATTCATTGAGTCACGATTATCCCAATCTAAAGCCAGCTCTATGCCATTTGCTTCATCAGGTAAATAATCCAGCGTTTCAAGTTCGCGATACTTATTAAAGGGCGTCAAAGTTATCGATGTGACACCTGACTCTAGTGGATTCCAGCTTATTGCATTTTTCTTTCTGGCTAGAGACGCTGCAGCGCCGTTTGCCCCGCCAGCCATCGGCAAAACATATTTAATATGTAATTTTGAAAAGCCTTCATCGCCTACACTGATTATGCGTTCAGTTTCAGTCTCGGTGTTTGCTTGCGGGAGATAGTATATGCCTTGCTCATAATGGCCACGAAATAACTCCGCGCTGAATAACCATTGATCGAGTTTGGGAATTTGATAATTGTAGAATCCAGCATAACTTAGCCAGCTGTCATTGGCTGAATATAAACCTATACCCAGTGCAACGGCTTGAGCTTGCCCAGCATGCTTTATGACACCAGCACCACCAATTGTTGTACTCAACGTTTCAGTTGAAAATATAATGGGCACAGCAACAAATTCAGCATCATAACTGTCGGCTGAATTCTTGGCTTGTTTATTCTTTTCTAACTCAACTGACGTTGATGTTGTTTGCTTATCGTCGCCCGCAATGTCAACAGATACAATAGTATCTTCTGACATAAGGCTTTGAATAGGCTGTGTTTGAGCAAAGGCCCAACCACTATAAATAACGCAGTAAGTCACTAGCGCGGTTTTATACAACTGCACTCAATCTTCCTTCTAATACAAGGCACTGTTAAACGTGTGTAGCCTTGCAACATCTAGATGCCCCTAAGGGCTTTATTCTTGTAAATCGACAACCACTCGTGGGGTGAGTTTGGTCACGAGTTCGTAAGCGATGGTACCAATATGTTCAGCGACCTCTTCAACGGCTAGTGCTTGTCCCCATAACTGTACAAGATCACCAACTTGATCTGTCGCTTCTGCGCCTAAATCAACCGTTAGCATGTCCATCGATACGCGGCCAACAATCGGCACTCTTCGACCATTTAACCAAACAGGCGTTCCTTCAGGTGCATTACGGGGATAACCATCACCATAACCAATCGCGACCACACCTAATTTAGTGTCTTTATCGGCAGTCCAATGCGCACCATAACCCACACTTTGACCCGCTTTATGCTCACGAACAGCAATCAAATTAGATACTAACTCCATCGCAGGTTGTAAACCGTGATGGGTCCCCTTATCCCCAAATACAGGAGAAACCCCATATAAAGCAATACCAGGTCTTATCCAATCACATTGGCTTTGAGGCCAAAATAAGGTACCTGCTGAGTTTGCTAAAGTACGGTCCCCAGGAAGGTCAGATATGAGTTGAGTAAACGCATCCATTTGTTGCTGAGTGAGATTATTGTCAGGCTCATCAGCACAGGCAAAGTGTGTCATTAAATGAACCGGCTTTTTCACGTTGGGGCAATCAATTAAACGCTGGTATACATCATCGAACTGTTCTAAGCCAAAACCCAGTCGATGCATACCTGAATCCACTTTGAGCCACACGGTGATAGGAGCTGATAATGTCGAGTTTTCAAGCATCTCAAGCTGAGATTCATGATGAACTACGGTGTCGATTTGATGCTGTACTAATAACGGGAGATCTGTCTGACGAAAGCAACCTTCAAGTAATAGCAGTTTCGCTTTCACCCCACCTTCACGCAATTGCAGCGCCTCCTCAAGCCTTGCTAAACCAAATCCATCGGCATTATCTACACACTGTGCAACATTCAGTAAGCCATGACCGTAACCATTAGCTTTAACCACTGCCATGACTTTACTGTTAGGAGCAATCTCTCTCAGCCTGACAAGGTTATCCTGTAAAGCCTGACGACTAATTTCAGCACGGGGAAACGGTTTCAAATAATTAACCTTAAATGACGAATATATTCAGGTGTTCTTCACCATGAAAACAAAAAATTGAGCCTCTGTTTCATTAACAGAGGCTTGTTTGATAATAGCAATTTATAGACACAATACTGATTTATGAAACAGGATTAATCTTCATCAAATATTTGCGTTCCTGAGTAATTATCAAAGCGAGAGAACTGGCCTTGGAAGGTCAAAGGCACTCGACCAATCGGGCCGTTACGCTGTTTACCAATAATAATTTCTGCGACACCTTTTTGTTCAGAATCATCGTTATACACTTCATCACGATAAATAAACATGATCAAATCCGCATCTTGCTCAATCGAACCAGATTCACGTAAATCCGAGTTAACAGGTCGCTTATCAGCACGTTGCTCTAGCGAGCGGTTAAGCTGTGAAAGTGCAATAACTGGAATCTCGAGTTCTTTAGCCAGAGACTTCAGTGAGCGAGAAATTTCTGCAATTTCTAAGGTACGGTTATCTTTTAATGAAGGCACTTGCATTAACTGCAGGTAATCGATCATGATCATCGATAAACCGCCATACTCACGGGCAATCCGTCGAGCACGACTGCGTACTTCTGTTGGGGTTAAACCAGAGCCATCATCAATGTACATCTTGCCTTGCTCAAGCATGATACCCATGGTCGATGACACACGAGCCCAATCTTCATCATCGAGCTGACCGGTACGAATTTTAGTTTGATCCACTCGGCCTAAAGACGCCAACATACGCATCATAATTTGTTCTGACGGCATCTCTAAACTGAAAATAAGTACCGGCTTATCCTCATTCATCGCAGCTTGTTCACACAGGTTCATCGCAAAGGTAGTTTTACCCATCGATGGACGCGCTGCCACAATGACCAAATCGCCAGACTGAAAACCAGCGGTCATTTTATCTAGGTCACTAAAGCCACTCGAAACCCCTGTTACACCGTTATGTGGGTTATTGTATAACTGCTCAATTTTATCGACAGTCTTTTCAAGAATCGATTTAATCCCTTCAGGGCCCTCATTGGCATTCGCTCGCGACTCTGCAATTTTAAAGACTTTAGTTTCAGCTAAATCGAGTAAGTCACCTGAATTACGTCCTTCTGGGTTATAACCTGCATCGGCAATCTCATGGGCGACACCAATCATGTCACGCACAACCGCGCGCTCACGTACGATATCGGCATACGATAAAATATTACCTGCACTCGGGGTGTTTTTAGCAATCTCACCTAAATAGGCAAAACCACCGGCATCTTCAAGTTGATCTTCAACTTCAAGTCGCTCAGATACCGTAATCAAATCGATAGGTTGGCCGGTTTCAACAAGACGGCTCATCGCCGCATAAATCATTCGGTGAGAGCGAGAGTAGAAATCATCTGCCACGATAGCCTCTGAGACTCTGTCCCAAGCTTCAGCATCGAGCATCAAGCCACCTAAAACAGACTGTTCAGCTTCAATAGAGTGAGGCGGTAATTTGAGCGCATCAACTTGTGCATCTCTTAACCTTTCTTTAGCCTTAAAAGGACCTTTTTGTGACATTAAAACTCCCAATTCCCAACCTGTTTGTAAAATATGGTATAACACCGAGGTCATGCAAACATGTTGCACCTTAAAATGTGCAACATTACCGCTCATGCGGACTAACAATAATAATATTTAAGGAAAGAACATGCGTATTGCACTCGTTGCAGCCCTTGTGCTGTCTTCCGGGCTAGCCCATGCCGATGAAGGCCAATGGCAACCCTATCAAATGCCTTCTATCGCAGATAAATTAGCACAACGTGGCATCGAAATTCCTGCAAAACAACTTGCAGATCTAACCCAATACCCAATGAATGCGGTTGTCGGCCTCGGCTATTGTACCGCCAGTTTCGTTTCGCCCCAAGGTCTAGTTGTTACCAATCATCATTGTGCCTACCGAGCAATACAATATAACAGTAAAACAGAACATAATTACTTGGCCGATGGCTTTCTTGCCAATACTAAAGCAGAAGAACCTTCAGCGGGTCCAAACGAGCGATTATACATTACTGAAGCCGTAACGGATGTCACTAAACAAGTAAATGCCAATTTAAGTAGCGAGCCGCTAGCACGTTACGAAGATATTCAGTCAAACCGCAAAGCACTCATTAAAGAATGTGAAACCGATGAAAACTACCGCTGTTCGGTTAGTAGTTTCCATAACGGTTTAGAGTACTACTTAATTAAACAGCTGATTATTCGGGATGTTCGCCTAGTCTATGCACCACCAGAAAGCGTCGGCGCTTTTGGCGGTGACATCGATAATTACGAATACCCTCGCCACTCAGGCGACTTTACTTTCTTACGTGCTTACGTTGGCAAAGACGGTAAACCAGCAAGCTATGCTGAAGACAACGTACCGTTTGAGCCTAAGAGCTTTTTAAAAATTAATGCTGACGGCGTTAAAGCAGGTGACGGAGTCTTTGCTGCAGGTTACCCAGGTTCTACCAGTCGTTATCGCCTAACCAGTGAATTAGAGTTTGCCAGTGATTGGATGTATCCAACATACGCCAAGCGCTATCAGCTACAAATCGACACCATTAATCAAATGGCGGCAGATAATAATACTATCGCGATAAAATATGCTGGCAGCCTTGCGTCAATGGCTAACCGTATGAAGAAACTTAACGGCTTGTTAGATGGCTTTAAAGCCACTGATATTGTCGGCATTAAGCAAGATCGTGAGAATGATTTCTTAGCTTGGTTGAAAAAAGACACTCAAGCAAACCAGAACTTAATCACTGAATTAGAAGCTCTGCTTGCCAAGCAGCAAACTCAAGTTCAAACGGATTACTTTTTCAATAATGCGCAATCAAGTTCGTTATTGTCAGCAGCGAAAAAACTGTATCGTTTAGCGAAAGAAAAACAGCTCCCTGACGCAAAACGTGAACAAGGCTTTCAAGAGCGAGACATGAAAATGTTCGCCGCTAACTTAACACGCTTAGAACGCAGTTTTGATGTATCTGTTGATAAAACGCTTTGGCTTCAAGATTTAAATGCATACATGGCACAAAGCCAGCGCGTGGCAATTTTAGATGATGCACTGAATAAAATCTCTGATGCAGAGGCACTATCAGCAAAATTAGATGGCTACTACGCTTTAACAGGTCTTACTGATAAAGAGCAACGACTTGCTTGGATGGAACAAGATGCACAAGCATTTGAAACCAGCTCTGATCCATTTATCCGTTTAGCTGTTGCACTGCACGACACCAATATGGCGCAAGAGAAAGCAGAAAACACATTAAAAGGTGAGTTGTCTACTGCACGCCCAGAATATATGGAAGCCATTATTGCTTACTACAAAGCCAATGATTGGCCTGTGTATCCAGATGCAAACCGTACCTTACGTATCACATACGGCATGGTAGATGGTTACCAATCAAGAGATGCCCTTTACAAGCAGCCGTTTACGCGCTTAGAAGGCATTGTAGGTAAGCACACTGGTGAAGCGCCTTATAACGCACCGAAGAAGTTATTAGATGCAATCGCAACTAATGACTATGGCAACCATACTGTTGCGTCTGTCTATCAAGATCCTCGCTCATGGATTTGCAGCTTGTTCTCGTGTCTTGATAAACCAGAAGAGTTTAACTCTGTGCCGGTTAACTTCTTATCAAGTGTTGATACTACAGGTGGCAACTCAGGTTCGCCGGTATTCAACGGTAAAGGTGAGTTAGTTGGTTTGAACTTTGATTCAACTTACGAAGCGATTACTAAAGATTGGTTCTTCAATCCAACCATTACCCGCGCAGTCCATGTCGACTTCCGTTATATCCTTTGGATGATGGATAAGGTTGATAATGCACAAAACTTAATAGATGAGTTAGAGTTAGTCAGAGACTAATTCTCTTGTTCATGAAACAAAAGGCACTTTTATCAAAGTGCCTTTTTTATGCGTTTTTTTCATGAGTTTTTTGCCTGAACTTTTTGCCAGAGTAAGTCCAGATTACTTTCGTCAAAATTACTTTCATTGAATTATTTCAAGTCAAAGTATGCAGCCCATCTCATTGCAATTTACATATTCCAGACATAAAAAAACACCGCCAATTGGCGGTGTTTTCTTTAAAGCAAATTGCTATTAGTCTTCTGCAACAACAGAAACTTTAACAACAGCTTTAACTTCAGTGTGAAGCTGAACTTCAACTTCGAAGTCACCTAAAGTGCGTAAAGCACCTAAAGGTAGACGTACTTCAGCTTTAGCAAGCTCAACGCCAGCAGCAGTAACTGCATCAGCGATGTCGCGAGTACCAACTGAACCGAATAGTTTACCTTCGTCACCAGCTTTAGAAGCGATAACAACTGCTTCTAATGCAGCAAGCTTTTCAGCTCGTGCAGCACAAACACCTAATTCAGCAGCTAATTTAGCTTCTAATTCAGCGCGACGTGCTTCGAAAACTTTAACGTTTTCGTCATTAGCAACAACAGCTTTGCCTTGTGGCAAAAGGAAGTTACGTGCGTAACCGGCTTTAACTGAAACTTGGTCACCTAGGTTTCCAAGGTTAGCGATTTTATCAAGCAGAATAACGTTCATTATCTAATTCCTCTGATTAATACTGCGATTACTGATGTAAATCAGTGTAAGGCAGTAGAGAAAGATAACGAGCACGCTTAATCGCGCGAGCTAGTTGGCGTTGATATTTAGCACTAGTACCAGTGATACGGCTAGGAACAATCTTACCGCTTTCTGTTACGTAGTTTTTTAAAGTAACGATATCTTTGTAATCAATTTCTGCAACACCTTCAGAGGTGAAACGACAGAACTTGCGACGACGGAAATAACGTGCCATGTTGACAGTCTCCTAAGTTTTCAATTCGACATTTTCGGCGTGCATAACCAATTTATTTTGGCCATTTCGTCCTTGCTGCATAGAGATAAACCCTTCAACTTGGACCTGCACGCCTGCTTTTAATTCTTCTGTAACGCTATTAAAACGTTGTCCACTTAATATGACTTGGATGAGGCAATAAACGTTTCTCAACATCTGGCCTTCATACCGCTGCGCTTTGTGCTCTAACGTGATTACCTTATGTGGAATCCCGCTTGGGCTATCAAACCGCTTAGAACGAGTTATCGTTCCTGACAATACTAAGTGATTAACCACAGATTAATTATTCAGCAGATTCTTCAGCGCTTGCTTCAACTTCTTTTTCAGCAGCTGGTGCAGCAGTAGGAGCACGACGTGAATCACGCTCATCTTTTGCTTTAGCCATTGGAGAAGCTTCAGTAACAGCAGTTTTAGTGCGCATTACCATGTTACGCAGAACAGCGTCATTGAAACGGAAAGCTGTTTCTAACTCTTCGATAGACTCTGCAGTTGCTTCTACGTTCATAAGAACATAGTGAGCTTTATGTAGGTCTTGAATTGGGTAAGCCAATTGACGACGACCCCAATCTTCTAGACGGCTGATAGTACCGTTAGCATCAGTAATTACACTGCTGTAACGCTCGATCATACCTGGGACTTGTTCACTTTGATCTGGGTGAACCATAAATACGATTTCATAATGACGCATTTATTGCTCCTTACGGTTAATTAGCCTCACGTGTGGCTCAGTCAGACCAAGTTGGAGGCAAGGAACGAAATTAAATGACTGATTTGAGCGCGACATAGTACATAAACACAACAGCAAACTCAAGTAATACTTTGCCATCAAGTCTATTCGTTTAGTCTCTACTAAAAGTGAGACTGTCATTTAACTTAACAACACATAAATACGATATAAAAATGAATAACTTAACCCTTCAAGACAGTGTTTAAGTAACGGATTGCTTTGCAGCCTACACGAATACAGGTATTATGACGCTTCATCCGTATTCCAGGCGTTCCTCATAACAACCCATAGATAAGCGTAATGAATAAAGTCATCATTTTTACTTCTACTTTGCTCGCCTCATCTTCTGCATGGGCATTAGTACCACCAGATTACAAAGAGCCACCAAGTGACTTTAACGCTGAAATTGAAGCGGGAATGCAACTAAACACCGGTAACAACCAGTCGCAAAACTTCAATGGCCGTACTTACTTAAATTACGACACTGAAAAAGCCCGACAAGAATTAACCTTAAAAGCCTACTATGCAGCTGATGATGAATCGACGACAGCTGAAAAATATGATCTTTACGCGCAATCTAGTTATAAACTGGATAGCGGTTATGTATTCGGACGCGGGGAATTCACTTGGGATGATTTTGGTAGTTATACCAAACTGTCAACGATATCTGCTGGTTACGGTTTCGATATTATTTCCAATTACCAAACCAAACTCAGTTTAGAAGTGGGTCCTGGTTATCGTTATGATTTGCCTAAAGCCACCGATTCCGATTTAAATCCAGAAGCCAACCAAGACATCATTTTACGTACTGCAGCAAAGTATTCGGTCAAGCTACAGGAATATACCAGTTTAAATGCCGATCTCACCTCAGAAGTCGGTGAAGACAACAATACCCTGACTTTAGATTTAAGTTATAAAAATACCTTTTTACAGGATTGGGCATTTAAAATTGGCGTTAATGTTAAGTACACCGCCGTTGTTCCTGAAGACAGTTTTAAAACCGATACCATTACCACGTTTAACCTGCTTTATACTTTCCAGTAGCATTCAAATTCAAAGCAAATAAAAACGGGCATAAGCCCGTTTTTTAATGCTGATAATTTATCTTAGCAAGATTAGCCTTTACGCTGGCGCACCGCTTCAAATAAACAAATACCCGTTGCAACAGATACATTTAAACTTGAAACACTACCCGCCATTGGGATAGATACGATTGAATCGCAGCTTTCACGTGTTAGGCGGCGCAAGCCTTTATCTTCAGCGCCCATTGCGATAGCAAGTGGACCTTTTAAGTCGGCTTGGTACAATTCACAATCTGCTTCACCTGCAGCACCAATAATCCACACACCTTTTTGCTGAATATGGCGCATAGTGCGGGCAAGATTAGTCACTTGAAACAAAGGAACAGTTTCAGCTGCGCCACATGCCACTTTACTCACGGTTGCAGTTAAACCAACTGAATTATCCTTTGGTACAATAATACCTTGAACCCCTGCAGCATCCGCATTTCGCAAACATGCACCAAGGTTATGAGGGTCGGTAACACCATCAAGAATAAGTAGAAATGGCTGCTCTGTTTTTTCAAGCAAGGCATCTAAATCATTTTCAGTGAGTATTTTGGCTGGTTTCACTCGTGCGACAATACCTTGATGTTGGCTACTTGCTGATTTGTCATCAAGCACTTTACGTCCAGAGCGCTGCACAGAAACACCATATTGGTTTGCAGTGTTAATTAATGGCAGTACACGTTCATCTTCGCGTCCCTGTACTACCCATAATTCAATCACACGCTCTGGTGCATTTCGTAGCAAAGCTTCAACAGCATGTATGCCAAAAATGATATCTTGTTTTTTCATTTACTTATTTTCTCTTACGCTTTGCTTTAGATGGTTTTTTTGCAGCTGTTGTAGCTGAACTGTTTACCGGTTTTTTAGATGATTTTCCTGCACTTTTTTTCTTAGCGCTAGATTTAGAACGTGGCTTTTTAGTACTTGGGCTACGTTTTGCCCCACTTTTCTCATCTTTAGCATCAGAACTATCTTTACCCGCTCCTGACTTGCTTGAACCAGATTTTCCAACCCCCGCTTTAGCGCCTTCAAGGTTAGCGCGTTCACGTGCTGTTAACGGTTTACGATTAGCTTTTTTACGGCTCTTCCCATGATCGCCAAGCATGATAAGGTCTATTTGACGATCATCCAAGTTAACTGCGGCCACTTTTACATTCACTTCATCGCCCACTTGATATACGTTCTTGGTGTTTTCACCAATCAAACGTTGACGCATTGGATCAAATTGGTAGTAATCACTGACTAAACTTGAAATATGCACCAAGCCATCGATGTAGAGATCTTTCAGCCTCACAAATAAACCAAAGCTTGTTACCGAAGCGATAACGGCTTCAAAATCATCACCAACATGATCTTGCATGTATTCGCATTTAAGCCAATCAGCTACATCACGCGTCGCTTCATCTGCACGGCGTTCAGTCGTTGAACATTCTTCGCCTAACTTATCCAACTCTTCAAGGTCATAATGATAACCCCCTTCAGGAGTCCATTTATCCTTAACATTGCCATCTTGTGCAGCTAATAAATAGCGGATCACACGGTGCAACACCAGATCTGGATAGCGTCGAATTGGCGAAGTGAAATGCGAGTATTCGGTTAATGCTAACCCAAAGTGACCATCATCATCAGGGCTATATACCGCTTGGCGCATTGAACGCAGTAACATGATTTGAATCAGTTCTGCATCCGGTCTATCAGCAATTTTCAGCATCACATCTTGATAATCAGATGGTGTAGGTTCATCACCGCCATTCATTGATAATCCGCGTTCAGCTAAAAACTCTTTAAAGTTTGCTAGCTTAGTTTCAGATGGCGCTTCATGGACACGATATAGCACTTCACCTTTATGTTTCTTCACAAACTTAGCAGAAGCGACGTTTGCGAGGATCATGCACTCTTCAATAATCTTATGAGCTTGATTACGTCCACGGGGCACAATCGCTTCAATCTTACGTTGTTCATTAAAGATGAACTGGGTTTCAACGGTTTCAAATGCAATTGCACCGCGTTCAGCTCTACGCTCGTTCAAAGTTAAATACAGAGACTGTAAACATTGAAGATGCGGGAATAGTGCTTCATGCTCAGGCGCGATTTCGCCGCCTTCGAGCATTGCTGCGACTTGGGTATAAGTAAATCTTGCATGTGAATGCATCACTGCAGGATAAAACTTATAGCCAGATAACTTACCCGCCGCTGAAATTGTCATTTCTGCGACCATACATAAACGGTCAACATGCGGATTAAGCGAACATAAGCCGTTGGAAATTTTCTCTGGCAGCATTGGAATAACTTGCGATGGGAAGTACACCGAGTTACCACGGGCACGCGCCTCTTCATCTAATGCAGAATCAGTACGCACATAATGACTCACATCAGCAATCGCTACCCATAAACGCCAGCCACCGCTAGGTTTTGTCTCAGCATAAACTGCATCATCAAAATCACGGGCATCTTCACCATCAATCGTCACTAAAGGTAAGTGACGTAAATCGACTCGTCCTTGCTTATCAGACTCTGGTACTTCATCAGGAATGCGCTTGAGCTTTTTCTCAATCACTGATGACCATTTATGGGGTAAATCATAATTGCGCAGTGCAATTTCAATTTCCATACCGGGGGCCATCGTTTTACCAAGTACTTCTGTGACTTTCGCAGCGGCTTTAACAAAGCGGCCAGGTCTGCGAGTTAACTCAACTACAACCACGTCGCCTGCGCGAGCGCCATTGCTGTCTTCTTTAGCAATTAAGATTTCTTGGGTAATACGTCTATCATCAGCAATAACAAATGCCATGCCAGCATCAACGTGATAGCGGCCTACTAATGGTGCTGCCCGTTGCTGAACTAGACGTACAATACGTGCTTCACGACGTCCACGACGATCTGAGCCCGCTTTTTGTGCTAGGACTTTATCGCCGTGAAAATACATCTGCATATCGCGGTTATTAATAAATAAGTCATCTCCGCCTTCATCAGATTTAAAAAATCCAAATCCATCTCGGTGACCAATCACGCTCCCTGAAAGTAAATCCATCTTTTCAGGTAAACCATAGCTATGTCCGCGGGTGTACACCAGTTGTCCATCACGCTCCATTGCACGCAAACGTCTTCTTAACGCTTCAAGATGATCTTCATCGACCATGTTTAATGCTGCGGCAATGTGCTCTCTAGTCACAGGTGATTTCTGGGCGCGTAAATACTCTAAGATGTATTCACGGCTAGGGATTGGGTTTTCGTACTTGTCTTGCTCTCTCTCAAAATGAGGATCGTTGATCATTCAATTTCCAAATAATTTACTCCAATGTTGGAGTATTAGCGTTTAGTGCAGCTGCGGCTGCTGTGCTCGCGCGACTATACTCGCGGGCATCTTAGCGGCTAATGTCTGCAATAATGAAGACGCTTTTTTCTGTGTCGCTTCATCATTAAATACGCTGTTATATAACCAATGGTAACCTAACTTGTAATCTACAGGGCTACCATAACCTTCGCCAAAAAGGCGAACTAACATTAATCGTGCTGGCACATCGCCATTAGCAGCAGCAGGCATCACATACTGCACTGCACGATTTTTATCTTTGACTACCATTTTACCGTGATAGTAATACTCGGCCAGTTTTAGCATCGCCTCTGCGCTACCTTGCTCTGCAGCAATTTGTAATTGTTTCATGCCTCTGGATGCATGCTGCGGCACACAAACACCATGATTAAGCATCTCACCCCACAAAAATTGATACATGGGCTGCTTTAGCACTTCGGCTCTCGCTTCGATGTCTTGTACTAGCTGGCAATCATCGGCTTTAACTTGCTGTAAATATTGATTCGTTCGGATCAATTTAAGTAATTGCTCATCATTATAAATATCCACTGAAGCCATTTCGGCAACGGTAATATATGGAATAAAACACAACAACAATAAACTTAAACGCAGCATAACGATTCTCAATGACACTTTAGTTACCCAATGCATCGGCATTATAGCTCAATTCTTGAGTATTAACTGCACAAACCGCAATTATTCAACACAATAGAAAACTGAATCGCTTGTATTAGATAGGAGAAAATGACGAAGGTAACTGGAGGATAACAGTGAATGTTCGATGTAAATTTTCAATCAATAAAACTAGGTCAACTACACAATAAAAAGGCCGCTAATTAGCGGCCTTCAATGTATTAGTTAAATGGATTAACTAATACGATTGTTTCGTTTCTGTCAGGACCCGTTGATACGATATCAACTGGCGCTTCAAGTAACTCTTCGATACGCGCAATATAATTAAGTGCTGCTTGTGGCAGTTGCTCAATTGATGTCGCACCGAAAGTGGTTTCGCTCCAGCCTGGCATAGTTTCGAAAACAGGTGTTACCTGCTCGTAACCTTCAGCAGCTAAAGGAGTCACTGTTTCAACAGACCCATCTGGATACTGGTAACCAACACAAATCTTAACTTCTTCTAGGCCATCTAGAACGTCAAGTTTGGTTAGACAGAAGCCGCTTACACTGTTGATTTGAACTGCACGGCGCATTGCCACAGCATCTAACCAACCTGGACGACGTTTACGACCAGTTGTCGCACCGAACTCTTGACCTTTATGGCCTAAGTAGTCACCAATCTCATTCTCAAGCTCTGTTGGGAATGGACCAGCACCTACACGAGTGGTGTAAGCTTTCATGATACCTAATACATAATCTAAGTGACGAGGACCAAAACCAGAACCAGTAGCTACGCCACCTGCTGTAGTGTTTGATGAAGTCACATATGGGTATGTACCATGGTCGATATCAAGTAATGTACCTTGTGCGCCTTCAAACAAGATTGGCTCACCCGCTTTACGGGCAGTATCTAGTAATTCAGTCACATCAGTACACATGCTTTTCAGATAATCAGCGATAGCTAATGCATCATCTAGCGTTGTTTGATAGTCAACAGCTTCACAATCATAGTATTCGGTTAGCATGAAGTTGTGATATTTCATCACTTCTTTTAGCTTAACAGCGAAAAGTTCAGCATTGAACAAATCACCTACGCGAAGACCACGACGAGAAATTTTATCTTCATAAGCTGGACCAATACCACGACCCGTTGTACCGATAGCTTGATTGCCGCGCGCTTTTTCGCGAGCCACATCAAGAGCACAATGGAAAGGTAGAATTAGTGGACATGCTTCTGAAATAAGAAGACGCTCTTCGACAGGAACACCACGCTCTTTAAGCATGTTGATCTCTTTCATCAAAGCATCGGGAGCGAGCACTACACCATTACCGATAATGCATTTCACATTGTCGCGTAAGATCCCTGACGGAATCAAATGAAGTACTGTTTTATCGCCGTCGATAACAAGAGTATGACCAGCATTGTGGCCGCCTTGGTAACGAACTACATATTTTGCCTGTTCTGTTAGAAGGTCGACAATCTTACCTTTTCCTTCGTCACCCCATTGAGTGCCGAGTACTACTACGTTTTTGCCCATCGTCTGCTGCAAGGTTGCGGTATAAAGGCGAATTTTAACAGATTTTTGGGGGTGTATTGCAAGTATTTTATGCGAAAATTATTAATAGTACTATGCCAGCAGACACCAATGATCCACCTAACCTCCTGAGAACATTCTTATTTTGGCTCGAAATCTCAGCTAAATATTTTTTCCATTGCAGTGGAAATAGTAACGGTCCAATCCCTTCTAAAACCAAAACTAAACCAATCGCAAACATCCACACTTGAAAATCCATCATTCATCCCACAATTTATTATTAACTCAACAACAGAACAGTGGCAGCATCAAACAAATGAAACACCATTATCATTTTGTATCATAGCTGTATTTGATAAAAAAAAGGCAATAAAAAACCCAGCATATAGCTGGGCTTTTTGAATTCCAAAAACGAATTAACGTTTTGAGAATTGTGGCTTACGACGTGCTTTACGTAGACCAACTTTCTTACGCTCAACTTTACGAGCATCACGGGTAACGAAACCAGCGCCGCGTAAAGAAGGACGTAGAGCTTCGTCTAACTGAAGCAATGCACGAGTAATACCGTGACGAATTGCACCTGCTTGGCCAGTGGTTCCACCGCCTTTAACAGTTACATAGATGTCAAGTTTATCTGTCATTTCAACTAGCTCAAGTGGTTGACGAACAACCATACGAGCAGTTTCACGACCAAAATATACATCTAGTGGACGTTGGTTAACAACGATTTGACCACTACCTGCTTTAGCGAATACGCGAGCAGTTGATGTTTTACGACGGCCAGTGCCGTAGTACTGAGTTGCAGACATTAGCTTACTCCCGGATTAGATATCAAGAACTTGTGGTTGTTGTGCAGCGTGGTTATGTTCAGCGCCAGAGTAAACTTTAAGTTTACGGAACATAGCGCGGCCCAAAGGACCTTTTGGTAACATACCCTTAACTGCTTTCTCGATAATCATCTCAGGCTTATGATCTTGCAGCTTTTCAAAAGTAATCTGCTTGATACCACCGATGAAACCTGAATGTGAGTAGTAAACTTTGCCTTTAGCTTTGTTACCAGTCACTGTAACTTTCTCAGCGTTAATAACGATGATGTAGTCACCAGTGTCAACATGAGGAGTATACTCTGGCTTATGCTTACCGCGTAAACGAGTAGCAATTTCAGTAGCGATACGACCTAAAGTTTTACCTTCAGCATCAACGACGAACCAGTCACGTGTGACTGTTTCTGGTGTAGCAGTAAATGTAGTCTTCATTTTACAAAAACCCAATGATTAAAATTCTGTCTCAATGCTGACTGCACATGCAATCAACACAATGACCATTTCAAAGCCCCTTCGAGCTGAAATTGGTTTAAATCTTCCACCCAAATTCGGTGGAGTAACGAGGGCAGGTGGCGGATTATAGACAAACTTGAGTTAAAAATCATCTAATTTTTTCATAATTATAAAAAAATCACCTATGAAGGTGATTTCTGGATTTTATGCTGAATATTCACTATCCCACCGACATGAGTTGTTCAATAAACACTCAAGCCTGTCAACTCAAATATAGCTAGCGAATAAGTTACCTATATAAGTAAGCCTAAACAGCAATTTGATATATGCCCTATTTAAGGAAGATGCTCTAAAGTTAAATAGTCATGAGACTGCATTTCAATCAGTCTTGAACGGCAGCGCCTAAACTCAAAGCTCAATAAGCCATCGGTATAGATATCTTCTAATGAGACTTCTGCAGAAATAATCAGTTTTACATTACGTTCGTAAAATTCATCGACCATGGCCAAAAAGCGCCTCGCGATATCGTCACCTGTGGTTGAAGACCCCATTTGCTCGAGGCCACTCACTAAAACAGTGTGATACAGCCTCGCCACTTCCATATAGTCACGTTGCGAACGAGGACCATCACATAAGTCTCTAAAGTTAGCTAATAAGACACCTTGAGATTGTTGGCGAATAGCAATCTCACGGCCTTCAATTTCAATAGAACCTGTAAGCACTTCTGATTCTGGCGCGAGTTGACCAAAGTAAGTGATTAAATTGGTATCCGCTTGCTGATCTAAGGGGAAATGATAAATCTCTGCTTGTTCAAGAGTACGTAAACGGTAATCAATTCCCGAATCGACATTTAATATTTCACAATGCTCATTAATCAGTTTAATTGCAGGTAAGAAGCGTGCGCGTTGTAACCCGTTCTTATATAAGTCGTCAGGAATGATATTAGAGGTCGCCACTAAGGCAACACCTTCTTTGAAGAGATATTGGAATAAGGTGCCCAGTAACATCGCGTCGGTAATGTCTGAGACAAAAAATTCATCAAAGCAGATTATCTTATATTGCTGCGCCATTTTCTTAGCAATGCTAATGAGCGGATCTTGTACCCCTTCCATTTCACCGAGATCATGATGCAGCTGGTGCATAAAACGATGGAAATGTGCACGCAATTTTTTATCTGTAGGCAGTGCATCATAAAAGGTATCCATCAAGTAGGTTTTACCGCGCCCTACTCCACCCCATAAATACAGTCCTTGAATCGATGAGTCAGATTTTTTCAATCCTATCGCACTAAACAACTTGCCAATACCTGAAGGTTGGACATCGGCAGCAATGACTTCTTCATAAACTCGTTGTAGCGATTTTACCGCTTGCTCTTGTGCTATATCGTGAGAAAAACCATCACGGGTTAAATCTTGCTGGTAATGCTGCCAAGGGCTTAACTGCGACACAAGTACGACTCTCTTATACTGCTGAAAATTCGAAACAATCATAGCATGCAGCTACAATTGAGGTAACGTTTATAACTACAAAAAATTAACCTTTGTTAATATAGGCTGAACTTATTGAAACAGCATAGACTCCGAGGTTATATATACCATGTACGATTATCAGATTAAATTTGATCAAAGGCGATAACTGTAAACTTTTACCGAGCCATGATTTAATTTTTCAAGGAGCAATAATTAATGAAACCAAAATTAACTTTACTCTCAGCAGCAATTTTATCAGCCTCGCTATCTTTAATGCCGGCCTTATCACAAGCGGCAATTCCCCAAACTGTTGATGGTCAAGCATTACCAAGCCTAGCGCCCATGCTTGAAAGAACAACACCTGCTGTTGTATCGGTTGCGGTAAGTGGTACCCAAACATCGAAACAACAAATCCCAGATGTATTTAAGTATTTCTTTGGCCCTAATGCGCCGCAAGAGCAAGTCCAAGAGCGACCATTCAGAGGCTTAGGTTCAGGGGTTATTATTGATGCCAAAGAAGGCTATATCGTCACCAATAACCACGTCATTAACGGCGCGGATGAAATCAAAATTGGCCTACATGATGGACGAGAAATTGATGCTAAATTAATAGGCGCTGATCCAGAATCTGATATTGCGCTACTGCAAATTGAAGCAAAAAACCTAACGGCAATTAAACAGACTAACTCAGATGATATTCGAGTGGGTGACTTTGCTGTGGCTATTGGTAACCCATTTGGCCTTGGACAAACCGTAACTTCAGGGATTGTTAGTGCTCTAGGACGTAGTGGCCTTGGCATTGAAATGCTTGAGAACTTTATTCAAACCGACGCCGCGATTAACAGCGGTAATTCTGGCGGCGCACTCGTTAATTTAAATGGTGAGCTTATCGGTATCAATACAGCAATCGTTGCACCAAGTGGCGGTAACGTCGGGATTGGTTTTGCAATTCCCGCCAATATGGTGAACAACCTCATTAATCAAATTATTGAACATGGTGAAGTGAAGCGTGGCGTACTTGGTGTCACGGGGCGCGATTTAGATAACGAGCTGGCAAAAGCGTTTGGCCTTGAAACCCAACATGGCGGGTTTATCAGTGAAGTCATGCCTGATAGCGCCGCTGATAAAGCAGGCATAGAAGCTGGCGACATTATTGTTAGCGTTAATGGTAAAAAGATTAAAAATTTCCAAGAGCTTAGAGCCAAAGTAGCCACGATGGGCGCTGGTGCAAAAGTTGAAATTGGCATTATTCGTGATGGCGATGAAGAAACCGCGAACGTAGTTCTAGGTGAATCAACCTCGAGTTCAGGTTCTGCCGATAATGCCCTCCACCCAATGTTAGAAGGGGCAGAACTGAGTAATAGCCGTAAAGGTATCGAAATTACGAGTATTGCACAGGGCTCTCCAGCAGCACGAAATGGCCTTCAAGAAGGAGACTTAATTGTCGGCTTAAATCGCAGTAAGGTCAAAAACCTGAACGCGTTAAAAGAAGAGCTAAAGAATCCACAAGGTGCTGTTGCGTTAAAGGTGCTCCGCGATAACAAATTAATGTACTTAGTACTGAGATAAAGCCTTAAATTAAATCTTATTATCAAACATAAATTAAGCATTGTAGTTTGTCGCTACGATGCTTAATTTTTTTAGTCATGATAATATTTGCTCATCTTTCCTATATGTAGTCGACCAATGAACTTCAAAGACACTATTCTTTACTTAAGCAAGGCTGTGGTATTTGGTTTGGTCATGGCTGCTGTATTCTTATTTGTTAATTCCATTACTAACAACAATAGCTTCAATAACGGCTTAACGACGACTCAACATCATAATGAATTGTCATTTGCTAGCGCTGTACGTAGAGCCGCTCCAGCAGTTGTAAACATATACAGCTTAAGTTTAGATCAAAATAGTCCACTGAACTCAAGCTCACTCCAAGGCCTTGGCTCCGGAGTGATCATGAGCAAAGAAGGCTACATTTTAACTAACTACCACGTGATCAAAAAAGCCGATGAGATTGTTATCGCGCTGCAAGATGGTCGTAAGTTTACGTCTGAAGTTGTGGGTTCAGATCAAATCACTGATTTAGCGGTCCTTAAAATTGAAATTGATGGCGACAATGTGCCTATTGTGCCTATTAATCTTAATAACCCCGCACAAGTGGGTGATGTGGTTTTAGCCATTGGTAATCCATATAATTTAGGTCAAACCATCACACAAGGCATCATCAGTGCCACAGGTCGCAATGGCTTAAGCTCTGGTTATCTCGACTTTTTACAAACTGACGCAGCAATTAACGCTGGTAACTCTGGCGGCGCGTTAATTGATACCGGTGGTGAGCTTATTGGTATTAATACTGCTGCTTTCCAAATTGGCGCTGAAGGTGGTGGTCACGGGATTAACTTTGCTATTCCTATAAAGCTTGCCCATAGCATTATGGGGAAATTGATTACTAACGGCCGCGTGATCCGTGGTGCACTGGGTATTTCAGGCGAACCTTTGAGTCCTGTAATGGCGCAAATTCTCAACTTACCCGACCTTAAAGGCGTATTAGTCACAGGTGTTGATCCAAATGGCCCAGCATCAAAAGCAACGCTGCGTCCTCGTGATGTGATTATTCAATACGAAGAAGAAAGCGTACCAGGCGTTGAAATGTTAATGGATAGAATTGCTGAAACCACACCAGGTAATCAAGTGAATATCACTATTATTCGTGAAGGCAAACCACTAGAACTACCCGTTGTTATTGGAGAGAAGCTCCCTACTGATAGTTAATTTAAACTGGTTTATCCTCAAATAAAGCCTGCTTATGCAGGCTTTTTAATCACTCCAAATTCATGATGACTAAATATTAAGACATAAAAAAGCCGCTCAAAAAGCGGCTTTAGTTATCAATACAGATATTAGCTTAGCTAACGCGAACCACTTTGCCGCCTAAGCCTGCAAATTTATCTTCGATATGTTCATAGCCGCGATCTAAATGATAAATCCGATCGACAGTTGTGACACCATCAGCCATTAAGCCCGCAATCACTAAACTTGCTGATGCACGTAAATCCGTCGCCATCACTTGAGCACCATTCATGCGCTCTATACCTTTAATGATGCAAGTATTACCTTCAAGTTCCATCTCGGCGCCCATACGACTTAGCTCAGGTACATGCATAAAACGATTTTCAAAAATCGTTTCAGTCACATGACTGGTGCCTTCAGCTAATGCATTAAGTACACAAAACTGAGCTTGCATATCGGTTGGAAATGCAGGATATGGCGCTGTTTTAATATTAACAGCGACAGGACGTTTACCCTGCATATCAAGCTCGATCCAATCATCACCTGTGGTAATTTTCGCACCTGCATCTTCAAGTTTGGCAAGTACAGCTTCAAGTGATGAAGGGTCAGCATCAACACAACGAATACTTCCGCGCGTTACTGCTGCTGCAACCAAAAACGAACCGGTTTCGATTCGATCTGGCATCACTCGATGCTCACAGCCAGACAAGCGTTCAACACCTTCAATTTTTAGTGTTGCAGTGCCTACACCAGATATTTTGGCCCCCATGCTAATTAAGCAATGGGCTAAATCATTAATTTCAGGTTCACGCGCAGCGTTTTCGATGATTGTTTCACCATCTGCAAGTGTGGCGGCCATAAGTAAGTTTTCAGTCGCGCCGACGCTGACCATATCCATAAAGATATGCGCGCCCTTAAGACGGCCATCAACACGCGCTTTGATGTAACCTTCTTTCACTTCAATCTTAGCGCCCATTTGCTCTAAGCCTTGCAAGTGAAGGTTTACAGGGCGGGCACCAATGGCACAACCACCAGGTAATGATACATCTGCAGTACCAAACCTTGCGAGTAATGGGCCTAAGATTAAAATAGACGCTCGCATGGTTTTAACGAGATCGTAAGGAGCACAAAACTCATTTAAGTTTTGAGTTGAAATACAGTACTTGCTGTCGCCTAACTCTTTCACTTCTGCGCCTAAACAACGCAATAACTTACACGTTGTATTGACGTCTCGAAGACTCGGTACGTTAGAAACGATAAAGTCAGTCTCTGCTAGCACACTTGCGAACAAAATCGGCAAAGCGGCATTTTTCGCCCCAGAAATGGTCACATTTCCAGAAAGCGGCTGACTGGCTTGAATTGTTAGTTTATCCACACTGACTCTCTGAAATTACATATTAAATAGTTTTTCACGCTTCCACTGTGTCGGCGTAAAAGTTTTGATGGTCAGCGCATGCAACTCACCACTGGCTATGAATTCATTCAATGGTGCGTAAATCGTCTGTTGTTGCTTTACTTTACTCATGCCATCAAAGCATTCGCCTACGGCAACGACCTTAAAATGACTACCGTCAGACGTGACATGAACTTCATCTACAGTGAGTGCGTCTGATAAAATTTGTTCGATTACTTTGCAATCCATGGAATTTGCTACCTTAAATTCAATGCTAGTTTTCTAGAAAAAAGGATTCTAAATCATATAACTCAATGAGTTTTTTTAGATGTGTACTCGGATTTGCCAATGTTCTTGGCTGAGTAGTGCTTTTACTGCAATTACCTAAGCATATCAGCTCAAGTAAAAATGCGACGCCTGCGCTGTCGGCATACTCTAAAGCAGACAAGTCTAACACTTGCGTGCTATCAGTAAACAACTGTTGTCGTTTTGGCCATAAATCAATGACCTCTGTTTGCCTTAATTGCCCTTTAATTTCACAAGTGTCACCTTGTTGTAAAAACTCAATCACGCAGCATTTTCCTTATCCTGTTTGTAATTGATTTCTTGTTGGGTACGATCTTTTAGCATTTCAATTACGGAATCCACCCCTTTCTGGCGAATTAAGTTTGAAATTTCAGACTGTTTTGACGCAAGTAGACTCACCCCTTCAGCGACTAAATCAAATGCCTTCCAACTATCATCTTTAAGGCGTCTTGCTTTAAACATCACTTTAATCGGTGGGCGGCCATCTTCAATAATTTGCACATTTACATCGACGAATTTCTCATCGGCAAAATCACTCGCAGGGGAAAACTGTACTTTTTGACCTGTATACTCGGTAAAGGCTTGAGCGTAAGTCGCCACCAAGTAACCTTCAAACGCTTCGACAAAACGCTCACGTTGTTCTGGTGTCGTGTCGCGTAAATACTGCCCCATGACTTTATAAGCAGCATATTTGTAATCGACATATGGCATTAATTCTTCACGCACAATCACCTTTAAATGACTTAAATCTGCATCAATTAACGCTTTATCAGTATTAAAGCGATCAAAGGTTTTATTCGATACTTGCTGGACTAACTTAAAAGGATCATGAGTATCTATAACTTCACTTGTCACTTCACTCGCTGACATTGTGAGACTCACAGCACTGCCAACTAACAACACCATAGTTTGCAAAATACGTTTAAAGACTTGGCTCATACTTCTCTCCTAATTGTCCTTTGAAGAAACGCTATATAATAACTGCCCAATTAAATCCTCTAAAATCAATGCAGAGCGAGTGTCATGCACTCTATCCCCATCTGCTAACATTTCTATGTCATCGTCCATAAAGCCTGGGGTCAGCCCTAAAAATTGCTCACCTAATAACCCTGACGTTAAAATTGATAAGCTACTCGTTTCAGGGAACTGATTAAACTCTTTATCCATGGTTAAGGTAACTACGGGCACCAGCTTCTTATTATCCAGTGTAATTTTCGAGACTCGGCCAACGACAACACCGCCAACCTTCACAGGTGAACGCACCTTTAAACCGCCGATATTGTTAAACTCAGCTCTTAAAGTATAGGTCTCTTTACTCGACTTTAGTTCCACATTGGCAACGTTAAACACCAATACACAAAATGCCAACAACCCTGTTAGTAAAAAGAGCCCAACGAATAATTCTACTTTCCTTGTCAACATATGCTTCAACCACTTAATTAATGAATGCGAAATTTGTTACTGACCAAACATGATTGCTGTAAGCAAAAAGTCGAGTGCGAGTACCGCTAAACTTGCTTGCACCACTGTCGAAGTGGTTGCCTTACTTATCCCTTCTGGGTTTGGCGTGACCTCATACCCGCGGTACAAAGCAATCCAAGTTACTACCACGCCAAATAGAGCACTTTTAATCAAACAATTCACAATATCTTGGCGCCATTCGATAGATGCTTGCAGTATTGACCAAAAAGACCCGCTATCGATGCCTTTCCATTCAACCCCAACAAGATGACCACCTAAAATACCAACGAGGCAGAACATCATTGTTAATAAAGGTACACTTATCACCCCTGCCCAAAAACGCGGCGCAATCACTTGCCTTAATGGATCGATAGCCATCATCTCTAAGCTAGATAATTGCTCAGTGGATTTCATTAAGCCTATTTCTGCGGTTAATGCTGAACCTGCACGTCCCGCAAATAATAATGCCGTCACGACAGGGCCAAGTTCACGCAGTAAACTCAGCGCAACCATCGGGCCTAAACTTTCAACAGTGCCAAAATCAGCTAAAACGGTATAACCTTGAAGCGCCAAAACCATACCAATAAATAAGCCTGATACGATGATTATCACCATTGAGCGCACACCAAGCACATAAATTTGCTTAACCACTAATGGCAAACCTTTACTGATATTAGGCACATTGATAATCGCACCCCAAAGCATTAAGCCTGCACGGCCTAGCCCTGCTAAAACATCCAATGCAACTCGGCCTAAGTCCGCCACACGACTAACTACGCCCATTTAGCATCTCCTGTTGGTAATCTTCAGCGGGGAAATGAAAAGGCACAGGCCCGTCTGGTCGGCCATTAATAAACTGTTCAATTTGAGGGTTATTTGATGCTCTAAGCTCGTCGGGAGTCCCTGAGGCAATCACTTTCTTTTCAGCAATCACGTACACGTAATCAGCAATGCTCAGAACAGCGTCAACATCATGGGAAACAACGACAGAAGTGAGTTTTAAGGTACTGGATAGCTCACCGATTAATTTCACCAGCATCCCCATTGAAATAGGATCTTGCCCAGCAAATGGCTCATCATAAAGGATCATTTCAGGCTCTAAGGCAATCGCTCTCGCTAACGCTGCTCGCCTTTGCATACCACCTGATAACTCATTAGGGTTCATCTGAGCTGCGCCTCGTAATCCCACCGCTTGCAACTTCATCATCACCACTTTACGAATAATGCTTTCAGGTAAACCAGAATGCTCACGTAATGCAAAAGCCACATTATCAAATACATTCATGTCGGTGAATAAGGCACCACTTTGAAATAGCATGCTCATGCGTTTACGCAGCTCAAATAATTGCTGACGTTTGAGTTGGTGAATATTTTCACCACTGAATAATACTTCACCGCTGTCTGGGGTTAATTGACCACCAATTAATTTAAGGAGCGTCGTTTTACCGATGCCGCTGGGGCCCATAATTGCGGTAACTTTTCCCTTAGGAATGTTCAAACAAATATCATCAAAGATGACACGTGAACCACGATTGAATTTCATATGACGAATTTCAACCAAAGGGGATGTATTTTGTAATGAACTTGAATCTGACATAGAGGAAATAATAGCCTTCCTGGCCCGCAAGATGTAGATCTGAATTGTACGAAATTGTGTAAGAACCTACAACAAATCAATCACCATGAGTTACAATCCACAACAATTATCGCATCTGCTCATATTTTTGTTAAAATTCTGCACAAATATAGCTATCAACACTTTTTTTGGACAAACATGCTTTTTAATATCTTGATGCTAATCGCTGGCCTAGGCGTATTAGTTTGGAGCGCAGATCGCTTCGTATATGGCGCAGCCGCTTTCGCTCGTAACCTTGGACTGCCGCCAATGCTGATTGGTTTAACCATTGTTGCAATGGGAAGTTCAGCACCCGAAATGTTTGTCGCAGCCACAGCATCAATGGAAGGCATGAGCAATACAGCCGTAGGTAATGTGCTGGGCTCAAACGTTGCTAACATCACCTTAATTCTTGGTATTACTGCCCTACTTGGTGCTATTTCAGTGAGTTCTCAAACACTCAAAAGAGAAATACCGCTAATGCTAGCAGCGACTGTTTTAGCCGGTTACCTCATCCATGACGGCATGCTAACTCGTTTTGAAGGCGGTGTTTTATTAGTCGCATTTTTTGGATTAATGGGCTATTTCATTTGGCAAGCCATGAGAAATAAGCAAATAGATCCGTTATCTGACGAATCTGATGCAGAGATCCCTAAAAATGTACCCACATTACATGCTATTATCTGGATCATTGTGGGCATGATCCTACTGCCGCTTTCTGCCGATTGGATGGTGACTGGTGCTGTAGGCATTGCCAAGACATTCGGGCTTTCCGACTTAGTCATCGGATTGACCATTATTGCAGTGGGTACCAGCTTACCTGAGCTTGCTGCATGTATTGCTGGGGTGTTGAAGAAAGAAGACGACCTCGCCATTGGTAACATTGTCGGATCGAACTTATTTAATATTTTAGCAGTATTGGCTATTCCTGGGCTCATCGCTCCAGGTGAGATTGATGCGCAAGCAAGTAGCCGAGATTTTTATATGGTGCTGGGTACCAGTACCGCATTAGCAGTACTCGTTTTATCCAGTGGCGCCAAAAAGCAGCTAACTCGCTGGCATGGCGTCATTTTATTAGTCGTCTTTATTGCGTACCAGATTGTCTTATTTCAATCTCAATAACGGGGCATAAAGACTTTTATCTCACTAATGCTAATGTTTAATTAGTGTTAGAACAGAGCGAGAGACCTATGATAGATCAGAAACAATTGCGCCAATGGGGCCGCCAGGTCATTGATATCGAGAAAACGGCATTAGATAACCTCTATCAATATGTTGATTCCGATGAGTTTGGCCAAGCTTGTGAACTTATTTTGCAATGTAAAGGCAAAGTCATTGTCATGGGTATGGGAAAATCGGGCCATATTGGTAACAAGATTTCAGCCACTCTCGCCAGTACAGGCACACCAGCGTTTTTTGTTCACCCAGGTGAAGCAAGCCATGGCGATTTAGGGGCTTTGGCTAAAAATGATATCGTCTTAGCAATTTCAAATTCTGGTGAATCAAGCGAAATTCTCACTTTGCTACCAGTAATTCAAAGAATGGGCGTACCGGTTATCGCGGTTACAGGGAAACCTGACTCGAATATGGCGCGCTTATCGAAATTGCATCTTTGTATTGAAGTACCTGAAGAGGCTTGTCCGTTAGGACTCGCACCCACTTCAAGCACAACGGCAACATTGGTCATGGGCGATGCACTAGCTGTCGCTTTGCTTCAAGCAAGGGGCTTTACCCGTGATGATTTCGCTTTATCTCACCCAGGCGGCTCTTTAGGCCGCAAATTACTGTTAAAAGTGTCAGATGTTATGCATCAAGGTGCTGATGTACCTATAGTTAACAGCAGTGTCTGTATCACTGAGTCCTTATATGAAATTTCAAATAAAGGTTTAGGCATGACTGCTGTGACTGATGATGGCGGTCAACTTGTGGGTATATTTACTGACGGAGATTTACGCCGCGTGATTGATGCAGAAAAGAATTTACGTACCACAGCCATTGCCGATGTCATGACACCAAACTGTATTACCATCAGTGCCGATATTTTGGCTGCACAAGCATTGCAAATTATGGATGAAAAAAGCATTAACGGCTTAATCGTGGTTGATAACAATCAACAGCCTGTTGGCGCATTAAACATGCTCGATATGGTTAAAGCAGGAGTCATTTAATATGTCTGAAACACAAGTTCATCAAGGCTTATATGGCCCTGTCAGTGATGACATTTGGCAGCGCGCTAAAAAAATCAAACTGCTTATCTGTGATGTTGACGGCGTTTTTTCCGATGGCCGCATCTACTTAAGTAATGCAGGTGAAGAACTCAAAGCATTTCATACTCGAGATGGTTATGGCGTCCGCTCAATTTTAACCAGCGGTATTCAAGTCGCTGTGATCACAGGCCGTAAATCTGCCATTGTAGAAAATAGAATGACAGCTCTTGGCGTCAGCCATATCTATCAAGGCGTGGATGATAAACTTACCCCGTTTAAAGACTTGCTGAGCATTTATAATGTCAAACCTGATGAAGTCGCCTATATCGGTGATGACATGGTCGACTTACCCGTCATGAAAGAAGTGGGTCTTGCGGTTTGTGTTGCAGACGGTCACCCTTTTGTAAAACGTCACTGCCAAATGATTACTAGTATAAATGGCGGCAATGGAGCACTACGCGAATTAACTGATCTGCTATTGGTTAGCCAAGACAAATTTGAATCGGCCCATGGAATGAGTATATGAGCCGCACCACATTGGCCATTTTAGCCTTCTTTGGCGCTGCACTGATTTTATATTGGCAAGTCCAAGTCAAGCGCAGCCAGATGGAAGCATCAAAGCTGCCTGATCCTGCTCGTCCTGAGTTTATAGCTAATGACTTACGTAGTACTGAATTTAACGAGCAAGGCTTAGTCCAAAGTCGTGTATCAGCAAAACACATGGAACATTTTCAGCAAACAAATGAAACCTTGTTCACTGAACCTGTTTATCTTGTCTATCCAGAAAATGGTGAAGCTGAGTGGCAATTAACTGCTGATTTAGGCAAGCTTAATAAAGAAACTGGCAAAGTAGTGCTACAAAATAATGTTATTATTGATGCAATAAACATCAATGAACCAGTACAATCTTTGACAACCACTATGTTGGCTCTCGATTTGAACACTATGATCATGACGTCTGACAGACAAATATATGTCACAGGTCAAGATTTTAATATACAAGGCTTAGGCCTTTACGCTGATTTAAATGCCGAAGAATTAGAGCTTTTAAGTCAAGTAGAAGGAACGTATGAAGCAAAGTAATAACCTTACTGTCTCACTACAACATTTTGTAAAGTTGAGCCTAGTTGGAATAAGCCTAATTGGAATGACTGGCGTTAACGCTAAAGAAGGCGATCTACAACAAGAGCTAAAAGTCGCAGCTGTGAGCCAAAAAGCAGACATTAAAAATAACCAAGTTATTTTCTTTGGCCCTGTTAACGTCACCCAAGGCACGATTAACATTAATGCAGATGAATTGCGCGCATTTAGTGAAGAGTCTGGCGGTCAAAAAACCATGGTTGCCACCGGTAATCCGGCTACATTCTCGCAAGAGTTAGATGATGGTCGTATTGGTACAGCCAGTGCCAATGAAATCAGATATGAGCTAGCCAGCAGTATTTTAACCTTAAAAGGTAACGCTAAACTTGATCAAGCAGGTAGCCAAGTTACCGGTAACCTCATCAGTTATAATATTGAAAAACAGCAATTGATCGCTGAAAGTACTGGCGACGGAAAAGACCGAGTCATCACAATTTTCCAGCCTGAAAACTATCCTGATTTAAATGAATCGAAAGACACTTCAGAGCAACCAGATAGCGCCTCATCTGAGCCTGTTTCAACAGAAGAAGTCACAGAGCAAGCACCTGAAGAAACAGTTGAGAAGTTAATTGAAAATCAATCTGATGCCGTTATCGAAAACACTGAAAATGGTTTAGATTCGGCAGCAGCAACTGAATCTGAAACACCTGCAATAGCTAAACCTGCATCAATTGATGAGCAACCAGCTTCAGATGCATTACCTGAAACACCAGCGCTAGAGCAAACTCAATAATGACCCAAATTACCTTAACAGCTGAAAACTTGGCTAAAAGCTACAAAAGTCGCCAAGTGGTCAAAAATGTCAGTCTTACCGTTAAAACAGGTCAAATTGTTGGGCTATTAGGGCCAAATGGTGCAGGTAAAACCACCACCTTTTATATGGTCGTTGGCTTAGTTAAAAGTGATAAAGGCCGCATATTAATTGATTCAGATGATCTCACGGCAGATCCAATGCACCTGCGTGCACGCAAAGGCATTGGTTATTTACCGCAAGAAGCCAGCATTTTTCGCAAGTTAACCGTACACGATAATATTATGGCGGTGTTGCAAACCCGCAAAAGTTTAACGACTGAGCAGCGCATCGAAGAGTTAGAGCACTTATTAGAAGAGTTTAATATTACTCACATTCGCGATAGCCAAGGTATGGCATTATCGGGTGGTGAACGTCGACGTGTTGAAATCGCACGCGCATTAGCGGCAAATCCTAAGTTCATTCTGCTAGATGAGCCTTTTGCCGGTGTCGATCCTATCTCTGTGATAGATATCAAGAAAATTATTCAACAATTAAAAAATCGTGGACTTGGAGTACTCATTACCGACCATAATGTTCGTGAAACGCTTGATGTATGTGAGCGCGCGTATATTGTTAGCCACGGTGATTTAATTGCAGAAGGCACGCCTGCTGAAATCTTAGACAATCAGCAAGTCAGGTCAGTATACTTAGGTGAGCAATTCAAGCTATAGTTAGCATTCTTTAGTGCACAATATGGCATGTCGCGACCAGTATCAGTCCCACTTTTTAGTGCAATGTTCTAGACTGAACTTAAGCCAAGGTTAAGCTTAAGCCTAGAAGCAGTTTAAAAAGGTGCTAGACCCACACAATTGTTAGTCGCGATGATGAAACTCAATTAGGGATAAGCGGTAAATGAAAGCCTCACTCCAACTTAAAATGGGTCAACACCTGACTATGACCCCACAGTTGCAACAAGCCATTCGCTTATTGCAACTTTCCTCATTGGAGCTACAGCAAGAAATTCAACAAGCACTTGACTCAAATCCACTCCTTGAGCTCGAAGATGAGTTTGCTAAAGCAAAAGAACCTGTAAAAGAAAACGCCCAGCAAACCGATACTGATTTTAGTGATAACAGCCAAGTGACTGTTGAAAAAGACACCTCAACCGTAGACACCACTGAATCGTTGACCAAAGAATCCATGCCTGACGAATTACCAATGGATACCACATGGGATGAAGTTTACACAGCATCCCCAAGTTCAGGTTCTGGCGCAGTGGCTCGTGATGACGATATGCCTTTTCAGGGTGAAACCACAGAAGGCTTATATGAGCATTTAGAGTGGCAAAAAAATCTCACCCCTTTTTCTGAAAACGATCTGGTAATTGCTACAGCGATTATCGATGCCGTTGATGAACGTGGTTACTTAACCCAAACAACTGAAGACATATTGCAAGCTTTAGGCCTAGAAGATATTGAACTCGATGAAGTTGAAGCTGTACTCAAACGAGTACAGCATTTTGATCCTGTAGGCGTTGCAGCAAGAGATTTAAGCGAATGCTTGATGATTCAGCTTGGCCAATACCCTAATGAAATACCTTGTATCGATAACGTTAAGCTACTGATTGCAGAACACCTAGACTTAATTGCAGGCCGCGACTTTAGATTATTAATGCGTAAAACCAAGCTTAAAGAAGATGATTTACGCGAAGCGATTCAATTTATTCAAACGCTTAACCCACGTCCAGGGTTACAGATCACTCCTATTAAAGATGAATATGTCATTCCTGATGTGACAGTGTTTAAAAAGAGTGGCCGTTGGGTCGTTGAGTTAAATCCAGATAACATGCCAAAAATTGGTGTGAATCAGCAATATGCAGCAATGGCAAAAGGCTCAGCAAACCAATCAGACAGCCAATTTATCCGTGGTCATTTGCAAGAAGCGAAATGGTTTATCAAAAGTATTGAAAGCCGCAATGAAACCTTATTAAAAGTGGCTAATTGTATTGTGCAATTTCAACAAGGCTTTTTTGAGTTTGGCGAAGAAGCAATGAAGCCAATGGTACTTAATGACATTGCTGAAGCCGTTGAAATGCATGAATCAACCATTTCGCGTGTCACGACACAAAAGTATATGCACACCCCTAGGGGACTTTTTGAACTAAAATATTTCTTCTCAAGCCATGTGAGTACTGATGATGGCGGAGAGTGTTCTTCTACTGCAATTCGTGCCTTTATAAAGAAGCTTGTTGCAGCGGAAAACCAGCAAAAGCCACTTAGCGATAGTAAAATGGCGACGCTATTGGCAGAACAAGGGATCAATGTTGCTCGGCGTACGATCGCCAAATATCGTGAAGCAATGCTCATCCCTCCCTCAAACCAACGCAAAAGCCTATAAGCCTTTGTTATTGGAGGATGATCTATGCAAATTAACCTGACTGGGCACCATGTGGAAATTACTCAATCTTTACGTGAGTATGTACAAACTAAGTTTTCAAAGCTTGAACGACACTTCGAACAGATCAATAATGTTCACGTTGTGCTCAATGTTCAAAAGCTGCAACAAATTGCAGAGGCAAAATTACACCTCAAAGGAGGTGAAGTTTTTGCGGTATCACAGAACGCTGATATGTATGTTGCAATTGACGCCCTGATCGACAAATTAGATCGTCAGGTAATTAAACACAAAGAGAAGTTAATTAAACACTAACGATGGAACTTCGCACCATTCTGCAGCCGGCGTGCACTACCTGCGCCACGCCGGGCAGTAAGAAAAAAGTACTGGAACTTATCAGCGATTTAATGGCTGCCCAGTACCCAACCCTATCTTCACAGGCTATTTTTGAAAGTTTAATAGCACGTGAAAAAATGGGTAGTACAGGTATAGGAAATGGCATTGCGATTCCTCATGGTCGATTAACTGATATCGAAGAACCGATAGCAATTTTGATCAAGTGTGAAGAAGGCATTGAGTTTGATGCTATCGACAAGAAACCCGTGGATATATTATTTGCGCTGTTAGTTCCTTCTGATCAATGCCAACAGCATTTAAGTACGCTGTCGAGTATGGCTGAAAAACTGAGCGATAAATTAATCCTTAAGCGACTTCGAAAGAGTCATGACGCTACAGAACTTTATCAGGTTATAACTGCATGAAACTTGTCATCGTATCAGGACGATCAGGCTCAGGTAAATCAGTAGCACTAAGGGTATTAGAAGATTTAGGTTATTACTGTGTTGATAACCTACCTTTACCACTTATTGGTAGTTTACTTGAACAGCTCAAAGGCAATAACGACCTTGTCGCGATTAGCGTCGACGTTCGTAATATTGAAGAGCAAGGCAAAGTGCTAGAAGAGCAGATAGCCTTGCTTTCTGACGATACGACCATCATTAGTTTATTTTTAAATTCTAATGATAAAGTGCTGTTAAAGCGCTACAGTGAAACCCGCCGTTTACACCCTCTGTCAAAAAACCAAATTTCACTGCAAGAAGCGATTCAATTAGAAGGCCGTTTACTCGAGCCTATCGCTAAAATGGTCGATCACTACATTGATACTTCACAGCTAACGATTTATGACTTAAGCGATCAAGTCAGACAAATCTTAATGGGTAGCATTGATAAAGAATTAGTGATCCACTTTGAATCTTTTGGTTTCAAACATGGTATGCCTACTGAAGCTGACTTTATGTTTGATGTACGCTTTTTACCAAATCCTCATTGGGAAACTGAGTTACGACCTCTAACAGGTCTCGATTTACCCGTGCAGGAATTCTTAGGTAGACAGCCTTTGGTGAATAAATTCATTTGGCAAATTGAAAACTTGTTCGAAACTTGGATGCCACACCTTGAGCGTAACAACCGTAGCTACCTAACGATCGCGATTGGTTGTACTGGTGGTCAGCACCGCTCAGTTTATATTGCCGATCAACTAACAAAACGCTTTTCTAATACTAAGCATCAAGTCAGTGCCCGCCATAGAGAACTCAAACTGTGACAACTGAATTGAGTATCTCGAAAGATATCACCATCAGTAACAAACTTGGACTCCATGCAAGAGCTGCCACTAAACTGGCCATACTAGCCACTGAGTTTGAAGCAAGCATAACCCTCATTCAAGGTGAAAAGCAGGCTAGCGCTGCCAGTGTATTAGGCTTATTAATGCTAGAAAGTGGCATAGGTAAAGTCATCACCGTCAAAGCACAAGGCGCTGATGCTCAACTCGCTTTAGATGCGGTATGTAAATTGATCAATGACAAGTTTGATGAAGAAAGCTAATCTCGACATTAATCACCAGTGTTGATATCAAACCCGTTGTAATCTCAATTGCCTCAGTCAACCCCAACGGTATACAAACTCTCTATTTATAATTATTCCTACCCTTTCTCCAGTTAATTCCCTTCAAGTTTGTTTTGTTCACTATACTGTTTAAAGTCCAACAAAAATCAATAAAGCGCTTAATTTTTATGCAGTAACTTGACGACGCTTAGAAACTGCTTCTCCCTTTCCACCCTGTTAAGTTAATATTGGCAATCGAATTTTTGAGGAGTGGCGAATGAGTATCGAAGTAATCGACAGCGAGCTTACCGAACAGCGCCTAAATCAGCTGACTCAAGCTTTGGGCAGCGGTATGTTTGTCCATGTTAGAAACATGCTCCATGATATGGCAGCATCAGATGTCGCCCTCATCCTTGAATCTTCTCCACCTAAAACTCGTCAAGTTCTATGGCAACTCATTGACCAGGAGCAAGCGGGTGATATTTTAGAAGATCTTGGTGAAGAACTTAAAGATTCGCTCATCAGCGGTATGACACCCGAAAAAGTTGCGCAAGCTACCTCTGGCATGGATACCGATGACTTAGCCTATATCTTAAGAAGCCTTCCTGATGCAGTATATAAAAAAGTACTGCAATCAATGAGCAGCCAAGATCGTCACCGTGTAGAGCAAGCATTGTTATACCCTGACGACACCGCTGGCAGTATCATGAACACCGATACCGTCACCCTCAGACCAGACGTTAATATTGATGTAGTATTACGCTACCTTCGCCAGCGCGGGAATTTACCCGATACGACTGATACCTTGTATGTCGTTGATCGAAACGATCATGTATTGGGCGGGGTTCGCTTAGCCGACTTGCTCACTTGTAATCCGAGCGAAACGATCCGAACCATTATGGATCCTGAGCTTGAAAGTATCCCTGTGGCAATGCCTGATAATGAAGTCGCGCAATTATTCGAACGCCATGACTGGATTTCAGCCCCTGTCGTAGATGAAGAACAAAAGCTGTTAGGTCGTATCACCATTGATGACGTGGTCGATGTTATTCGTGAAGACGCCGAACACTCCATGATGGGGATGGCTGGTATGGATGATGACGAAGACACCTTCGGCCCCGTCATGAAAAGTACCTTCAGACGCTCTCTATGGCTCACAATTAACTTATTTGCTGCGTTACTTGCTGCATCAGTAAGTAACATGTTTGAAGGCACCTTAGAGCAGTTTGCCACCATTGCTATTTTAATGACCATTGTGCCAAGTATGGGCGGTGTTGCAGGTAACCAAACATTAGCGCTGGTTATACGTGGTATTGCACTAGGCCATATTGGTCAAAGTAACTCCCGTTGGCTTATCGGTAAAGAATTAGCCATTGGTTTCCTTAACGGGATCATGTGGTCTGTACTGGTATTTTTTGCGGTATGGCTCTGGAAAGATGACATGGCATTAGGCGGCTTAATTGGCGGGGCCATGCTAATCAATATGACTGTCGCAGGCTTAGCTGGTGCAAGTATCCCGTTGATACTTAAAAAACTCAACATCGATCCAGCACTTGCTGGTGGCATGGTACTGACAACCGTCACTGATGTGATTGGCTTATTTGCATTCTTAGGGCTTGCGACCATATTCCTAATGTAATCAGTCATGTAATCTAAAACGGTAAGTAAGACATCCCGCCATCGCTAGCCTCATCATACGAGGCTAGAATATCTATCTTAAGCTAATGGATAACATAAACAGCCAAACCCCTGCAGTTTTCGAGCCTTGTACTCTATACATATTGGCTATCTTAAAGTTCAAACTCTCAAACGCAGATTTCAAATAATAACTTCAGAGATTTATTCATACAAACCTACTTAGCTACACCTATGATTTATAAGAAATTAAAGCAGTCATTTTTGTAACTTTTATATAATTTATCAATGAAATCTAGAACCACTGTTCCCGCCTATATTGCTAATTTACCTTCTTAGCTAGACGATCAAATTTCTGACACAAACTTAAGGTAAAATCCTTGCTGACAACACTGGTTATTATTCTTTACCAATTACACGCAACTTTGCACCAGATAAGACATTTTGCACCAATGAGGGGCAACCTTATATTTTAGAGTTATCACTTTAAAAAATTAAACCACTGTTTTTAAATGAAAAAATATTTATCACAAAATTGGCACAAGTATTCCATATAGATATATACCACCTTAGGGGTAGTTTGATATTTGACCAATTTCACCCCAAAAGACCCATTTGGAGCAACAGTGAAGACACAAAATATGATAAAGGAGAAAAACATGGAGCATCTAAAAGTCATCTTTGAGCAATGCCAATACCAATGGAACTTTTTTCATCATCTTGGTTTTAGCTGTTGGGATGTGGATAACAATATCAAGTCATAGAGTTATCGGCTTAAGTAATAAATTGAATACGAATAGTAACAGCATCAAGTTAAGTAGTAGGTAGTGTTATGACAGCAATAAACAGAACTTATACAACCGAGCTTAAACAGCAAGTGATCATGGAAGTTCAACAGCAAAACCGTTTAATTTCGGATGTTGCAAAACAGTACAGTGTGTCTGCTAAAACCATTTATCAATGGGTGAGAAAGAAAGACCAGAGACTTAGCGCTACTATGAACAAAAGCGCCACTATGAACAAAAGTGCCATCACTGCTGAAATAGCGAACTTACAACGTAAGCTGTCTCAACTAAACCAGCAACTGGTTGCAATCAATAGTAATTAGTTCGAAGCCAGTAATGAATATAAATAAGTGAACACAATAAAAATATTGGTTCATTAGCAGTTCCGGCAAGAATAGAGGCTTTAGCTTTCGCCCCCATCGAAGGTTAAGCAGTTAGATAATAACAGTCACTCTTCTTGTCAATTTTAAAGTGAGAATTTGAGTAAATGAGTGAGTGGTTTATCTCAAAAGATCATTAGCGGTTCAGGCAAGAAAAGTGGCTTTAGTTTTCGTCCCCCAGCGAAGGTTAAGCAGTTAGATAATAACAGTCACTTCTCTTGTCAATTTTACAGTGAGAATTTGAGTAAATGAGTAAGTGGTTTGCCTCAAAAGATCATTAGCGGTTCAGGCAAGAAAAGTGGCTTTAGCTTTCGTC
>NZ_JAUOSO010000024.1:0-62445 GCF_030548905.1 Shewanella sp. 2_MG-2023
CGCGGGATGGAGCAGTTTGGTAGCTCGTCGGGCTCATAACCCGAAGGTCGTTGGTTCAAATCCAGCTCCCGCAACCAATTTAATATTCAAATAGTTTTCCTCTAGTATCTCAATGTAATGCTTCTCTTCTAAACATCTTTCGTTGATTGATTTTTCATTATTTAAACCTTTTGCATTAATCCGTGAATAACGTTTGCACACATTTGAGTCACTGCCTTCAAGCCAAAACTCATCACTCGCGCTTACCCTCGATACTTGTATAAGTTGTGGTTTATGCCTTTTAGTGATTATTAAGCGAATACACAGGTCAGAATATCCCCTTCTTAGTAAACAGGTCTTAATCTTAGTAAACAGGTCTTAATAAACATTCTGAACACAAACATCAACTCATATACTTTTTAAATTTAAAAGCCTGCGGGTACAAAAAAGCCCTGAAAGCATATTCCAGGGCTTTTGTTGGTGATCATGGCTACAAATAACTGCAGCGCATTCAATTAATGCTAGGTAAGTTTATTTAACCAGCTTTTTGATAATCTCTTTAAAATCTTTTCCAAGCTTCTTATTATTCAAGCCGTACTCGACAAAGGCAGCCATATAACTTAACTTGTCGCCGCAATCGTGAGATTTGCCCGTCATGTTAAACGCTTCTACAGCGTCAGATTCTATTAACATATCAATGGCATCGGTTAATTGAATCTCATCACCTGCACCAGCAGGCGTTTTGGCTAATAAATCCCAAATTTTTTCAGAGAGAACATAACGACCAACAACAGCAAGATTTGAGGGAGCTTCCTCAATTGATGGCTTCTCAACCATTTTAACAATCTTAGTTGAATCACCCGCTAAGACTTCAACACCATCACAATCAGCAATACCGTACTTATGCACTTCTTCTGTAGCGACAGGTGCGACCATGATTTGGCTTGCAAAGGTAGATTCATAACGGCTGATCATCGCGGCTAAATTTTCTGAGCTTTGATTAGCAGTATACTCATCTAGAATCACATCGGGCAGCACAACTGCAAATGGGTTATTACCGATACAAGGTTTAGCACACAACACGGCGTGACCTAAACCTTTAGCTTCTCCCTGGCGAACGTGCATAATCGTGACATCTTTAGGGCATATGCCCTGCACTTCTTTTAATAATTGACGTTTAACACGCTTCTCGAGTGTTGATTCCAACTCATAAGATTTATCAAAATGGTTTTCAATAGCATTTTTACTCGCATGTGTGACTAAAACGATCTCTTTCACACCGGCTTTAACACATTCGTCCACAATATATTGAATCAATGGCTTATCAACAAGCGGCAACATTTCTTTTGGAATTGCTTTGGTTGCTGGCAGCATTCGGGTACCTAGTCCCGCAACAGGAATAACAACTTTCATATGAGTCCTTTTATAGTCAAAGTTAAAATTAATTGTAAAAATTTTGAAATTATTATTTCAAGAAACCTTAAATATCTTATTACCTTTCGCTTAATCTCCGCGATGCCTTCGTGGCCGTTTTTTCAAGTCAGAAGGAAGGTTATAAGATAACCAGCACAAGGTTAAAATAGTTAAAAAAAGCAGAGTATTAGCGGGGGATTGCAAGTTGAAATCAACCATGTTGTGTATGCACATGTGAACAATAGCCATAGCACTACCAAAGGCCACGCCTTTATAGAATTTATTATTTCGTTTATGCATTGTTTTACACGCTAAATAGAGCCCGTATAAAACCCACAAGCCAAGCATTGCAGAAATAATCACTCCATACTCAATTGAGAATTGTATATATTCATTATGAGCATGATCATAAAAACCGCTGTATGGTCGAGGCTGGTAGCTAGGGAAAATAGTATAAAAACTCCCACCTCCAGTACCCGTTAACCAGTTATCTTTAATTATTGGCATACTATCAATCACAACCAGATCACGTGTCTCAGAAGCAAAACTGGTATCTTCAATTCTTTGTTTTACCTTCTCAACGCCAAATATAGAACCGACAATAATTAAGTCCAAAATAATAATACTGATCACTAACGGTTTTAATAAAATAGGTGGTCTTCGATAACAAAATATTGCGAAGACAGAAACCACTATTAATGCAGTAAAAAAGCCAGCATTTCCCATTCTTGAACGACTTAAAATCAAACCAATAATCATTAAAATAATGGCTAGTCGCAAAATCAACTTTCTACTAAACATTGTTGATAAGGCATTCAAGAAAGCTTGCCTGAATTCAAACGCTTGTCGTTGAGTATTCAACTCAGAAATAAGCCAACCCACTGCAATAGCAAGACATAATGCTAAGTAGTTAGCAAAATGATTTTGATAGACAAAAGTTCCTCTTGCTTTATCACCTTCAGCAAAATGAAAAACAGGTGAGACATCTAAATCTAACAAATAAACAAAAGAACCGTAGAATGCTTGAAAACATCCCGACAAAATAATGCTAAAAACAACCCAACGTAACATTCTTTCATCTTTACAATACTCACTTAGTAACAGGACAAATATTAAATAAGTGAGCGTTTTCAATAATTGATGAGTCGTTTGATAAGCATCTACAGTTTCAATTCCTGGTATGACTCCAATAACTTGAAGTAATAAATACACCAACATAACCACAATCGGAATCAACAGAGTCTTTTGCCAATCAAAACTTAAAATTGGTTTTTCATGCTTCGCACAATAAGCAAGGTGAAAACAAGCCAAACTGAATACAGCGAATTCTAAAATCGACCAAGCCCAAATTCGATTACTCCCCAAAGGGAGCGGAGCGATGATAATTAAACTACAGAGAAAGAAAATAAAATACTTTGAAATTCGTGAAGAAGTTTCCATTTATTTATCAACCAAACCTTTTATAAAAATGGTGACATAAAGATTCTGAAACCCATTGTTGTCCGGCCTCTGAAATCTCTATAGCAGTGTATTTCATATAACTACACACAACCGATGTACGCTGATAATTTCTTGTTAATTGCTGCAATTCTAATTTCATAGACCATTGTGACTCAACTGCAACCAAACTCGTTTCAAGTACAAGCTTTTTCTGTTCCACAGATAATTGAGGCCAAAAAAAGAACCCTACTGCAAGCACTTGCCTTAAGACCTCAGGAGTATAAGGGCCATAACGTAAGCCTTTTTCTAATAGAGGCCAAGCTGTATCGAGGTCACTATTTAAAAACGCGAGACTAGCCCCATAATCTGCATAAGCATTAGGCCACAATGGCCGTAACTTTATAGCTGTCATATAGAGCTGACTATGTTTTTTGACATCAATGTCATAGAACTGATGATAAGCCCCCCACTCCAATACTTTTGCAAATGATAATATGTAATGAGGGTTTGAGTTATCTAGCGAATAAGCATTCACAGCTGCAACTTTCGCTTGTTGAAATTGAGCTTTTGATGGCTGTTGATTGCCTTCCCACAATTTTAAATAAAATAAGGTTTTAAAATGATAGGCATTCGCTACACCTTTTTGTATAAGTAAAGGTAGAAAAGCTAACAAAACAACAATCAATGCAGCATAAATTAATCTGCGTGTTGAGGGCATTTTATGCATCATATTCCATTTATGAAAAAAGTCGCTTAGAGATTAGATTAGGAAAGTCATGTACTAACTGTTGAGCATATTCTTCATCTATAAGTTCAGCGATCACGTTTCTAGCTTCTAGAAGTTTTGGTGGTCTTCGCTTAATAGAATGACAATCTGAGCCGACAATAGTATATAGCTTTTCTTTTAACCACCGTTCACTCGTCAATTGAGGTAGCTCTCCAAATTGCCCTAACAATGAAGCTGCCGTTAATTGAAATAAACAGCCCCTTTGTTGAAATACCTTTATTCTTTCTGGATATCGTTGCAGTTCTCTATTTCTTTCAGGGTGTGCAATCATCGGAATAATGTCAAAATTGAGTAACCAGTCAATCAGTTTGTCAGCACCAGCAGGTATATGGCTACTTGGTAGTTCAAGCAATAGAACCTTTTTTTCTTGATAATCTCCAATAAAAGGTAATAAACCTTGCTGGGCAAATAAAATAATTTCAGGGCAGATGCGCACTTCAGCCGCAACGCTTAATTCAATATTCATGCCTTGAGCTTTAAGCTCATCTCTTACTATATTTGCAGCGTCATTGATAATTTTCAGGTTGTTATCATATATTCCAATGTGAATATGAGGCGTGGCCACTATTCTGGTAATTCCCTGTTCAACGGACAAATTAATGAGTGCAATCGATTCTTGTAAATCTTTTGCACCATCATCAATTCCAGGAAGTACGTGGCAATGAATATCTATCACGAGGCTTTATCAACAGGTAGCTGAACTTCAACCTCGTTACTTTCATAAGGTTGATAATAACCATATTGACCATGATACTGTTGAGCGTCTTTGATATTCAGTTGATTTAGCACGACACCGAAGACTTTGCCTCGAGCCTGGTATAATTTAGCCAAGGTTAATTTAACAGCTTCTGAGCGAGTGGTAGCAGCTTTAACCACGGTGACAACTGCATCACTGTGGGGCGCTATAACAAGCGCATCACTTACTGCTTGAATCGGAGGGGTATCAACAATAATTTTAGTGTATTGCTGCTTCAGTATTGTCATGACTTCAGCAAAGTAAGGAGATGACAATAATTCTTGAGGGTTGAGCGGAATGGCTCCTGCAGCTAACACATCAACATTAGGCTTAACATCTCTCACAATGCAGGAATTAATATCATCAGCACCTGATAGCACATTTGATAACCCAGGTTGATAGTTTGGTAAACCAAAACGGCTACCAATATTGGGCTTTCTCATATCAGCATCAATTATCAGCACTTTTTCCATACCTGAAAAAGCAAATGCTAAATTCATCGCTACTGTAGTTTTCCCTTCATTGGGAAATGAAGATGAGACTTCAATAATCCGAAGTTCTTGCCCCAACGCCATTAAAGAAAGCGATGTTCTAATCGTTCGTACTGACTCAGCATGCATCTTGGCGTTACTGTCAAAAAATGCAAAATTAACTTCATCATAACTGGCTTTCTTATCCGCTTTAGGGATATAACCTAACGCTCGCTGCGATAGTACTTTTTCAACATCGTCAGTTGTTTTGATTGTATCGTTTAACGCATCAAGCACTAAAACAACCACCATAGCAAAAATAAAGCTGGCCAAGAAAGCAGCCACAACAATGAGTTTCTTGTTAGGTTTAATAGGGTTGTAAGGTGTTACTGCCCGATCGGTAAAGCGTGCGACAGGCGAGTCAAAATCACCTGTCACTTCCGTTTCTTTTTGGCGAGAAAGAAAGCTTTCAAATAATTGTTGATTAGTATTAACTTCACGAACCAAACGTTTGTATGTGGTATCAATGGTACTTAAATCCTGAAAGTCACCTTTAGAACTATTAAACTGTTGCTCTAACGCTTTTAGGTTTTGAGTCGCTGTTTGCGCTTCATCTTCGATACCCTGCACCAAACGGCCAATTTGTATGCGCAAGTTTTTTTCAACTGTGGCTAATTCTGCGTTAGCTGCAATTAATTTTGGATGTTTAGGGCCATATACTTGCTTTAATTCAGACACTTTACGTTCGACAATACTGACTTCACGTTTGACATTTTGAATAGAAAGATGAGAAGTGACTTCTGGTAAACTTTCTAATCTGCCAATGTCATTTGCACCATACTTCTTAACAACGGCCATGAAACTGTCAGCTTGCGCTTTACGAGATCTCGCAACGGTAATCTCATCACTCAAACGCTGCAACTCTTTTGCATCTAGCGCTGTAACCCCTTCAACATCCACTAGGCCGTTTTTAATTCTAAACTGCTCTAAACGATGTTCTGATGCATCAAGATTGACACGTAGGTCTTCTAATCGTCCACCTAGCCAAATATTGGCTTTTTGAGTCATCCCAGCTTTAGCTTCTAATTGACTCAAAATGTACGCATCGCCTACAGCATTGGAGACTAAGGATGCGAGCTCTGGGTCGGGGGTTTCGTAACTAATATTAACTAACTGAGTTTTACGAATTGGTCTAATAAAAATGTTACTTGCAAAACCACTCACTCTTTGTTGATACACTTTATTGTGATCAACTGGGGCACTTTCTTCTTTTGGCAGAAAATCAAAGTTATTTTTAAATTGCTTGAATAACGATGGCTGTGGCTGAAATTGCGGATGATTCTCCAAATCTAGTTCGTTAAAAACCCTTTCAGCAATGGAGCGGGATTTAAGAATTTCGAATTGAGTTAAATAATATTCCCGTTGCCCTGAATTAATGCCATACACTTCATCAATTTTAATCGCACTCGCTTGTTCAGACTCTATCAATAGCGTCGATGTGGCTGAATAAATAGGCTTCATACTCATCACCACAAACACTGTCAGTGCGGTAACAAGAATAGAAAAAGCTAGAATGCGCCACTTAAAATACAGTAACGGCTTAAAGAGTTTTTTAAAGTCAATTAACTGCTCAGGAATAATAGGTGATGTTTTTTCTATAGGTGTTGTTGATATCATTAAAAGAATCTCTGTTCTATGGTTACCGTATCACCAGCATTGATTTTAGTTTTAATCTCCGCACTTTCAGACTGAGTTTTGGTCCCTTCACGAGAGATAAAGATTTTATCTGTTGAAGCTCTCTCTGTTAATCCTCCTGCCAATGCTACAGCTTGGTTTATTGTCATCCCTGGTTGATAAGGATACCCGCCAGGTTTTTTTACTTCGCCATGAATGTAAAATGGACGGTAATGCACAATACCTACATAAACACTAGGCTCGACAAAGTAGTCACCTTTCAATCCGGTATAAATTAAATTCTCAACTTCTTTCACTGTTAAGCCTTTAAGTGCTAACGTACCTAAAAATGGATAATTAACCGTACTACTGTTGGTCAATCTGGTTTCTAACGTCAGCTTTTCTTCACCATAAACTTTTATTACGATCGTATCGCCAGCCGATAACCTATGATTATCTTCATCATTTTCGGCAAAAGCATTAACGCTTGTAAACACAAGCGCTAATAACAACAGAACTAATTTCATAACCTTCCTTTACAAAGTCATTTCAGCATTGATGTAATACACATTTCTATCAAATTCGTATATATCACTCGATGAACGACTTTCATTAATATCAACGCCTGCTCTTAACATTAGCCAACGCGCGACTGAATACCCTATCGCGGCTTGGTACGTTGATGTTTTGTCTTCCCTAATAATGCCAGTAAAGTCGTCCTCTACTCTTTCATAACCTAGTTTAGTTGAAAAAAGTTCTGTCCAATTATGTTCCCATGAAGCCCCGTAACTTGTCTCACGTACATAGTCTCCCAAAAGGTTAGGATCTTTACTGCTCTGCCCTGTTTTTAGCGTCAATGCACTATAAGTTAATGGCCTCCACGTGATATCTACATCCCAGGTTAAACCGCTAAAGTCATCACGAATACCATTATCAAAACTTTTCTGCTGATAACCTACTCTCACTTTACCTTCTGTAGAGGCCGTAGCTTCCCAGTCTGCTCCGAGTAAATAATTGGTCGTTACACTGTCTCGATTTTGTAATTCGATGTCTTGTGGACTCTTGTTATACTCAGTATCAATGCTTTGAATGCTTGCAACTAAGCTCGCTGTAGGACTCACATCGTAATAAAATGAACCACCGAAAGTTACATCAGTGTAGTTTTTATATTGAGTTAGCTCTTCATATCGCTTGTATTCTTTTTCTAAGTATTTAGCATTAATTCTTAACCTTGCTGGCGTACTTCTTGCGCCATACTCGTAATAACCGCCAATGGCATATACATCATAGGTATTAGGTTCTACCTGCAGGTTACCTGCACCTTCGAAAATACCTGTACCCCTATCTTCATGACCCGCAATGTATGAACCAATGATATTAAACCGATTGGACTGGTTAAGTTCCACATCTGCTTTTAATCGAAATAAACCATCTAAGTAGTTATCGTCACTGCTGCTGAAATATTCAGCATATTCAATACCTGCTTCGGCGGTATAAGAACTATTGCCACTAAGAAGTTCAGCTTTAAGAGCAGGAGTTACCACTAAAATCATACTGTCTTCAGTATCAAGGTTTGCACTTGCGATGTTGTCATCATACTTCACACTCGCATTTAACCCTGGGGTGAAGTCGATCCCTGAATCAGTTTTAATCACGACGGCATTTTCAGTGTTCTGAGCCTGTGCAACAGGGACAAATAATGCACCAACTAACACTGCTATTATATTTTTATTGCCTATCAAGGTTCTCATTTTACTCTCCATGTTAGTAAGCATTATTTCCAGTAAAGCCTTTAAAAATTGTCTTAAAAATTATTTTAACGTCCCACCAAAGAGACCAATGGCGTATATATGCCAAGTCGTATTCGACACGTTTTTCCATTTTATCAATCGTGTCTGTTTCACCACGCCAACCATTAACCTGTGCCCAGCCTGTAATGCCGGGACGAACTTTATGGCGCAACATGTAATAAGCAACCAGCTGGCGGTATTCTTCATTATGAGCAACCGCATGAGGCCTAGGCCCAACAACTGACATAGTGCCTAGTAAAACATTAAAAAACTGAGGAAGTTCATCTAGTGAAGTTCGCCTTAGGAACCCCCCAATAGAAGTCAGACGGCTGTCATTTTTCGTCGCTTGGGTGACCTTGGCAGCATTTTCAGTCACCGTCATTGATCGGAATTTAAATACTTTAATCCTCTCACCACCAAGACCATACCTATCTTGTTTAAAGATCACAGCTCCCGGGGAGGTTAATTTAATCGCTATTGCTATCACCATTAAAACAGGCGAAATAGCAATAATCGCCAACGAACTAAATAGAATATCAAAAGTTCGTTTATAGAAGTTTTTCATCCCGTGTACTGGTGATTCAAAAACACTAATCGTATCTAAGTCACCAACATGGCCTATACGCGCATGCATCAAATTTTTAAGTAAAAAGTCCGGTAAAATTAAAACATCGACTGTCGAATCGCCCAATTGATGAATAATATTTGAAATTCTTTTTTCTGCTAACATAGGCAAACAGATATAAAGCTTTTTCACTTCACCTTTTTTAGCCATTGCTACTGCTTTATCAATAGAGCCATTTAGCAAATTTAAATATTCACCGTTAATTCTATCTGGCTCTCTATCATCGTAAAAACCTACGCACTGAAGACCCAACTCAATATTTTCATTAAGTTCTTGGTATAAGTTGGTGCCAGATTGAGTCATGCCGATAATGGCAACTTTCTGTAAACTATAACCATTACGTCGCATACTTCGCTTAACAATTCGAACTAATAATCTCCAACCAACAAGAAGTATCATTGATAAGCTAAACCAGCCAAACATCACTACTCTTGAGTAGTAGTCTCCTTGTTTAAATAAAAAAACAGCTGTGATTAGTATAAAAAACGAAACGACTAATACTGTGGACATCAATCCAAGGACGTAAAGAAAACTACTTAATCGCCAAGAACGGTATATTGATATCGATTCTGCTAGATACAAGTAGAAAAAGAGTTCTGCCATCAGTAGCAAAAAATACTCTCTATCAAATGCAACTTCGTGAAAAGAAAGCATGATAAAAAATGCTGCAATGAGAAAGCTCACATCTGCCAGACGAAAGGCAAAAGCTAAGCCATTTCGTGCAACATGGAAGTTTGAGGGCTTATCCACAAATTACTCCTTTAAAAAAGTGAATATTGAATTGTAATAATAAATTTGGTTAATGATTTTAAAAATACACAAAGGCTTAATTGAAACTTTAGTTGGATAGTTATTATGCTGAATAGCCTTTAGTGCTAGACACAAATCACTACATATATTTATTTTCTTAACGCTACATTCGCAAAGAAAATTGGAATGCCTACCACATACCGAGAAAACATTCTTTTTGGCTCTTTACTTAATCGGTACAGCCACTCTAAACCGTTATTTCGATAAAAATCTGGAGCTCGTGAATGGCGACCAGCTTGAAAATCAATGATTGCACCACCACAGATAATTAAGATTCTTGCGGAGTTAGCATGCTTAAGGAGCTTCGCGACTCTTTCTTGCTTTGGCATCCCCATCGCTAACACAACAATATTGAACCTTTCATCACGACAGTTATCTTTGAAATGGTCTAAATAAGCCTCATCGTCTTTGAAACCGTCTAAAGATTGATAGTCGTTGCCAAGAAAAAGCTTGTTTGCGCCTATACTCAACCATGGCTCTACTGTGCCATAGACTATAAAGTTGATATCAGAGTGGATAAATTGCGCTTGCTTAATAATTGTAGGAATTAAGTCAGTACCATTTAAGTTCTCACCAGCTGAAATACGATTGTATTTACACGCTATTTTGATGCCTATGCCATCACGCAACACATAATCTAATTGCCTAAAAGACTCGTCAATCTCAGTGGACTTAGCGATTAGGTTATAGCCATGTTGATTCAAAAAACCCAAGCTCGTTGGCTGATTAACATTAATTAAATGATGAATGAAATCGTCGACTTTAGATTTTTCTATATACGAAACTTTTTCGAGTATTGAACTACTGTTCATATTTGTCATCTCGCTCTGTTCTTACCCATTCTTTTTGTCTTGCCGTAAAGAATTTTTTATAGATTGAAAACTTACTAAACACATACGCCAAAATGCCAAAAATATCTTTCAACTTAATGATACTTCGACCATTAAATAACCAAGAAATAGCTATGGCTCCAACTAAAACGAGTAATAAGGTCAAACTAATGTAACTGGCAGTAGGCAACCCGAGGAGTAACAATATTAAGGTTAGAAAATTAGTTAGCACTACGATAAAAATCCACAGCACTGTTGGTGGGATAGCTGCATCTAATGCCAATAAAAATACATTCACTCTCCCTTTAACCAATGCTGTCAACATCATGTGAGGCAATATAGACATGGCGCTAATATGGCCATGCTCCCAGCGAGTTCGTTGAGATTCGGTGCCAGAAGAAGACTCAGGAAAATAACTATTAACCACAGCATGAGGATAGAATTTAGCTTGTTCATCAATACTAGCAAGCTTTAATCCTAGCTCCAGGTCTTCAACAATACTGCCGCTAGCAAAAGACACCTTTGTGAATAATCGCCATGGAAACGCCATACCCGAACCTTGCAGATGACAACCTATTTTCATTTTTGCTAAACCGGTAGGTCTAATCTTGTTTTTAACTAACCAAGCAAATTCGGCAACACGAGTTTTAATCGATGCGCCAGTAGGAGACTTCATTAAATAAAGAGATTGAATAACTGAATTTTGAATTTGGCTTTGATTAACAAGTTTATCAAGGCTTCCTTGTTCAAATTCACAATCGGCATCTAAAACCACCAATGTTTGTGGAACGTCCACTGATTTATTCAAATGTTGTACCCCATAATCAAGTGCAAACCCTTTACCTGCTTGATGAAGGTCATGCCGCTCAATCACTTCAACCGAATGAGTTTGGCAAATACTGACTGTATTATCGGTACAATTATCTGCAATGACGATGAATCGATCTCCCTCAATTAGCTGAGGTAAAAGTGCCAGTATAGTTTGCTCAATCACGAGCTCTTCATTATGGGCTGGCATCAATATTGAGCACGGTTGTCTATTTATGCTTTCTAACTTATTTCGACTGAATCTCTGGCCTATGAGCAGCTCTAGGCTGATCATCAATGTAGGTACACCGATGATAATCAAAACCAAAAACGAAATTATGTTATCTAGAGTAAACATCTTCTATCCTTGTCTAATGTGACAAGCTAATTTTGCCGCTTCGACATTAATATTATGCCTTGTCGCAACACTTGAATAAGCATTATGAATGAGTATAGATAAAGCAGCCTCATCTAGCTCAATGAAGTCTTTCATTGCTTTTGTCGTGGCACTTACATCGCCAGCAGGAAATAGAATCGCATTTTCATTTGTTGTCAAAAGCTCAGGTATGCCCGCTATATAAGTCGTTAATACTGGGGTGCCAATTGCCATAGCTTCCATAATCGCAACGGGCAAACCTTCAGCAAAACTAGGTAGAATCATTGCATCTGAATCAGTTAATAAACGCTTAACTTCGCCCGAACTTATCCATCCAGTTATGTCGACATGTTCATGTAAACCAAATTGACTAATGTATAACTCAACTTGAGGACGCATATCACCGTCACCGGCTAAAATCAGTTTTACATTCGGATCAACCGCCACTAAATCCTTAAATGCTTCTAGTAACAGCAATTGTCCCTTCTGTTCACATAAGCGACCGATGCACAAAAATTGTCTCGTGCTTGAAATACTAGGATCTGTAACCTGGCCCTGTAAAAATGTGTCATCCAGACCACAATGAACAATTTTAATTTTTGACCAATCGTCATAATCTGCCCAGCGAAAAAGCTGCGAACGACAATATGATGTAATTGCTGATACAAACTTTGAATTGGCAATTTTCTCATTTAAATGAAGACTAAGTGGTTTATCAAATTCTTCAGGTCCGTGAACAGTAAAGCTGTAAGGTGTATTGATAAGCAAATTGGCTAACATCACAACTTCTGTAGAATTAGTGCCAAAATGAGCATGCACATGACGACTATCAAACTGCTCCATAAAGCTGGCTAACTTGCAAGCTTCAAGAAGATAAACCAAATGATAAGGTAAACTCCGTTCTGACATTTTTGATAACTTAACGGCACTTACTATTGCACGAGTGATAGAGGCAGGCTGTTTCACTAATCGCTTAACAAAAAATGGAACAAGCGATTTCACCCCATCTTTGAGTAAATATTGCGTCTTAGAACGTTCTATCTTATCTGTTTCATCAGCGATATCAGCATCCCAGCCACGAAGAGCAATGCGTTGAATCTCAAAACCTTGTTGCTCTAGCGCTATGATTTCACGTCTTATAAAAGTGTGACTGACTTGAGGGTACTGATTAATAAAATAAGTAATTTTCACTTAGAATGGCCTTTTGAAAACGATTTTTTTGAAAACTGAATAAATTTAGATCTTCTTTGCCAGCACTCAGACATGATAATCCCTGTCAATAACGCAAATAGCACCACGGCAAATGCTGGTAAATTGGGGATCAATTTATCAATTAAGGACTTAGCTTGAAAATGAACTAAATAGATAAATAAGGATGACATGGCGATAATATTAATAGGCCAATGCAATACCTTTGGAATTGAAATTCTGTCGACCCAAACCGTTGCAATAGCTCCCAACATTAAAAATAATACTTTGCTATTAAAATCAAACAAAACAAACTCTAGGGCTATCAAGCATAATATAGCTGAAGTAATTACTTTCTTTTTAGTCTCAGTACTAAAAGCAACTAAAGCACCTGCAAAAAATATATACATCATTAAGTGAGGAAATCTATCTAAGTAAAAGCTTGTGTCCCATATCATTCGGCACACAATGGAAAGTATGTAAAACATAACAAATCCGAACAAAAATGATTGGTAAGGCTTTTTACTAATCCAAAAATAGAAATAATTTGAAATCATAACTAAGCCAAACAAAACATATATTTGAACCAAAACCTCAATAAACCAAAATGTTAAACCATCAGCATAGTTAGGGCCAATAAAATTAGATACAAGAAAAACGCCACCAAGGTAAAACCGACCTAAAAATGTGTAGATAAAAAATGTATAGAGTAAAACAGGAACAATTATCTTGATGATGAACCCAAAGTAAATTTTTACAAAGGAAACAATATCAAAGTAATCCTTACCAGCATTTGCCCGTTTAACTTTAGGGTAATTAAATCTAACGAAATTATAACCTGACAGAAAAATTAAATAGAAAGAACCACCAGCTAAATGAATAAACCCCAAATGACCAGAAACAATTGCAAAAATTGAAAATGCTCTTAAAACAATCGTCAAATCTATTTTAGACATTAACTGCATGTAAACTCCTATGGAGTGAACTCGCTTCCAATCTTGAAAGATAATAAAAAGAACCCATAACTAGCCAAAAGTACCAATTGTAAGATAAGTAAAAAAACATGTTATCCGAATAGCAAACGAGCATATAAGATAAAATAACACCCAACAGGATAGCCGTACCGGGCTTATCAAACTTATAGTAAGACAACATCTCTTTGATGATAGACAAGAAAATGGTTAAGAAACCTATAACACCTACAAAACCCATATCGAAAGCTATTTGAACATATGCATTATGGGCATCAAATTTGCTGGAGCCCTCTAATGGAAAAAATTCGAGGAAATAGTAAGAAAAAGTATCATAACCATGGCCGAAAAACGGCTTAGCAATAATATAGTCCCATGAAGCAATCCATACAATTTGACGCCACGCATAAGAGTTTAAAACCTCCCCATAAGCTAAGTCATCAGCAGTAACACCGCTAAAAATATCTACTACTCGTTCTTGTATCGAAGGGATGAACATAGCAACTGCACCAAGTACAAACAGGTACAGTAAATATCGCCTTTCAGAAAGGAGACCATAAAAGATAAAAACAAATAAAAGCGCTGCCCAAGCACTTCTTGTTTTTGTTATTAACAAACAGATAATACCGAAGAATAAAATGAGTTTCGCATGCTTTATAAATGATGCTTCAAACATAATAACTTTAGACTTCATCGCATAAAAACACATTGAAATAACTAAAACCAAATAAAATGCAAAGATATTAGGATGCGAAAATGATGCAAACAATCTAAAACCATCTTTTGTATAACTTGCCGCAGGCAGCGCAAACTCTTTAAATACAAAACAAAATGGAATTACAGCTGAATAAACCACTAACTTTATTATACTTGCGAAGTCCTCTCTACTTTTTATAAAGTAAAATGATAAAGAGAAAATTGAATAATAAGTTAATACCGCAAAAAAAGATCTAGCCGAACCAATTTTATCAGGAGATATAACCAAAGAGATCAACCCAGTAACAATAAAGAGTGACCATACCTTGAAAAAACTGCGTGGCAATTCAAACTTTTTAATAAAACATACAATTACAAAAAAACAAACGACAAGTAAATTAAGAACGGCCCCCATTCCAATACCTGCAACTTTAGTCAACTCAAGAACAGGATCTAAAGAAGAACGTAAGAAAACGATATAAAATAGCAATGGAGAAAAAATATAAAATGAATTAACCATTCAACATTTTCCATTTTAATACTTGTGCAATTTTTCTAAACTTAAAACCTAATAGCAGAACAAAGATCTCATTAATATTAATGTCTATCTGCTTATAACGGTAAAGAGCATCTGTCACACTGACCTTTTCCGAGAAGCTCATTGGATGTAATTTCTCTTGCAGCAGGGAGAAAGCGCCTCTGATACGCGCACTTTTCTTTTCAGAAATTCTCACTTCTCCATGGATTTGATCGATAATATAAGAAAACTTCTGAATATTTATCAGTTCCCCATATTTTTCAGTTAGTCTAATCCATGTATCCCAGTCTTGTAATGCTGGCATTTTTTCATCAAACCCAGCAATCGCTTTAAGATATTCTGTCTTGGTAAAAACTTGATTACCTACAGCATTACTGTGTCTTAACTGATCATATGAAACGAAACTAGTTTCATTGTATTTATGCTTGCCATCACTTCTTAACTCAATAACACTATCAAATAGGCCAGCAATATTTTTATTGTCTACCTTTTCTTTATTCCAGTAGTCTAAGAAAGCTTCAATTCGCCAGTTTTCAAAGTAGTCATCATCATCGAGACCGGTGATGAACTCACCTTTCGCTAATTCAATGGCTCGGTTCCTACCGTAACAAGCACCTTTTGATTCACCCGCGTTTATTATCGCCGTTAGTTTTCCCTCGGCTTGCATGTTGCGGAGATAATCATGAGAACCATCGGTTGAACCATCATCTGCGACAATAATCTCAACATGAGTATAGGTCTGAGAAATGACGGATTCTACAGCTCTTTTTAGTAGCTCAAGACGATCTTTGGTGGTGATATAGACACTGACTAACATCAATACTCTTCCATAAACAATGACAATTAATCAGTTTTGAAAACTGATTCTGATAAGATTTTAGTAATTTTTTGCTTCTTATCTTTAAAAATACTCTCGACACAGAGCCCACTAAAGATGCTTTCAACTAACTGTAAGTGTTCATTAATGTCAGTTGGATTTGCGATATCATATATCACATCACCCAACCCAATATCTTCAAACACACCTGTCACTTTCGTATGTCGACTCCTATCGATATACGGAATGACCATCGCACCTCTAGATAAAGCGAAAATTAACACATGTAGCCTATTTGAAATGACGAATTTAACATTCTCATATGCACTGAATATTTTGTCTGCGTCATGGTCAAAAAAAGTAATACTCGCTGTGTCTAGCTCTATTTCATTAGCAAGCAAAGACATGTAATCATCATCGAGGTTAACTTGAACTATCGGTGTTAGCTGATAAGACTGCTTGATGGTGTTTAATGCATCACAAATTGCTAGCGTGTTTTCAGCATTATTAGCATTTGATGAAACAACTCCTGAACGAAAAGAAAACCCAACGCCACACTTTTCTGTCTTGTCACCTGATGAATAATCTAAACATAGACCAAAATCTGGAAAGTACTCAAACTTATTAATCCCGACACTCTTTAAATATTGGTGACTATATTTTTCACGCACACCGGTATAAAAATAGGCTCTACTCTTTTGCACCTCAAGTGCTAATGCAGAGTCACCATAGGGCCCTAATGAGACACCGAGACGAACATAACGGATCCCCAATAAGCTAAATAAGCGCATTTTAATGAACCTAAACCAACCACTTCTATCCGCAGCTTCATAAAAAACATGCCCAGGAACATCTAAAAAGTAAGTTTGTTTATGACTGAATATTGATTTAATCACTCTTTTATAAAAAGGTTTTTTTTCAGTTAGAACCTGTTCAATCTTGATATCTTTAATCAAGGCTTCAACGAACCATGTTGGTACACCTTTGGCTTCTATCACTACAGAAGAATTTACCGGCAATGCTTTCAATAATTCTTGGTTGATCACTAAATCACCCAAGTTCTCATATTGAGTAATCGGTCTAAAAAAAACAGTGCTATCCATGAATCCCTCTGTGAAAATTCCATCTAAATGGGTTAAGTAAATTTGATGCTATTCTAAAAAATGGTCGCGTTTTTCTCATCAGTAATACGCCAATGTATCCAGAACAAACTTGAGCAGCAAAACTTGCCCATGCAGCGCCTGTAGTTCCATACTTAGGTATTAATATAAGGTTCAATAAAATATTGATACTCATTCCAATAACGACATAAACAATGGTGTACTTCTGAAGTTTTTTCATCGTGACCCAACGAGAGCGAATCATCCCTAGAACAGTAAAAATTGCACCCCAAATCAAAATATTAAGTACAGAGCTCGATGCTTGATATTGCTCACCAAATAATAATGGGATAAACCAAAATGAAGTCAAAGTAACAAATATTGCAATCGATATAGCTAATATTATGGGTATTTGGAAATAACGATTAAATGCTGTCGCAATATCAGTTTCTTTCATCGCATTAACCACTCTTGGAAAAAAGCTCACTATAATTGCTGTGGGTAAAACAATTGCTGCATCATAGAGTTTCACTGCTACTGAGTAGTGTCCCACAGCCTCTTTACCAATCATTTGCATTAGCATGAGTTGATCTATTCTGGAATAAACCATCACAGCTAACATTGAAAATATTAAAGGCCAAGACTCCAAAAAAACACGTTTTGCAAAGCTATAATCAAAGGTGTATTTAACGGCCATTTGTGGTTTGAAGCGAAGAAACACGATTAATAATGCAATTGCGATATAAATTGAATCAAGTAATAAAGCAAAAGCAAACCAACTCAAAGGAGCATTAATTAAAATAAACGTCACTTTAGTTAAAGCAGAGAAAGTAAAAGCAAATGAATTTGCGATTGCTGAGAACTTAATTTTCTCAATAGATTGAAAGAATAAATTCACTACAATAGAGCTATTGAACATCATAGAAACTGAAATAATTGCAACTAATACAGCCATGTCAGGACTGGGGGCAATTATCCAAGCTGTCACAGTCGAAAGGCAGGCAGACAAAGCGCCACCACTCAACTTCATTATGATAGCCGAAGGTATGATTCGGTGAACATTATCTCTATCTTGGGTTAACTCTCTTACGATAACATTATCGATCCCCAAAGCTGCTATTGCAGAAAACATCATCACTAAGCTTTGGCTATAACTCAGCACCCCATAATCCTCAGGGCCAAGATAACGCGCAACATAAATAGCGACGCCTAAACCAAGAAACAACTGCAACACTTTCTCGATAAGTAACCAACCAGTATTGGCAAAATTATATTTCGATTTCTTATGTTGGTTCGACATACTTGTAGCGCTCTTCAAACTTATCATCCATGGTAAAAGTCTTAGTTAATTCTACGGTCAACATTTACTTACGCAGTTTATATTCTTCTAATTCATCTGCTTTGGTGTACGGCCAATACTGTAATACTTAATGCCTTTTTGTTGCATGCGCTGCACATTAAATAAGTTTCGACCATCGACAATGACAGCTTCATTTAAAAGTGACTTCATGTTATCGAAATCGGGTGCTTTGAAGCTTTGCCACTCAGTGCATATCACCAATAAATCAGCGCCATTCAATGCAGCTTCTTTTGTCCCCATAAGGCCTAAATCGTTGCGATTACCATATATCCGCTGCGCTTCTTCCATTGATTCTGGGTCAAACGCTTGAACCTTAGCCCCCGCTTGCCATAAAGAATCCATAAGCACTCGGCTGGGAGCTTCACGCATATCATCAGTATTAGGCTTAAATGCTAAACCCCATACCGCCACAGTTTTACCTGTTAAGCTTTTATTTTCTATAACAGCTTGATGATTCAATTCAGGAAAATAATGCTGACAAATATATTCAAAAAGTTTATTTTTTTGCGAGTAATTGACTGCTTCAACAGCTTTAAGTATTTGAGATTCATACCCTATCGCATCTGAAGTTTTCACTAATGCTTGTACGTCTTTAGGAAAACATGAACCACCATAACCACAACCAGGATAAATAAATTGAAATCCAATTCTTGAGTCAGATCCAATACCTTGTCTTACTTGCTCGATATCAGCGCCAACTTTTTCAGCAATATTAGCCATCTCATTCATGAAACTAATTTTAGTCGCTAACATACAATTTGCGGCATATTTGGTTAATTCAGCGCTTTTGACATCCATCACAATTATTTTTTCGTGATTTCTATTAAAAGGCTCGTAAAGTTCACGCATTAAATCTTCGGCATATTCAGAATCGGTTCCGATGACAATGCGATCGGGACGTTTGCAATCTGATACAGCTGAGCCTTCTTTTAAAAACTCTGGATTAGATACTACTGAGAATTTAGGTTGAGATTCACGGCTTAAAAAACGTTCATTAAGGACATTTGTTATCATCGCTTGTACTTTATCAGCCGTCCCAACTGGAACCGTTGATTTATCAATCACAATTTTACTAGAACTCATATGGGTAGCGATTGTTTCTGCCACTTTCAAAACATACTTAAGGTCAGCAGATCCGTCTTCATCAGGAGGAGTACCAACCGCAATAAACTGCAACTCTCCAAAGTTAACACCAAACTCCGCGTCCGTTGAAAACGTTAAACGCCCTTCGGCATAGTTCTTTTCTACTATAGAGCTCAAGCCAGGTTCATAGATTGGGATAATGCCCTTTTGCAAGTTATCAATTTTATTCTGGTCAACATCAATACAGCATACGTCGTGACCCGCATCCGCTAAAATTGCACCCTGCACTAACCCAACATAACCAATACCAAAAACAGTGACTTTCATCTAAAACCTCTTACACATATTCCATTAATAGCAAGAAAAGACACGCTACCGCCCCTGAATTTCAGCTTCCAGATTGCTGCACATCTCTTCCATAAATCCTAATTTCTATATACTCAATAAACTTGAACTAAACTTAACGTAAGCCGCCCAATGCACCACAACAAAGCAATAAACACACAACATCTCTAAAACAAACACCAACTTTAGCTTGGTTTAGGTTAAAATTTAATGACAATGGCTATTTAACATTTCACTTTTACGCCACCATTCGATATTAAACCCATGTTTTAAATAACTAAAATTTATTATGAAAATTTATTACATGTTAAAAGCAAACGATAAAACACATCAATACAAGCAACAATCAAACCAAGTTGAAATTATCTTAAACCAAACGAGTGTCAATATTATGACACCCGAACGGCACACTTACAACCATTGATATAACAGGTTTTTTATTTTAAAATATGCAAAACGTCAATAAGTACGTCACATATTACCTATACCTCATACACTTACACGCTAAAGCGATAGATACTTGAAGGACGAGGTAAAAAAACAAAATTATTACGTTTTCATTACAAGGGGCAATTATTTTGAAATTAAATTACAGTTAGAGTAAAAATGACTTCCGATAAAGCGGCTGGTAAAGTAAACGAGATATCAACTCAAAGTCTACGCCCTAAGTTAGTTCGTTTTTTAATCATAATTGCGATCATTAATGATACCTAATCAATATCTAGCATTATTTATGAGTGTTTATATTGTTTCTAATAAGCGGAACATGATAAGCCGACTTCCAATAGCATTATTGCTGTTTAGCTTTTGCTGCTTTTCTTTTATTTCAGAAAAAACATTTAATATAGAATTTTATGAACAGCTCAAGAATCGTTACACCACTGAAAGATTGGATATTTTTTATAAATGGGAAGCGTTAATTAAGGCAGAACAACAATCCGAGATACTGTCAAAATTAAATCTTGTAAATCAGTTTTCTAATCGAAACATTAGTTTCAAATCAGATATCAAGCATTGGAAAAAACAAGATTATTGGGCAACGCCTATAGAGTCTTTAGGTACAGGAGCCGGTGATTGTGAAGATTTCGCGATTTTTAAGTACATGACTTTATTAGCACTGGGTATAGATGAATCAAAGTTAAGGTTAATGTATGTCCGTGCACTAACGATTAATGAACCTCACATGGTTCTTATTTATTCAGATACCCCCAGTTCAATGCCACTGGTATTAGACAACTTGAACACTAGAATTCTCCCAGCAAACAAACGTCGTGACTTGAAGCCAATTTATTCGTTTAACGGTCAAGGGTTATGGTTAGCGAAAGCTCAAGGGTTAGGCAATAAAGTAAAAAGCGGAGCAGGTTCCAAAGATTGGACTGCACTGATGGAAAGAATTGAGCAAGGCCAATAATAGGAGCAAAGTAGTGAGCATTAAGAAAGGGTTATCTTTAAAAACACAGCTTTATTTATTAATTGCTTGTTTAACTATTTTTACCTTTAGTGCATCTCTTTATAACAATATAACGAGTATGCAGACCTATCTCGAAGACCAACTTTCCTCACATGCACAAGACGCTGCACATAGTTTAGGCCTCTCTATTTCGCCTTATATGGATGAAGAGGAGTTAGTTATCGCAAAAACGATGACAAACGCACTATTTGATTCAGGTTATTATCAATCGATAGCATTTTATGATCTTAATGAAAAAATAATTTTTTCAAGAACTAACCCACACGGCACGCAACATATACCCAACTGGTTTATCAAGCTATTTTTATTATCACCACCAGTAATGACAAGCGAAGTCTCTAATGGCTGGGTTATAGCTGGAAAAATCAAGGTTCAATCTCACTCAGGTTCGGCCTACAACACCTTATGGAATCATAGTAAAAATATTTTATGGATAACCTGCATGCAATTATGTATCGCATTAATTGCAGGTTTCTTCATATTAAAAGCGGTTTTATATCCTTTAAAAGGAATTGAAAGACAAGCAAATGCTGTTGCAACAAAACAATTCGAAATTAATTCTGAAATTCCTTACACCACGGAATTAAGAGCTGTAGTCAATGCGCTTAATAAAATGGTCGAAAATATTCGCCAAACTTTTCAAGAACAAACACAATTGGCAGAATCGTTATCAAAACAAGTCTACTTAGATAGTCAGACTGATTTACCCAATCGCAGAGCATTGTTAAAAAGGTTTGACTCTTACATTGTCGAAGCGAATGAAACCGGTTCGGCTTTATACATGAACCTCATTTCAATGACATCATTGAAGCAAATCAATGATTCTGAAGGTTACAGCGCTGGAGACAATTATATTACAGAAGCGGCAAACCTATTTAAAAAACAAATAACGCCTTTCAATCAAATTACGATGTTCAGGGTGTCAGGCTCAGAATTTATTATTTTATCGCTAATGTCATCCAATGAAGCAGAACAACTAAACAGTTCATTAAATGAGTCAATCAGCCTTGCAAGTAATACACAATATCCTCAAGGGTTCGCTAAACATGTGTCTACGAAAGTAGACTTATCAGAGTCATTTACTTGTGCTGTTCAACGATGCGATACAGAGATTGCCACCCAGCAATATTATTTAAATACTCAAAACAATCAAATTACAGCATCTGATAGTCAAGGTCACTCAAGAATCAAATGGTTAGAAATTTTAAAGCAATTTATCGCTTATTCATCATCTAACAATACTCAACGAAATCTTGAGAATATGCACGAACTGGACAGTATTTTCGAACTAATGCTGCAACCGATTATTAATAACCAAAAAGATCTGATGTATGTTGAATCGTTTCTGCGATTTAAACTAGAAGATGAAGTTTTCTCCACTCCTGAAGTTTTCGCCATGGCAGAGCGATTACACTTATCTAGCGAGTTAGAGCAGGCTGTTGTGAGCTTTATTTTTCATAAATTATTAAAAGTTAAACAGGCTAAAATTGCCATTAACATTGGTAATAGCGCTATTCACGATGAATCATTCACCAATTGGTTATTTCAAATATACCAACAACATAAAGCACAGCTTCCTCAGTTAATTTTTGAAATTAATGAATCAGCAGCAATGGCATCTGTTGAGTCTACCAAGCAGTTTATCAGTCGAGCTAAACAAGTGGGCATTGAAATAACCCTTGAACGATTTGGTGCCAACTTAAGCTCTTTTTCTTATATCAAAAACATGGATATTGACTATATCAAACTGGATGGCGGTTATATTAGAGATCTGGAAGAAGCTGACTCTCGCTTTTTTGTCCAAACCGTAACACAAATATGTCACGGTATTGGAATAAAAATAATTGCTCCCCACGTTGAAAATATAACCATTTCAACTCACTGTTTACAAATGAATATTGATGGTTTGCAAGGGAATGGGCTGTACCCTGTGAGTCATTATAATACTATCGTCTCTTCCAAAGAGGGCGAAATAGAGACTATACTTTTACTTAATAGATTTAATACTTCGACACAAATTAAGGAATAATGATGCGTAACTTAAAGCTAAGTTTATTACTTTTATCAGCAATGGTTTCCAGTAATGGAATAGCTGCAGTAACCGAAACCGAATTCGTAGCCGGTGTCACTCAAGCAAATGAACAAGGAGTATCACTTGCGGAGTATGCATTAGCACAATTTAACGCAACCCCTGAAGATGCTGGTGAAATTCTTGCTTTAGCGATACAAGCAACCGATGGCAATGAAGAAATGATAATTCAGGTTCTTGCCTCTGCGGCGGCTTCAGGTATGGACCCAGATGAAATACTGGCTATTGCGCTTGCGAATGGTGTCGACCCTTCTATCGTTGCCAAAGCGGTAGAAGAAACATTAACTGCCGGTGGTGGTTCATTTGGTTCAGCTCCAGCACCTGGTGCCATTGGTTCTGGTGGTGGTTCTGGCGGTGGTGCAGAAACCGTTTCTACCAACTAATTAACCTGAGCCTTATTTAATATAAGCCGTGTTCAACCTAGGCCGCAGTTAACTTAAGCCAAATACATATAAGCCCGCTAATAGCGGGCTTATTTATTTCAATTACCTTTAATAAATGCTTGCTCGATATCAGCGATCAAATCTTCCACATTTTCTAGTCCCACAGAAATGCGTAATAAGTTATCAGTGATCCCAGCTTCTTCTTTGGCTTCAGGAGAGTATGCACTATGAGTCATTGATGCAGGGTGTTGCACTAATGATTCAGCATCCCCTAAGCTGACAGCTATTGTGAATAGAGATAAAGCGTTAACAAAATTAATCGCTGTCTTCATGTCACCGTTTAACTCGAATGCGATCACCCCGCCTGCACGTTTCATTTGTTTGCCAAGATACACATGTCCTTGATGAGATTTAAGCCCTGGATAAAATACTTGGCTAATTTGAGGATGATTCTCGAGAAAGTTAGCGATTATTTCAGCGCTATCACAATGTCGGGTCAATCTTACATCAAGGGTTTTTAAGCCCCTTAAAATGAGCCATGCATCGTGGGGAGACATAACACCACCAAAATCTTTCAAAATGTCGTGCTTTAGTCCATCAATATGTTCTTTACTACCACAAACAATGCCAGCAATAACATCCCCATGACCATTTAAATATTTGGTTGCGCTATGTACCACCATATCAATCCCCATGGATAATGGCTGCTGTAAAAGTGGTGTCATGAAAGTATTATCTACAATACTAACCAGTCCATTACGCTTAGCAATATCTGCGATAGCGCGTAAATCATAAACTTCTAAATGTGGGTTTACTGGTGTTTCACAAAACACCAGTTTTGTGTTTGGCTGCACTGCTGTTTCCACTGCCAATGTATCCGTAAAATCCACAAAGCTGACATCGATGCCAAATCGGGTTAATTGAGTGTTTAATAATGCAAAGGTGCAGCCATATACAACATTTGATGCAACAAGATGATCGCCAGCTTTAAGATGTGTCATTAATGCAGCAGAAACAGCTGCCATACCAGATGCGCATGCGGCCGCGCTTTCTGCGCCTTCAAGTAAAGCCATTTTGCGCTCTAACTCCTCGGTTGTCGGATTACCGAGTCGTGTATAAATATATCCAGGTTCTTCACCTGCAAAACGTGCTCCACCTTGCTGTGCATTGTCGAATACGAAAGTGGCGCTTTGATACAGTGGTGTCACTAACGCGCCAAACTGTTCTTTTTTATGCCCACCATGAATTGCTAACGTGGCTAAATCCCATTTTTTTTGCATCTTGCTCTCCCTGCCCGCTATTCATTAGAATATTATTTGTGTAAATTAGCGGTTAAGAATTTAAGATACATTGGTTGATAATTTAACCAATCCTTGGAGTTGTTTTTTCATTCAACAATATCGTAAATCATGTGTTACAGTCGCTCTCAAAGCCCATCAATCCAGCCTTTCCCAAACTTCAACCTCTGACAACACTCCAGCTTCAAAGCGCTCTGTATGCCACTCATTACCGACCAATTTATAAGAAAAGGTAAATGACTCCCCTTCTTTAACATTGAAAGAATTTAGCGACGGAAATTCGATATAATGCTGCTGAGTCAGTTGATACTTACCTGTACCTGCAGCCCAAAACGTTTTCACGCCCGAAGAGGTTTGCATTGTGGTAAAGCTAAAATAATTCTGCGAAATCACTTTTATCGCGCTGAGGTTTAAGTCCTGATAATTGATCCACTTTCCTTTATCGTTGAGATACTTTCCAGAGCTCAGGGTCCAACTTCCAACCAATTGATTTTGGTTATTTACGCTTTCACTTTTAATAGCATCATCTGAATGTTCTTCAGCACGAATGTGGGGACTGGCGACAATCATTGCCAAACTGAATATCAGTTTAACTATTGGTGTAAACCCGCGTTTAGCTGCCATTAATTTTTCCTTTATAACTAATTCAAAGGCATCATGTTAACGTTTCGCCCGCTTAGGTATAGCCGACTTAAGTCTACTGGCATTATCCTAATGCTATAGAACTGCTTAAGTGTATGGAATGACAGGCAGAAAGGTTCTAAAGTTGATATTCTGCAACAATAAAATATTCGCCCTGCAGCTATAGTCGATAAGTTCATAAGTCATCGCTAAGTTCTTAAATCATCACTAAGTTCATAAAACATCACTGAGTTCATAAAACATTGAGAATGGAGTTCACAATGACAGAAAAAGAAAAGATGCTTGCAGGTCAGTCCTATGATGCTTGGGAACCTGAGTTACTTGAATTAAGAGCCAATGCAAAAAAGCTATGCCATCAATTTAATCAACTATGTCCATCAGAAATAGAACAGCGCGCAAACGTATTAAAAGCATTAATATCACCTAAGGGAAAATGCCATATAGAAGCGAACTTCTTCTGTGATTACGGCATAAACATTGAAGTAGGCGATAATTTCTATGCAAACCACAACTTAGTCATCCTAGACGTGTGTCAGGTCAAAATAGGTAACAATGTGATGTTTGGCCCCAATGTAATGTTATCTACTGCAACTCATCCTCTGGATGCCATTGCAAGGCGCACGACTGAATATGGAAAGCCGATAACGATTGGAGATGATGTATGGTTAGGCGGCAATGTATCTATATTACCAGGAATAACCATTGGCGATAACGCCGTGATCGGCGCAGGAAGTGTCGTAACAAAAGATATTGCCGGCAATGGCGTTTATGCCGGCAACCCTTGTAAATTTATTAAAGCACTCACCTAAGCAAGTATTAAAATTTGAGGTCAATTCGTCATTAAATCATTCTGCTCATTTTGATTTATAATGATTTTTTAAGTCGTTTCATCCCTTCATCAATATTAATTAAGGCTTGATAACCAAAATCTTGTTTCGCTGCACTAATATCAAAATAATGGCTAGTTGACAGTTGCCTTGCCACAAAACGCGTCATAATCGGTTCTTGTTGTTTGTTGAGCAAACCATAAACGGTTTCTAACACCACGCCAGCAGTATAAGCAACGCCTGCTGGCACTCGTTTTGAAACGGGGCCGATATCGACACAAGCAAGAATTTTGTTGAGCATTGAAGCCATTGTAATTGGCTCATCATTACTTAAAAAATAGGCCTTACCTGCGGCATTTGAAGCAGCATTTAAATCATTCGCGGCCAAAATGTGGGCATAAGCGGCGTTATCAACGTAAATGGTATCAACCAATTTATCCTGTTTACCGACTAGTTTAAGCTTACCCATTTGAGCTCGCGCGATGACACGTGGCACAAGATGAGGATCTTCTGGGCCCCATATCAAATGAGGTCTTAATGCTGTGGTCTTAAACTCAGTATTATTAGCGTCTAACACCATTTTTTCAGCTATGGCTTTTGAGTGACCGTAATAATTCAAATAGGATTTGGCATAAGGGGCTGATTCATCAATACCTGACTCATCTTCACCTGCAAAGGTCACACTTGGGGTGCTGGTATAAACTAAGCGTTTAATATTTAATGCCTTACAAGCGCGAATAATATTGGCAGTACCATTTACGTTGGGCTCAAAATAGCTGTCTCTGCTGCCCCAAACCCCAGCTTTTGAAGCAACATGAAATACTAAGTCGCAATCTTGCATTGCAGACAATACACTTTCATAGTCAGCTATATCCCCCTGAAACATGGTTACGCCCATGTCAGTTAACGCGGGATAATCACCGCGGGCAAAACCCACAACTTCGATTTGTGCGGCACGTAATCTTTTACAAATGGTTTTACCTAAAAAACCACCAGCACCGGTCACAAAAACCCGTTTAGCTGATGCTTTAAGCGCTGTTAACGCTTGTTGTTCTTGTACTAATAAGTCATCAAACATTAATGGGCTCTTTTGATTTTTATCTGAAGATAAAGACGGTTGATTAACAGTCACAAGTTATTCCTTCCATTGCTTTTGTGCCCAGACACTGAGCTTTTCACGGAATATTTTTGCGTTATGACGCACATCAACCGGAAAGTCAGGATGAATAAGGAAGCGATGAATTCCTGTTGTATGAGGGTATTTTTCAGCGATATCAAGCAACTCTTGATAGAGTAGTTTACTGGTTGAGCAGACAATCCCTTTATCAAGTTCAACACATAATAACGGCACAGTGGCGCCATTAACTTCAATAGCAACCAGTGCAGAGCGTTTGACTTGTTGATGAGTGTTAAACACTCGCTCACAAGGAATCGAAAAATAACGTTTATTGCTATCTACCCGATGAGCTTTACGGCCACACATCCATAAATGACCTGCATCATCAAGATAACCCACGTCGCCCATTCGGTGACGAACAATATCGCCATCGGCAATTTTAGCCGAAGCTGTTGCTGCGTCTCGCTGGTAATAACTCCCGCTGACCATTGGGCCTTTTACGACTATCTCACCGATTTCACCACTGTTCAGGGGTAATGATTCATCCCACTGACTGATCACATCTTCGGTAATATCGATAATGGCAATATCAACACCATCTATTGGCTTGCCAACACAAATCCCTTTACCGTTATCAGTGGACTCAGTGGTATCAAATAACGCTGAGCTCGGCATCATACTGATAGGTAAAGACTCAGTCGCGCCATAAGAGTTTAACACTTCAACGCCTTCAGATAACATCTGACTGAATCGTTTAATGGATGAAATTGTCGCTGGCGCGCCGGCTGAAATAACTCGCTTAACACTCGGTAACTTATGCTCTTTTTGCTCCCCCGCTTGACCTAATCGTTCTAGTAAAGCTGGGTTAACAAACATATTTGAGCATTGATACTTTTCAATCGCAGCAAAAAGATAATCAGGGTTAGCCGTTATCGGTTTACTGGCGTCCATGGCAGGTACAATAGACGCCATACCAAGTGCTGGCCCAAATAACGAAAATAATGGGAAGGTCGCTAAATCTCGCTCGCCAGGTTTAATGCCATAATCATGCTTTAATGCCTGAATTTGCGCCTCAAACATTGCATGGCTGTACACCACACCTTTAGGCGTACCAGTGCTGCCACTGGTAAATAATATCGCCGCCATTTGGCTGTTATCAAGAAGCTGTATTGGATATGGCGTATTAAGCTCGGCTTTAGGCAAGCTATCAATATTTTTTGCCCCCGCCAACCAGCGCTCTAGTCCACTGCCACCAACATTCAAACAATGCTTTACAGAAGACTTACCCCAACCTAATACTCTACGGGCAATATTCGCTTTCGAAATACCAATAAAAACGTCGGGCTTGGCTTCTTCAAAGCATTGCTTTAAGTTCTTAACCCCCATTCCAGGGTCCACCAAAATCGGAATAATCCCTGCTTTAAATAGCGCAAAAGTAAGCACAAAAAAATCGATACTCGGCGTCACCATCAATACCGCTTTCATCCCCGTTTGAATCCCAGCAGCATTTAGCCGATAGGCCATATCGTCAGAGTCAGCATCTAAGGCTTTAAAGTCAATTTCTTGATATGAAAGTGAACCGGATTGAGCCGTTTGTACAGCAACAGCAAGTTCAGTGGGAATGTGTTTCGCAGCATGAGATAAATGCTGGCAGATATTGGCTGTATTTATAGTCATAAGCTCACTGTCATGAATACGATTTAAGGTTCACTTTTATAACATTATCATTGTTAACTGATTCATTGCTTAAGTATCACTGTATTAAGAGTAATGACGCGCGAAGTTCAGCTAACGCTATAAAGTAAAAAGGCATCATTACGATGCCCTTACTTTATTCACTCTGACAAGTTAAGCCTTTGGCTGCTCTGCCATAAAGTGCTGAATAAGCCCAATCACATCTTCAGTCGCATCTTCCAGAATATAATGACCACAATCATCAAACTCTCGCACCTGCGCATGAGGCATATGTTGACGCCACTTGTCTAAAAAGTGCTTATCAAAAACAAAATCCTGAAGTCCCCAACAAATTAAGGTCGGTACATCAGAAAACTTAGTTAAGCTGTCACTGATGTCAGACACTAACTGGTAATTACGGTCTTCAGGCTTTAATGGAATATCCTGTACAAAACGTAATGTTGAAATACGGTTTTTCCAGTTATTGAACGGCGCAACATAGGCTTCACGCACTTCTTTTGACATCGGTTTACGCTTAACACCCACATAAGAGGCAATGGATGAAAAAGCATTAAAGCCTCTTACCAAAAATGTACCTAATATCGTTTCACGGCAAACCCATAATGCCCAAGGGAAAGGCTTAGTTTCAGGTAAATGAAACGCTGCAGTATTTAAAAAGACTAAACGTTTAATTCTTTCAGGGTAGCGAGCTGCGTAACCCATACCGATCATGCCACCCCAATCGTGCACGACTAAGGTAATGTTTTCTTTCAAATCAAGACTATCAAGCAAGGCTTCTAGATCATCAATACGATTTTTTAAGGTGTAATCGTATTGTGGATCGTCAGGCTTATCTGATAAACCACAACCAATGTGATCAGGAACAATACACTGATGGGTTGGGCTTAATGCCGTTACTAAGTTACGGTAGTAATAACTCCAACTCGGATTACCATGAACCATAACAACTGGCTCACCTTGACCTTCGTTGACGTAATGTAATTTATTACCATTTCGGTCTAAATAATGGCTGTCAAAAGGCAACAGATTTTCTAACATGATGCTTCCTAATAATTCTTATAATACTGTTAAATAACCAGTTAGATGATTACCACTTGATGCCAAGCATCATACAGTTCAATCCACTGCCTATTCCTAGAAAGCTCACTTGATCGCCGAGTTTCAAGAACCCTTGATCATGGGCAATCGCTGCGGTCACAGGTAAAGACACTGTGCCCATATTGCCGAGCGTTTCATAGGTAGGAAATTCTTTTTCATGAGAAATGTTGAGTGCATTTAAAACTTGCTTGCGATTAGATGCGCCAACCTGGTGACAAATCACTTTATCAACTTGTTCTACAACCCAATCACGTTGAGTCAAGAAGTGCTCCCAAGTATGCTTAGCCAAATCAACACCCTCTTTGAGCAGTGTGACGGCATCAGTGCGCATAAACTCACGATACAGCTTCTGGCTCGTTTCCTGAAGGCCCCATTGACATAACTCATGGTGCTCAGGAGCAGATAAATGACTCGCACCTAACAGTTGATGCTGACGGGTATTTTTAAGCGGTAAGCTGCCATCGGTTAAAATAACCGCAACAGCACCAGAGCCACCAGTTAGCGTCGCCAATGATTGAGCAAAGTTTTGCATCGTCGGCTCATTCAACATATTGTCGATAGTGACTTCAACGATATCGCGGGCAGATTCACACGAAACCACCATGCCAGCTTTGATTTGTCCTAACTCAATGCGGTTAGCAATATCTAAAATGCCTGATAGCACGCCAAGACATGCGTTACTGATATCGTAAATCGCAGTATCTTTAGAAACACCTAGTTCAGCTGCAACACGACAAGCCGTAGCAGGTTCATGTTGGTCGCGACAGACACCGGTGTAAACCACAGCACCTAAATCACTCACACTGATACCTGTTTCATCTACAGCTTTACGCGCTGCACATAATGCGCCGTCAGATAATCGATAGCCTTTTGGCCACCAACGACGTTCTTTGATACCAGTTAATGCAGCTAATTGCCCCATTGGAATACGAAACTTTTGATAAAGCGGCGCAAGACGAGATTCTAGGTCTAGGCTAGACACCACTTGGGGTGCTAACTCATAAGCCATACTATTAATAAAAACGCGGGAATATTTCATGAAACCGTATCAATCGCTCACTTTAAGGTCGCTTACAGCAACCATATTTATTGGTATTTGTTATTAACCCGCCATTTGAGCAAGAAAAACCCAAATATTCAATATAAAACCACTTTTAGTCGTAGATAAATCTACCTACGCCACAGTTTATGGCAGTTAATTTTGTGATGGCATGAGTTTGTTTAAGTCTTAAGCTAGCAATTTAAAACTATATAACAGCAAGTTAGCTAACTATTAGAACAAACAAAAAATCAATTATCGTTTTTTAGCCTGAATAAGGCTATTTCTTGGGGTAATACTGTTCGAACAAAATTCAAGCACATCCACTTGGTAGTTATGTTGTTCTAAAAAACACATTCTATCTAAAATTAACCACTGTTCTAAAACGCGTCTAAACAGGTGTGCGACCAAATCAATTCTCTGTGTCAGTCTTTGTCTTTGCTTACCGATTTCTAAATAGTGTTCAATATCTGCAACCGCGGTTATATCGACCTGTTTTTGTACAGCTGCCCAATGACAGAAGTCCACAAAACGACCTGAAAGCTGACTACGTTTAATGCTTGGGATAGGTAAGTAGCATTTATTACCTGATGCGGCTCGTTGCAGGCTATCAAAGCCCAAACGCCAAGCAACTTCTTGATGCCTTAACGTTAACTGCCTTTCATTGGCGATAACGCTTTGCTGCAGAGGCAACTGCAAATCATGGCGAGAAAGCGTAAAACCCACTTGCTTAGCCACATCAGAAAGCGGCTGATATTGCTGCGCTTCAATTAAATGATAACAACAAGGTGAAAATGAAATGGCTTGTGTAGATGACTGAACGGCCAAATCAATTAACCTCACATGTAAATCACCGCATGCATGCAGTGCTATGGCATGTTGCTCAGCCTTTAAAGGATTCTCAGATAACTTAAATACATCGGTGCAACGAAACTGCTGTTGTAATTGCCAATGTTGAGCAAACTCATGACCTTGATCGCACAAGTTTTGTTGCCATTCTAAACTGGTCACCGGCAAGTTACGGGTTTTGGCGAGATAACGCCCTAAATGTCCTTTACCTGCACACCACTCTACAATCGGTAGGCGATCATTTGGAACATGTGCTGCAAACTGAGTGATCTGTTGCCATTTACGGCCTTTAATATGGGCACTAAAATGACTCAGCTCTGTTTCAGTAAGTTGTAAGTCAATCGGCTGATGGCTCGATGTCTCGCTTTGATTAGTATTATCGATACAACTAGCCGTAATGCCTTCAGTCAACAACGCGGCAAGCTCTTGTTCACTCCATTTTAAACAAGAGTTTGACGATAAATCTTCTATTAAACTCGGTAGTAAATAATTAACTAAGTTTTGTTGCTCAAGATCTAGTGTCTCAATATCAGCGTCATCTATTTGCCATACCGTTTTTGCTAACTTCGGAAACGCTTGTTGCCAAGGCAAAACCTCGCATTCAAACGCTTTTACTTGCCACAGAGCCTTGAGTGACGATAAACATTCACTGATCTGCGCAAGCTTAAGCGTGTTAGCTGAACAAATAGACAATACTGAACCCTTTTATGCTTGTTTTTTAACAGCCATTCGTTTGCCTAACCAGACACCGAATCCTAATGGCGCAAAAAATACCGCGATTAAGAACAAAATGAAATACAAAATCAAACTTTTAAGGGTTTCAGTGATTTGCTTAAACACTTGCTCAACTGTTTTCTGGGTCAAGTCATCAATATCTTGCACTGCAGCAATCCGTTCTCTGGTGACCATTTCGACTAAAGCTTCACGCTCATTAGTCAGTAGCAGAGTTAAGGTTTCACGCTCTTTACTGAGTTGCTGTATTTTATCATCGGTTAACTCACTTAACTCTGCCAGTAAAGGGCTAAGTTCAGTGCGCATATCCGTCGCCAACATGGTCATCATCTCAGGCGTTTGCTCCATTAACGCTTGAAATTTAACAGTAGTCTCACTGATGTTTTTAAGGGCTTGTTCTACATCTGCTGCATTTACATCAGCATGCAAAGCATACAGCTCCGCTTTCCAGCCTAGAATTTTAGGCATTTGCTGAGTCGTCATGGCCATTCTATCGGACATATCACTCATCACTTCAGGCATCGAACCAAAAGTGGTTATGGCTTCAAATTCAGAAATATTGCTATAAGTTAACCAATCTTGAAAAGCAGAAGAACGGCTAAAACTGATATCTTTAATTGGATTATCAGCAACATATTGTTTTACAAATGCTTGATGCTTTCTAAAGCTGCTTGGATCAACAAAGCCTTTTACGGTTTTAGCAAATTTAGTCGACAGCATCTGGCTAGCTTCAATGGCGATTGATTGTTGCAGTCCAAATACATCGCTACCTGCGCCGTCAGAAAAGTATTGATTCATCTGCTCGGTAAAAACCCATGTATCTACCATTGCGGCAACTGGAGATGCTTGAAAAATAGCACGCTGAAGATTTTGCTCAGAGTAAATTTTCCACATCAAAGTATTTGATTTTATAGCAACATCGTCAGTGCCATTAGCAATCAAATCGGCACTCGCCTCTACCTGAGTATAGAAACTATAACTAAACTCTCGGCTAAACATTCTCATGTTAATTTGCTCTTTAGGAAGCGGCTCTACGCCACTTTCAAGCTTAACTTCAAGTAATGAACAACCTGTCATTAACACTAAGCTTAAACTCATCAACAACATAAAAGAGCCACGTTTTACTGCTGAACATAGCGATGATTTCATGGTATTCTCCACACCAATTCTTAGCAATTTAGTTATTCCAAGCTAACAATAATTAGTCTAATGCGTTTACATCAAACACAATAATTAGACAAGCGAGCATTAAAAGTAACTAACTGATATATAATATATTTAATTTCACACGAGACTAATTTCTATGACGTTTAGTGTCTAGTGTTATTCATCAATATATCAGCGTAATTGCGCCTTTAACTGTTAATTATAGGATGTTTATATGCACTCACCATGTGTTGCCAAGTGCGGGCTGAACGATGATGATTTTTGTATGGGGTGTTTTAGACACATCAATGAAATTGTTGGCTGGGGACAAGCCAGTGAAGAGAAAAAACAAGCTGTATGGCAACAACTACCACAGCGAAAAGAGCAAATGAAAGGTGGTAATAATAGCCAGATCATTAGCCGTGATAAGTGGATAAAAGCCCAGACGGAAATTGAACAAGCTTGAAGATAGGATAACGAACAGATTTAAATAGTGAACGGTTAGATTAATAAAAAGTTTAGCTCATTATTGTCATGTTTACCTTTTACTCATAACTAAACGTTAGATATGTAAAAAAGAGCATGAATCAACATTAATTGCTCATGCTCTTTTAAATGACTATTTATTTTTTAACTGTTCTAAGTTATTAAATAACGTATAGAAAAAACCAATTGAGCGACCGTATTCTTTAACTAAAATACGCTCATTAACGCCATGAAAGCCTTTAAACTCTTCAGTATTTTCTAATTGAATCGCTGTCATAGTATATACATCAGGTGCAAAGCTTCTGGCTTGAAAATGTTTAGAATCAGATCCACCGACCACAAAAAATGGTGACACGATTAAGTCATTCCCCCAAGTTTGGCGAATGGTTTTTTCCAGCATTTTGTAACCAGGGCCACCTGCATTGGCAACATTGGTAGCAGGTGTTGACGCTGAAATATCTTTAATTTCAATGCGTTCGTCTGCTATTGCTTTTTTCACATGAGCAATAATAACTTCTGGAGTATCACCCGGCATTGGTCTGAAATTGACTATAGCTGCAGCTGTTGGTGGCAATACATTATCCTTAATCCCTGCATTAAACATAGTAACTGCAATGGTGGTGTGGATCATGGCTCGTGTCAGTTCATTCTTTGACATTAGGTCAATGAATTCTTGCTCCAACGGGGTAACTTCGCCATCTTTACCAAATGCTACAGCCGAGTATAAAGGCTGATTCGCTTTATCTAATTCAGGTCCCATGTAGCGATACTGAGCCCGCACAGCAGGGTGAATTCGGTAAGGGAATTGGGCTTTCTCTAATTTGGTTATCGCTTCAGCGACAATACCAATATTTGACTCCTCTGGTGGCATTGATGAATGTCCACCAATACCATTAATCGACAATTCTAGACTTATGAAGCCTTTCTGGGCAATTCCAATAAGTGCGGTATTTTCTTTAATCCCAGGGAAAATACCCGGTGTAATTGGTGCAGATTCATCCATTACGAATGCAAATCTTTCAATACCACGTTTTTCTAAAACATCGGCAATGTACCTAGCACCTTCAGGCCCGCCTACTTCTTCATCTTGTCCAAATACAAAATATAACGTGCGTGATGGCTGCCAACCTTCTGTTATCTTCATTTCAGCCGCTTCTAAAATGGCATGGATCTGGTTTTTATCATCTAATGATCCCCTTCCCCAAATGTAGCCATCTTTAATGGTGCCGGCAAAAGGATCCGCTTTCCATTGATCTCTTGAATCGGCAGGTACAGGTACTACATCTTGATGAGCATAAAAAAGTGCCGGTTGTAATGTTGGGTCTGTGCCTTCCCATGTATAGAGCAAACTGTAAGGTCGAGGATCTCCTAACACTTCCTTTTTCAATTTGGCATGTACCTTAGGATAACTTTTCTCGAGGTACGCGTGATAATCGGTAAAAGCTTTGGCATCAAAATCGTTTCGATCTTGATTAGAAATGGTTTTAAAGGTGACCGCCTTTGATAAACGTTTTGCAGCGCCATCGAGGTCGACTTTGACCTCAACTTTTTCAACATTTTTCATCTGCATTGATGAAAATTCTTGTTCGCTAGCTGCGCACACTGAAACTCCGGCGCTCAAGGCGATTGCTGAAATAAGCCCAGTAAAAATTTTAGTATAACTAAACATGCATATTCCCTTATAAGTTGAGTAGTAAGTCCATATTTATCTGATCAGTTTGCGATGTCCAAATATATTGCTTTCAACAATTATCGCGATATCCAGTGAAACCATAATGACGCACTAGACACTACAAATATAGTCAAATTTTAACCATAAGTCTGAGATTTACTTGCCAAGCGGGCTGTTGGCTAACTCCTTTTCAAATAATCACCATTAACATGGTTAAGCCAGGATTATGATGCAATAGCTGAGTTAATCCAATTCAACCATTTATTCGTTAATTCAATACCTTGGATGAATATGAACACAAATCAGGTTCGCAATAAAATGCAAAAAAAAAGCCCATATAAATATGAGCTTTTTGTTTAGATATGAGCAAACAATACTACTTTTTCATCATTGCTTTTAAATCAGCAAACGGATTATATGTCGCCGCTTCTTGCTTAACTTCGGTAGTGCTGCCGTAACGGATCAACTCTTCAAAACGAGAATGTTCATTATCGTGGCAATACAAACACAATAACTCCCAATTAGAACCATCTGATGGATTGTTATCATGGTTATGATCCACATGATGCACTGTCAGCTCTGATAAATTTTTATGGGTGAACTCACGGGTACAGCGGCCACACACCCAAGGATACAGTTTTAACGCTTGCTCGCGGTATCCCTTTTCACGGCTGGCTTTATACTCTCTTGCTTCCGCTAATACTTTATCTAATTTACTTTGTGTGCCCGACATCGACTTTCCAACTTTGGTTGATGAAACATTGATTGATGAAACATGGGTTGATGAAACATTGATTGATGAAACAACATTGATTAGTTCTAAAACATTACCCCAAGAATAATCTCAGTTAACACTCGGGGCAATGTTTTCTATCACAAACTGAATTTAATGATGACTGACAAACAAAATGGCCAACATTTTCTTTCAAGCTGAACGAGATTGAGTTAATGAAAATAAAATGACACTTATTAGTGCGGTTTATTTTTGAAACCGGTTATTGCATATTTGACGACATTTTCTTGTTCAAAAAACACAGCCACCCACACTGGATAAAAGCCTATAGAGGCGAATTAACATTAATGACAAAGGGTAATACTTTAATCATTAATGCTATAAATTATGAATATTGTCACAAGCTGATGATGACAAAAGATAAGTGGTTATTGCGGTTTATCTGCAGGGGCATCTTGTTCAGCGTTAGCCGTTTTAATGGCTTTTTTGTCATTCACAGCCGTTATCGATTTAGCGGAAATCCCTGCTGTTAAATTAAAACGCATCGCATCTTCAAAAGACCAATCCACTTCAATTAAATCTTCACGTTTTACTAAACTAGTGACACCGGCCATTTGGTAACTTAACTGGAATAAAACCGGCACCCATTCCCCTTCAGGTAGCGCATCAGTCAATGGTTTTGGCGCTGTTTGATTCATAATAAAGCCAACGACATAGCCACCATTTGCTTGTTTAATTAATACCGTCTTTTGGTTTTTCGGTTTTCCGTCGCGTTTCATCAAACCTGCAATATCTCGGATACTGCCATATACAGATTTAAACAAAGGAAACTTCATTAACTGCTGTTCAAGCCAGCCGTAAAGCCAAGCGAATGGGCTAAAAGAAAACAGCAGACCTGAAATAAACACTAACACCGCAACTAAGATAAACCCCGCACCGACAAAAGTGTTATCAAGCTCAACAATATCCAGTAGTAAATGGCCTAATCCATCTAACGAAATGAATAGCGACCAAAATAGCCAAAGGCTTAACACCATAGGAAGTAAATTGGTCAAGCCACGGGACAGGGTATTTTTCATTTAGCTCACGGAAAAGAAGAATCAAGACGAAAATGTTAACACAGTTTGCTCATTAGTCACTTCGCATATACCCCATGACTAATTAAGCAAACATGACATTGTGATCACTGTCACGCACAGAACCTACTAAGCGGCTGAACTGCTAAGCCAATAAGCAACGTCATTTTGTCTTTGGCGTGGATAGTGATTGCCATTGGTGACGTCCTAGCTCTAATACGACACCAACTGCTAAACCTGCTGCTGTATTAATCGCAAGGCAAGCTAACGCAGTGGTAAAAATTACGAATATACAAAATGGTTTGCCATCAATGAATCGTTTAGACCAGGCTAATTGGGTGCCAGCAATTGCAAGTAAGCTACCAAGCACAGCAAGTGGGATTAACGAAAGAACAGTGGCAATCCCCTGCCCCCAAAAAATAGCTATCAGCACACAAGTGGCGCCAAATATTGCTGGTGCTAACCAGGTACGCGCACCAAAATGATACTGCACAGCTAACCCGCCAGCGCCATGGCACATTGCTGCACCGCCAAATGGCGCCATTAATAAATTCGTCCAACCCGAGCTTTTTGCAAAAGCTTGTGGGGTAAACTTATCGCTATCTTCAGGAAATTTATCTTTTGCCATTGCAGAAATCGCAATCACCGCATTAGTTAAGGTGAGTGCTAATTGCGGCAAGACCAATAGTACAGCTGCCGAGCTCCATTCATAGCTCTCTGGCCAGCTAAAATGCCAAGGCGCTGCCTGTGCGAAATTAAAACTAGGGGCACTTTGACTCAGATACTGCCAAACTATGCCAAAAAAGATAACCAAGGGCATGACAATGTATTGCATTGGCATAAATCGACTTAAAAATAATGCCGCGAAAGCAAGTAAGCCTACGCCCCAAGTTTCACTCATCATAAAGCCACCCATCCACATTAACTGAATGCCAATAGCTAATTGGATGCCAATACTAATCGCGGGTGATAGTTGCTTTGCCATCCATTGAATGATGCCACTGTATGCCAATATCAGTAATATGACGCCCATTAACATTGCCGAAGCTTGTAACATCCCAGGCGTCAGGCCTTCAGCAATGACCAGCGCACTGATGACTTTCATCGGCTGAGTTGGAATGGGCCTTCGATAATAAAATGCGGTAAAAAGCGCAAAAAAGCCAAAGCCAAGAAATATGCCTTGGGGTGAGAATTGATTCAGCGCAATCAGGCCTAATACAAGTGGAAGGAAGGTACCTAAGTCAGCGAATGCACCGCTTAACTCTCCTGAAAGTTTGTTGACGTTATTTAAGCTATGGGTCTTACATCTCATATATCTTGCCGCAGGGATTGGATATATAAAGATAGCAATTTAAATGCCAATTATTTCTGTGATCGAATTCAAAAAATATCGTGATGTTAGTGACTTACAAAAAATAGTGCGACAAAGTGACTCAATTTTAATATTCAGACAAGGTCATTTTGTCCAACTCTAACTGTATTTTATTTTGCTTTGGGTATGTGCTTATTGCTTAAGATCTCTTATTTAAGGTTTACTGCAAATGTTTATTGCTGCTGTTTAGGGTTATTGATTAGGGCTTGTGTTTAGGGCTGTTGCTTAGTGCTTTTGTTTAGGCTTAGCCAACAAAAAAGCCCCTAATTTTCATTAAGGGCTTTGAGATGCAAACCAATCAGTTTACATGTTTAAATCTTTTTCCATGTCTTCATAAGAAGTATGGCGAACATCCTTACCTTTCACGAAGAAGATAATGTACTCACAGATATTCTTACAGCGGTCACCGACACGTTCAACCGCACGAGCAGCCCAAAGTACGTCTAATACCGCTGGAATAGAGCGAGGATCTTCCATCATGTAAGTCATGAGCTGACGGATAATGCCTTCATATTCTTTGTCTAGCTTAGCATCTTCTTTGTGCAGCTCAAGTGCATTGTCAGCATCCATACGCGCTAGCGCATCAAGTGTTGCATGGAGTGTGCGCGTTGCATGACGCCCCATGTTTTCAATGCTCACAAGTAATGGCTGTTGATTATTTAAACGCTTATCTAAAGCAGCCTTTGCAATACGTACACAAGCATCGCCAATACGTTCTAGATCAGTAATGGTTTTGCCAATCGTAATAATTAAACGTAAATCACTGGCAGCAGGTTGGCGCTTAGCAATAATACGGGTACATTCTTCATCAATAGACACTTCCATGCCATTGACTCTGTGATCGCCGTCAATCACCTTTTGCGCAAGCTCTGCGTCAAGTGATGCAAGTGCATCAAGTGACTCTTCAAGCTGACGCTCAACTAAACCGCCCATAGCTAAAACACGGTTACGGATATCTTCTAATTCAGCATTAAACTGACCAGAAATATGCTTATTTAAACTTTTGTTTTCCATTACTGTATCAACCTTTATTCTTTAAAATATTGACCGAAGTCTCGGCTATTAATGCCTGTACTATTAGCCGTAACGACCCGTAATGTAATCTTCTGTCTTACGTTTTTTGGGCGTCGTAAAGATAGTATTGGTATCAGCGTACTCAATTAACTCGCCCATGTACATAAAGGCAGTTTGATCAGATACACGCGCAGCTTGTTGCATGTTGTGCGTAACGATAACCACTGTGTACTTTGATTTTAGCTCAGTAATTAGCTCTTCAATCGTTAATGTTGAAATTGGATCCAATGCTGATGTTGGTTCATCAAGTAACAAAACTTCTGGTTCAATAGCAATTGCACGGGCAATCACTAGACGTTGTTGCTGACCACCAGATAAACCAAATGCGTTATCATGTAAACGGTCTTTCACTTCATCCCAAATTGCCGCGCCGCGCAGTGAACGTTCCGCTGCTTCGTCAAGTTCACGACGATTACTTACACCTTGTAAACGTAGCCCGTAAACCACATTTTCATAAATTGACTTAGGAAACGGGTTAGGACGCTGGAACACCATACCAACATTACGACGAAGCGCAGCAACGTCGACTTGCTTGTCATAAATATTTTGACCGTGAAGTAAAATCTCACCACTTGTATGACAGGTTTCAACTAAGTCATTCATACGGTTAATACAACGTAATAATGTTGACTTACCACAACCACTTGGGCCAATAAATGCTGTCACTTGGTTTTTCGGGATTTTCATGCTCACATCGAATAGAGCTTGTTTATCACCATAACGTAAATCTAAGTTACGAATTTCTAGCGCAGTATCCTGTGCAGGTAGGTTAGCTAAATCGACAACTTCAGATTTAATAGCGCTTTGATCAATAGAAATCATTTTTCTTTTTTCCTCAGGATATCGCTAATTAATGTTCTAGCGAACGGAATTTTTCACGTAAGTGATTACGTACACTAATAGCTGTTAAGTTAAGTGTCACAATCACAGATACTAATAAGAATGAAGTAGCGTAAACCAGTGGTCTAGCCGCTTCTACGTTAGGACTTTGGAAGCCAACGTCGTAAATATGGAAACCTAAATGCATAAACTTACGTTCTAAATGGATAAACGGGAAGTTCATATCTATCGGTAACGTCGGTGCAAGTTTTACCACACCCACTAACATCAATGGCGCGACTTCACCCGCTGCGCGAGCTACAGCCAAAATAAGGCCTGTCATAATCGCAGGACTTGCCATTGGAATAATAATGCGCCATAAGGTTTCAAACTTTGTCGCACCTAACGCTAAACTGCCTTGACGAACTGCACTTGGGATACGGCTTAAGCCTTCCTCAGTAGATACAATCACAACTGGCAATGTCAAAATAGCTAAGGTCAGTGCAGACCAAATCACACCTGGCGAACCAAATGTCGGTGCAGGTAATGCTTCAGGATAAAATAGCTGATCTAACGAGCCACCAAGCATATAAACAAAGAAGCCTAAACCAAACACACCGTATACGATAGATGGCACACCCGCTAAGTTAATCACCGCAATACGGATCATCTTAGTAATTGGGCCCTTTTTAGCATATTCATGTAAGTAAATCGCGGCAATCACACCAAATGGCGTCACAATCACAGCCATCAGCATCACCATGAACACGGTACCAAAGATAGCTGGGAATACCCCACCTTCAGTATTCGCTTCACGTGGGTCGTGGCTAACAAAGCGACCTATTCCCACAAACCAATGAACCACTTTATCAAAGCTGTTCATTCGGTTGACATAACTCACATCTAAGACTGAATCTAACTTCAAGGTAACTTCTTCACCGCGCATATCACGGATAATGACAGAATCTCTTGCTGCTTCATCACGCAATGCAAACAAGTCTTTTTCCATCACTAAGTAGTCTTGGTTTAACTGCTCAGCTTGTGCGTCTAAATCTGCTTTTAGTTCAGGGGTTAACTTGCCGTCTAACTCTAATCCACGCTCTTTTAAGCGAAGACGCTCTAGCGCATAGTTAACTGAACCAATTTCAGACTTTTGTAGTTTAAGCGCTTGCTCACCGATATCAACAGAACGTTCAATATGTTCTTCTAATGACGTTTCGATTTGCTCGCCATCAAGCGATAAACGTTGGCCATCTTCGATAACAGCAACAGGGTAACCATAAAAATTACCATTTTTAGTTCGCTCAAACATCGCTATATCTTCAGGCTTTTCACGACTAACAATGTCAGTTGCTAAAATCCAGCGGAAATCTAAGCCTACAAACTCACGGTTACCTGTTTTCACAAGGTAGCGAGTGACAAACTCACCCGGATGTTCATTAAACTTGTGACCCGCTGAGATTAAGCGTTCAGTGGGCACTTCTTCACGGTCGTAGATCTCGCCTATTAGCGTTGATTTAACTCCATTGTTATCTTCAAGTTGCCATTGATAAATGTCAGCAGGCCAGAAGTAACTTAAGCCACGCCAAGCAATCAACAACAACAAACCCAGTACTGCAATCAAACTGATACTTACTGCACCACCAGTCATCCATATCCATGGAGATCCTGATTTAACCCACTTACCCATTGCTCGAACCTCTCAAAGCGATTGGCGAAATATTAACTATTGTTTTCATCTTCATTCCTTAAAGTGAGCTGTAACGTTCACGTAGACGTTGACGTACCACTTCTGCAATGGTGTTAAAGACAAAGGTAAATACAAACAAAACGAATGCTGCAAGGAACAATACGCGGTAATGCGAACTACCAATGGCTGATTCAGGCATTTCGACAGCAATGTTCGCGGCTAAGGTACGCATACCCTCAAACACACTCCACTCAAGGATTGCTGTATTACCCGTTGCCATTAATACAATCATGGTTTCACCTACTGCTCGCCCTAACCCCATCATCACTGCAGAGAAAATACCTGGGCTTGCTGTTAATAAAACCACCCGTGTTAATGTCTGCCAGTTCGTTGCACCTAGTGCTAATGAACCATTTGATAGATGACGTGGCACTGAGAAAATCGCATCTTCAGCAATCGAGAAAATCGTTGGAATCACCGCAAAGCCCATGGCAATACCGACAACAAACGCGTTACGTTGGTCGAAAGTAATCCCTAGCTCATTAGTAATAAATTGACGGGTGTTACCATCAAAGAAGGCGATTTCAATCACTGGGCTGATTTCAAATGAGAACCAACCTACAAACAAAATCACTGGGATCAACATGATCTCTTGATATGTTTCAGGTAAACGCTGCTTCCATTTAGCTGGTAACTTGCTCCAAGTAAATGCGCTGAGCAAGATACTGGTTGGCAGTAATGTCAGTAACACTAATATCCCAGGTAAATGGTCTTCGATTAATGGGGCTAACCATAAACCCGCTAAGAAACCTAAAATTACTGTTGGCAATGCTTCCATAATTTCAATGGTAGGCTTAACAACACTACGCACTTTCGGTGCCATAAAGTAAGCCGTGTAAATCGCACCTGCGATAGCAATTGGCACAGCAAATAACATGGCATAAAAAGCCGCTTTCATGGTGCCGAATGCTAAAGGCATTAAGCTTAGTTTTGCTTCAAAATCATCAGAACCAGATGTTGACTGCCAAACGTACTGTGGCTCAGGGTAACCTTCATACCAAACTTTCTGCCACAATGCGCTCCATGACACTTCAGGATGGTCATTGTCGACAGCAAAAATATTCAGGCTGTTATTCGCTTCAACGATTAGTGCATTTGAGCGAGGGCTGAAGGCCATTTCACCGGGTTGTGCAATATTGAATGTTTTAGTAAATAAGTTACGTTTACTGGTGGTATACAGTAGCGATAGTTCGCCCTCTGCACTGACAACAGCAAAACTCTTACGATAAAATTCTGTGGCAATGGTTTGCACAGGCGAGTCAATTTCGAAGTCACGAATTTTCTGGTACAAACGACCGTTGCGGCTACTTACCTGAAAATACTGGCTAATTGTGCCATCTTCATAATTAACTAATACCGAGCTCGCACCCGCTAATAAACTGACGTTAGATACCTTATTGCTGCCATCTTTTACATCAATCACTTGCAGCAAACTTGGCGTATCAGTATCGCGGATGCTGTAGATAAATATTTTACCTGACGTCGGTAAGATCAATTGGCGATGGTCTGGCGTCATTAATGCAGTGAAAGCCTCTTTTGGTGCATCTTCAATCACCGCTAAATCTGAATACCATTCAATTTCTTCGGTCATCATGTTTTCTTCGCCCTCAAGGCGATTCAATTTCCATGCACCGTCATTATCTTGATACGCAAAGCCAATACGACTATCGATATAATCAAACACCAAATTGTTCAATGGTTGACCTTCGTCGACCATTATCGGTGTTTCACCAAGTGGATAACGTAAACGAGGCGTAATTGTGCGGACGTTGTCTGGATAAGTCACACCAAAATCAACACCTACAACCAATGCTTCTCCTGAGCTTAACCCCAGTGCAAAACGTTGTTCATTCGGTTTTGCTTTAGTACTACTTACCACGGTTGCACCCGCTGGTAGAGGAGGATTAAAACTTTGGATTAGTTGTTTACTTGCAACTGAATAAAAATCAACTTGTCCATCAATTGTCACGCGATAAGCGATTTCATTCTGCTCATCACTACCGACCATTAATGTTGCTACATCCGTATTTTGATAGCTAATGGTTGAAACAGGCTCAACATCTGCACCATCAAAAATAGGTTTGATAACATACAATAAGTAAAAGAAAATCAACAACAAAGCGACAAAAACCATGGTGCCACCCACAGTTACTCCGACTTCAGCTGCCTTATCCGTAAATGCTCTTCGATTCGTACGTCTGCTGACAAGCAAACTTTTCGTCTCAGAACCAGGCTGACTTACCTGACTTTCCATTCAGAACCTCTATAATTAATCGTCAGCGAAATTTCGCTATGATTGTTTAATCCGCTGTGTTACTAAATAAATAGCTGTTTTATTTACCTAAACTGACTGTTTTTCATTCCCAAGCGAATCGCTGGTTTAAAAAGTTGCAGTTTAGCGAGCTTATATGACATTTTTTGGATGCCAATTTTAATTGGCTGAATTATATGACGTAAATATGACAGTAGTGTTACAGCAGATTTATTTGTTAATAATTTGGGAGTTTCAATTATGTTGCGTTATCTCGTCACCTTGCAAGCCCCTGATAGAAAAGGACTAGTTGAGCAAATAGCAAATGTTATAAGTCGTCACAATGGTAATTGGCTTGATTCAGAAATGCGTCATATAGATGGTATCTTTGCCGCTATATTACAGTTAGAAGTTTCTGCATTTAAATGGGACGCCTTGCTAGAAGCATTAGAGTGTATTGACGGACTTAATTGCACTTATTGTAAAACAGGCCATATAGCACAGCCAATCAAACGCTTAAGCTTTAATCTGGTTGCTTATGATCGCGAAGGCTTAGTGCTTGAAATATCTAATAAAATAAACGCTCTTGGTATTAACATTGAGCAATTTAGTAGCCAGCAGGAAACAGCAAGCCACAGCGGTATTGCCCTCTTCAGAGCTACTATGGGCCTAGGCTTATCTGATCCTAGCCAAGAAGAACAGTTAACAGAATCACTTTATGAACTGGGTGATGATGTTGTATTAGATAAACTGAGCAAAACTGCATAAAGCTTGCATTATCTGATGCGCAAACACGACTAATATCCTGTTCAGCCATTCATCATCAAGCTATATCACCAGCGTATTGGCCAATGCATTCGCTGGTGTTATAAGCATGATTCCAACCGTTTTACCCTCTACTCACTTCTATACAACCTCGTCTATAGACAAACTTAAAGTTTCATATAAGTGTCATAAACATCAACTGCACTTAACGGCTTATTCAATCTAAAAAACCGTTTAAATATCCCTACAAGCATCTGTTAGACTAAGCTCAAATGATAAAAACAATGAGTAAATGATGTTAGGAACGCTATCAAAAATGCGCACTCAGCTTGATGAACAGAATGAAGTGCAATACAAACTGCCTGTGGGCGATGAAACCATTGACCTTAACCCTTTGATTGGTCAATCACTGACACTAACTCACACAGGCAATATCTTCTGTTGTAGTTGCGGTAAAAAGACCAAAAAAAGTTATTCACAAGGCCATTGCTACGTTTGCATGTCTAAGCTTGCCAGCTGTGATTTATGCATCATGAAGCCTGAAACTTGTCACTTTGATAAGGGGACTTGCCGCGAACCTGAATGGGCGCAAACTCACTGTTTTGTTCCTCATTATGTTTACCTATCAAATACCTCAGGGATCAAGGTTGGCATCACCCGCTACACTCAAATTCCGACGCGTTGGATAGATCAAGGCGCAACCCAGGGCTTACCTATCTTTAAAGTTTCCACTCGCCAACTCTCTGGTTTAGTGGAAGTTGAGTTAGCTAAACTGATCAACGATAAAACGAATTGGCAAGCCATGCTCAAAGGCAATAATGAGGATGTGGATCTCATCGAGATGGCGAATCAATTAATCCCAGTTATTGAAGAGCGCTTATTAGAAATTAAGCAGCAGAACCCAGATTTTGTCATTGAACGTTTGGATAACTCAATTCAAGGAATTAAATTCCCAATCACTGAGTTCCCTAAAAAAGTGAAATCACATAACTTTGATAAAACGCCAGAAGTCACTGGTATTTTGCAAGGAATTAAAGGCCAATACCTGATCTTTGATACTGGTGTCATTAACATTCGCAAGTTTGGTTCTTATGAAGTGAATGTTACTGTCTAGCACAAGTCAGTAGATGCTAAAAAGGCCGTTGATAACAATCAACGGCCTTTTTATTTTGTTGCATGAAACCAGATGATTTACCCGATAACATTACATAATATGATTCGGGATTGAATTAAGCATCATCGAAGTGAGTTTATCAAAACGTTGCTCTCTATCTTCAACCGGTCTATCGGTATCAGTAAAGCCTTGCGCTAGGACCTTCCACACTGGTTGAATACTATTGGGATTGAATAACGCCACCAGCACAGAGCCTTTTTCATAATCGTCATCAACGCCTTTGGTAGATAAGCCTGCCACTAATCCCGCACGTTTCATAATTTCTTTATCACTGATTTCTGACTCTAATGCCATCCCAAAGCCCAATATAAGACTTGGAGACTGATCAGCCGCCACATAATTATAACCCTTAGCATTCATTATTTTAGTAATCGATTGACGCATATGTCTGACTAACTCAGCATCATCTATCTTATTTGCACTATGGACTGTAAACATCGTTGGATGCCAACTAAAGGTTTTAGCATGTTCTGAAATCATGCCTAAATCACCTGAAGTCACCATAGTAATGCGACTTGGGACGGGATCGATTATTGTTTCATTACTTGCACAACCGCTTATTAATACGGCAACTAAGCTTATCCATAAACACCATTGTTTATTTATCATTTATCCGTTAATCCTATAATCAGAAACTGGCAAGTACCGCACAGGCAAGCACAATCGGTATAAAGCGCGAACTCTCGCATCAAAATTAATTTAACATATGAACCCTAACCTAACCTGACTCAAATTTAATAACAACAAATCCGAATATTTAAAGTATATTTTAAACACTTGAGAACAAATATTAAAAACACTTCCAACCACTTCGCCACATTTGTAACTCAGCAAAATCGATATAAATGCACTTTTTGCTTGTTCACTATGGGATAACGGCTAAAATGCAGGCCTGATAAAAAATTTCCGATTAAGAAAAACTCAATTTATGGAACTCGTCATTACCATTGCATTATTTGCCTTTTCTGCAGGTATTACTCCTGGTCCAAACAACATAATGTTGATGACTTCAGGGGTCAATTTTGGTGTAAAAAGCAGTATTCCACACTTATTGGGCATTATTGTTGGTTTCCCGAGTATGGTACTTGCTATAGGACTTGGTCTTAGTGCTGTGTTTCAAGCTTACCCTGTCGCTCACCAAGTCATTAAAGTAGCCGGTATTATCTATTTACTGTATCTGTCTTGGTTAATTGCCAATAGCTCAAGTAATTTAGAAGGCAAGAAAACAGCCAAACCGTTTAACTTTTTTCAAGCTGCCGCGTTTCAATGGGTTAACCCAAAAGGTTGGATAATGGCCGTGGGCGCTATCGCGACATTTACTAACATTCAGCAGCCGTTGGCACCACAAATTATCACCATTGCAGTGGTGTTTTTCTTTGTCGCACTCCCTTGCGCGTCCATTTGGTTAAGTTTTGGGATTGGACTGAAAAAATTACTTAAAAATGCTCGTCAGCAACGCATCTTTAATATCAGCATGGCATTATTATTAGTGCTATCCATCATACCTATGGTGCTACCTAATTAACGCGTCGCCAAATTGTCATCAATATATCAAGAGTAACCAGCAGGAAGTCAGATGTCAGAATTAACCGAATACCACATTGAAACGGCTAACTGGGTCAGTAAAGTGATCATGAAATATAATATTTGCCCGTTTGCCCGCCGCGAAGTCGAGCGCAACAGTATTCGTTATTTTTGCAGTGAGCAGACCAAAGTCAAACAAGTGATGAAAGACTTTCTCAGCGAGTGTCAGTTTTTAGACAACAATCCAGACGTTGAAACCACATTGTTTATCATGCCTCGTGGCTTTGAAGGGTTTTACAGTTATCTTGATATCGTTGACTTAGCTAATGACAAATTATTTGAACATGAATATGAAGGGGTTTATCAACTGGCAAGCTTTCACCCTGACTACTGTTTTGAAGGCGAACCACAAGATAGTGCAGCTAATTACACTAATCGCTCACCTTATCCAACAATTCATATTATTCGCGAAGCCAGTATGGAAGCAGCACTAGCAGAATATGATGAACCCGAAACCATTCCTGAGCGCAATATTGCTTTTGCTGAGCGAAAAGGCAGTGATTTTTTTACTGCCTTATTAAAACAATGTCAGGTCAATAAATAACAGACATAGGTAGCCGACATAGGTAGCCGATATAGGTAGCTGATATAGTTGTAGATATAGATAACAAGGATAAACCTAAAGAGAATGAGTCAGGGTAAGTAATCGGTGCAGTTCAACTTAAGAGTATCAAATTGAAAAATCCACAATCGATACTGGGTCGAACCGGTATGCTATTTTTTCTCGTCATTATTAGCGCATTTCCGCCATTGACTATTGACTTGTATTTACCTGCTTTGCCCACCATGGTTGAGGCGTTAAACACTAATCAATCTATGGTCAACTTAACCCTGAGTAGTTATTTTGTCACCTATGCCACGGGTCTACTTTTTTGGGGACCACTAAGTGAAAAGTTCGGTAGAAAACCCATTTTACTCATCGGTATCTGTGGTTACATTCTTGCGAGTATTGGTTGTGCGCTTTCAGCTAATATTGAACAACTGATTGGTGTTAGAGTCTTACAGGCATTTGCAGCCAGTGCTGTCACTGTGGTTGCCACTGCCATTGTAAAAGACAGTTTTACTGGTCGTGAGCGCGAGAAAATCATGGCCACCATCATGTCTTTAGTGATCATCGCCCCCATGGTTGCGCCAGTGATTGGCGCTTTTTTGCTTCAAATAGCCTCATGGCGGATGATGTTCGTAGTGCTCGCCATATATGGCACATTTGCAGCAATATTAGCCCTGTGTTACCAGGAAACCTTAGAGAAAAAATATGTTGGCTCAGTGCTTCGCTCTTGGGGAAGACTGGCTGTGATAATTAAAAACCCGAGATTTGCCATTTTATTAGTGGTCTTTTCGATGACATCAATGGCATTGATGGGGTTTCTAGCAGCGGGTTCTTACATCTATATAAATGACTTTGGCCTCACTGAGCAGCAATTTAGCTATGCATTTGCCTTTAACGCTATGTGCGCCGCATTCGGGCCAATGATTTATATGCACTTGTCACGCTATATCACTGTAAAAAGAATCATTACCCTGTGCTTTATTTTACTTACTATCGCTGGTGTATTAACTCTCAGTATCGGTCATATGTCAGCATTAACTTTTGCGGTTATTGCGGCCCCTGCAACAGTGGCCATTATTACCATGAGAGTACCAGGTACTAACTTAATGCTAGAGCAACAAACTCAGGACACTGGCTCTGCAGTCGCCCTGATCCAATTCAGTAGCATGATGAGTGGTGCCTTGGGGATGGTTTTAGTCTCATTAAGCCAAGCATCTTTAATTAGCAACTTAGGCATAATCCAACTCAGTGTCGGTTTACTCGGTGCTACTTTATGGATAGTTATCAAGAACAAACCCTTCGTTACTGATAACTTAATAAATAAACATTAAACAAGTTTAGCCGATTTAGTGCTGATCACTTCATCGGTTAAATTCATCGATTAATTCTTGAGTTAACTCAAGAATTAGCTCAACGTTTATATCAAGATTTATATCAAAGTTTCATTGCTAATTGTTTGGCTTAAGGATTTGATGACAAATTTTCAGCCATTTTTGCAGCTATATTTTCGAACAACGCAAGCTCCTCTTCTGTAATTCCATTTGTCATTTGCTCATGTATTTTTTTATCTATTAGAGCAATATCCTCCATTATCAACTGGCTTTTTTCAGTTAAGCGTAAACATTGGCTGCGTTTATCTTCTGGATTAGGTTCTTTGACAATTAATTCTTGCGCTATTAATCCATTCAACAGTCGAGTGACTTGAGCTTTGTCACGATTTAAAAACTGCGCAATGTCTATTGCAGTACAGGGGATTTTTTTATTAATCACCTTAAGTACCCGCACATTCATCGGCGCCATATCTAGATTAAGTTTCTCAATATTATTATGTAATTGACGCTTTAAGCCATGTACCAATTGAAACAAGCTTTCTAAGGATTTTCGATCTTGCATAAATTAGCTCCGAATAAATTAGTTGACTTTATCAACTAAATCTTTATAGTTGACATTATCAACCATAATGATAATTTTTTCAAGGTAGGAGTTACACAATGAACAATCAAACATCCATAACGTCGACCCTCGTCGCTGAAACTAAAACCCCGGTCTCTGTAAAAGTTCTGACAGTGTTAGGCATGATGACACTAATGGGTGGCACAATAACGGGGGTCATGACCTATATTAATCTCGGATATAGCAGCAGTTTTTTCAATCAGTGGTTAAGTGCTTTTTTACTCGCGACGGTAACTGTCATGCCTGCTGGTTTTATATTGATGACAGCATTGACAAAATTTTCTGAAAAGTTTCTACCTAAATTGGATAAGAAGTTTCAAAACATACTGATAGGTATCGCCATGGCGCTGATAATGGAATCAGGTTTAGCGCTATCGACGACCATCAATAACATCGGGATGACTGACCTTAATCAATTATTTTCAACTTGGTTTAATACAGTCACTGCCGCCCTACCATTTGCAGTAGCAATGATGCTGCTCGTGTCACTCACCATAAAACCTAAGGTCGAAGCTTTATTGAAAAGCTAAACAACCGTTACTTCATTGTCATATCAACATAAGGAATTCCCCATGAGTTCAATTATCCGCAAAAATCATCAATACCGTATTACCATTGAAGAAATCAACCTACCAGCACAACAAACTGGTCAGCAATTGGATTTTGAATTACAAGATAGAGAAGACTTGTTTAATGTCGTTAAAAACTTGCAAAAAGGAAGCGGCCTCGAAACATCGCTGGCGACCAAAGTTGCTGTTTCACTGCGTTTACTCGGACCTATAATGATGGAAAATAGAAAGCATCCATTATTTGTCGATTTTATGCCGCATTTTAAAGCTTTTATGCATAACCTTAAAAGCACAGTAAAAAGCGCCATCAAATAATCAAGCCAGACGTTACCGAAACACTCAACTTATATCTTTAGGAGCCAATCTATGAACATCGCTATTACTGCAGCAAGCGGACAATTAGGCAGCGCAATTGTTAACGCACTTTTAGATATCAATCCTAAAGAAAACATCATTGCTTTAGCGCGAACTCCTGAGAATGCTAAAGCCTTAGGTGTTGAAGTGCGTTCTGGAGATTACAATAACTCGGCGCAATTAGCCCAATCACTACAAACTGTAGACGTATTACTATTGGTATCAGGGATGGATGCACCAGATAAGCGAATACAGCAGCACCGTAATGTCATTCATGCTGCAAAAACAGCAGGCGTAAAAAAGATTGTGTACACCAGTGTTCAAGGTGCTGAAGAAAATACTGCTTTCTCACCTGTGATACAAAGTAACCGTCAGACAGAGCAAGACATTCGTGAAAGCGGTGTAGACTGGGTCATTGGCCGCAATGGGATCTATATTGAACCCGATATTGAATATATAGACAGCTACAAAAAATCAGGTGTGATTGCCAATTGCGCTAATAACGGAAAATGCGGTTACACCACTCGCAGCGAACTTGCCTACGCCTATGCCCGAATGCTTACCGAGAGTAAACACAATGGGCAAACATATAATCTCCATGGTGAATCAATGACTCAATACCAACTGGCTGATTATATGAATCTAGCCTTTGGCACCTCATTGATTTACACCCCAATGACGGTTGAAGAATATCAGCAAGATAGAGTGGCAGAGTTGGGTGACTTTATTGGGACTGTTATTGCGGGGATTTATCAAGGTATTCTTGAAGGTAAAGCAGATAATCCAAGTCATTTTAATCTAGCTGCAGGCAGAGCGCACATCAGCTGGGATAAATACTTTACCGACTTGAAGCAAAGTTTGGCTTAATTCAGCGTGCTATACAGAGTACTGATTGAACCAATAAAAACGCCCTGCAATTGCAGGGCGTTATAATCAATGGAAGTTTTTTATTTACGAATGTTGAATAATTTCATAAAGCTTACTTCTTTCTTGCTTCTTGCTCACCCACTAAAGAAGCATTGCTAGCCCCTTGTGAGCCAATAACGAGTTTATCTTGCTGTACTAACCAAAAACCTAAGCCAACAAATACACCGCCACCGACAATATTGCCCAAAGTAACAGGAATGAGATTATTAAATACAAAGTTTACCAAGGTTAAATCGGCATACTGCTGTGGGTTAATATTTAACCCAAGATAAAAGCTCTCAGGTGCAAAAGCGTGAATCGCGACACCTAAGGGAACCATAAACATATTAGCAATACTATGCTCAAAACCACTACTGACAAACATAGCTACCGGTAGAATCATCAAAAAAGATTTAGTTAACAGATCTTTAGTGGCAAATGTCATCCACACAGCTAAACACACGAGCATGTTGCATAAAATCCCCAAAGTGAATGCTTGTAGCCAAGTATGATGAATTTTATGTTGGGCAATATTCAAAGCGTTTACCCCCCATTGTCCACCATTGAGCTCAAACATCCGCGACATCATAATCAACAACACCATAATCAATGCGCCAACTAAGTTCCCCGCGTATACACGTGCCCAGCACTGCAACTGCGTCGACGTTTTAATTTGTTTTTGTGCCCAAGGTATAGAGGTTAATACCGTACTGGTAAATAGCTCCGCACCGCATACCACAACAAGAATAAGACCTAAACTAAACGCAATACCGCCGATGAAACGCGTCATACCCCAACCACCGGTACTGCCCGTGGTCACAGTGACATAAAATACAAATGCAATTGCAATAAAGGCACCGGCAAATATCGACAAAATAAACGACTGCCAAGGACTTTTAGCCACCTTTGCTAAACCAAACTTTTCAGCTTGTTCATAAGTTGTTGGCGCTGGCGACTTATTTGTTAACTCGGTCGTTGAATTCGCCGAACTCTGGCGCTCTTCACCGGTTAATTTCTGCATATAAACCTCAAAACTTTTAACACTAAAATAGGATTAACAAAGTAAATCGCTTGTGCTATTTACCTAAACAAACTTGCGCTACAGACTTGAACTGAATCACTGCTTTATAACGTCATTTATAAATCATACAAATAAATTGGTAATACCAAGGTTTTTCATACGAACTTGGCTAAACACTTTCATATATTTGCTAAGTTTTCGCTAATAAATGATCAGCTCATCTAAAAGATGCTATAAAACAGTATAGCAAAGCTATATAGCGATAAGAAGGCAACACAAAGCTAGCTAACAATAAGCTGCAAGAGTAGTGACTAATGAGTGATTAAAAAACTTTTTGCGCAAAAAGTGTTAGCCAGATAACATTTTTGACCATATCTTATTCGATTTTGATTTAATTAAGTGAAGTTGCATAAAACCTATGCTAATATTCTTTAGGTAAATTGGTCTTACCAATTTACATTTGATGAATTATTCGCTTCTACAGTAACGATTTTATTGTAAAAGCTAACAGATTAGATGCCCTATCAATTATCCATTTATAGGGGTCTCAATTTTTTGATATGCCAATTGGTTGTAACAGTTATCCACTACCATCATATGGCACATCAGCAGTCAATTAACGAGAAGGTAAATTACCATGACCGATAAAACAGAATTATTTGCAAACGCTTGGCAAGGTTTTGAAGCTGGCGATTGGAAAACTGAAGTTAATGTTCGTGACTTTATTCAGAAAAACTACACACCTTATGAAGGTGATGAGTCTTTCCTAGCAGGTGCTACTCAAGCTACTGAAACACTTTGGGAAAAAGTGATGGTCGGTATCAAGCAAGAGAACAGCACTCACGCTCCTGTTGATTTCGACACTAAAATGGTTTCAACCATTACTTCTCATGATGCTGGTTACATCAACAAAGATTTAGAGACTATCGTTGGTTTACAAACTGACGCGCCGCTTAAGCGTGCAATGCTACCTAATGGTGGTATTCGTATGGTTGAAGGGTCTTGTAAAGCATACGACCGCGTATTAGACGAAGATGTTAAGTACACTTACTCTGAATTACGTAAAACCCATAACCAAGGTGTATTCGATGTTTATACCCCTGAAATTATGGCATGTCGTAAATCAGGTATCTTAACGGGTTTACCTGATGCATACGGCCGTGGTCGTATCATTGGTGATTACCGTCGTATCGCGCTTTACGGTATCGATTACCTAATGCAAGATAAATTCGCTCAGTTCTCTTCTCTGCAAGCAGGTTTTGAAGCTGGCGAAGATTTATCAAGCACTATGCAACTACGTGAAGAAATTGCTGAGCAACATCGTTCATTAGGTCAAATGAAGAAAATGGCAGCAAAATATGGCTGTGATATTTCTTTACCGGCAACGAATGCTAAAGAAGCAATTCAGTGGACTTACTTCGGTTACCTTGCTGCAGTTAAAAGCCAAAATGGCGCGGCAATGTCATTAGGCCGTACTTCATCATTCCTTGATATCTTCATCGAACGTGACATCGCTAACGGCGTTATTACGGAAGAACAAGCGCAAGAAATGGTTGACCATTTCGTGATGAAATTACGTATGGTTCGTTTCCTACGTACTCCTGAATACGATGAGTTATTCTCTGGCGACCCAATCTGGGCAACTGAATCAGTTGCAGGTATGGGTTTAGATGGCCGAACTTTAGTGACTAAGAACAGCTTCCGTTTCTTACACACTTTATACAACATGGGCCCAAGCCCTGAGCCAAACATTACTGTTTTATGGTCGAATGCTTTACCACAGGGCTTTAAAAATTTCTGTGCCAAAGTGTCTATCGATACAAGCTCAATCCAGTACGAAAACGATGACTTAATGCGTCCAGATTTCGAATCAGACGATTACGCAATCGCTTGTTGTGTCAGCCCTATGATTGTAGGTAAACACATGCAGTTCTTCGGTGCTCGCGCTAACTTAGCGAAAACCATGCTTTACGCTATCAATGGTGGCGTAGATGAAAAAATGAAGACGCAAATTGCACCCGTTGCTGACAAAATCACTTCAGAAGTATTGGAGTTTGATGATGTGATGGGTCGTTTAGACGGCTTAATGGATTGGTTAGCGACACAATATGTGACAGCACTTAATTCTATCCATTACATGCATGACAAGTATTCTTATGAAGCAGCGTTAATGGCACTTCATGATCGTGATGTTCGTCGTACTATGGCATGTGGTATCGCTGGTCTGTCAATTGCTGCCGATTCATTATCTGCAATCAAATACGGTACGGTTAAGCCAATCCGTGATGAAGACGGTATTGCAATCGACTTTGATATTTCAGGTGACTACCCGAAATTTGGTAACAATGACCCACGCGTAGATGACATTGCTTGTGACTTAGTTGAGCGTTTCATGGCTAAGATCCGTAACAAGAAAATGTACCGCAATGCGATTCCAACACAGTCAATCTTAACCATCACTTCTAACGTTGTTTATGGTAAGAAAACAGGTACAACACCTGATGGTCGTCCAGCTGGTGCACCATTTGCTCCAGGTGCAAACCCAATGCATGGCCGTGACGAAAACGGTGCTATCGCTTCACTGACTTCAGTAGCGAAACTACCATTTGCTCACGCTCAAGATGGTATTTCATACACTTTCTCTATTGTGCCAAATGCGTTAGGTAAAGATGAGACTGGACGTCGTTCTAACCTTGCATCACTAATGGATGGTTACTTCATGAGTAACGCTAACAGCGAAGGTGGTCAGCACTTGAACGTTAACGTTATGAACCGTGAAATGCTTGAAGATGCGATTGTGAACCCTGAAAAGTACCCACAATTAACCATTCGAGTCTCAGGTTACGCTGTACGTTTCAACGCACTAACACCTGAACAGCAACAAGATGTAATTACTCGTACTTTCACTAAAGGCTTGTAATACTTCTTAAAATTGGTTGTACTAATATACCGTTATGTTCATCCATAACATTTAGTACAACCATTTTTTTTTTGCTTGTTTGGAGACATCATGACCACAGGTCGTATCCACTCTATTGAATCTTTTGGCACCGTTGATGGTCCTGGTATCCGCTATGTCGCGTTTATGCAGGGATGTTTAATGAAATGCCAATACTGCCATAATCGCGACACTTGGGATTTAGACGGCGGTAAGGAAGTCACTGTTGATGAGCTCATGGGGCAAATCATCAGTTACAAACCTTTTCTACAATCTGGTGGCGTCACAGCAACAGGTGGAGAAGCCATTCTCCAAGCTGAATTTGTGACAGAACTTTTCAAAGCCTGCAAAGAAAATGATCTCCATACTTGCCTTGATACTAATGGTTTTGTACGTAAATACACTCCGGTGATTGACGAGTTACTCGATAATACCGATTTAGTGTTACTGGACATTAAACAAATGGATGATGCCAAGCACATCGATTTAACCAAGGTCAGTAATCAGCGCACGTTGCAATTCGCAGAATATTTAGCCAAACGTAACCAAAAGACCTGGGTAAGATATGTCGTTGTAGATGGCTTTACTGAAGATCTCGTTTCTGCGAAAGCATTGGCCGACTTTATTGAACCAATGAAGAATGTTGAAAAGGTAGAGTTACTGCCATACCACCAACTCGGCACCCACAAATGGGAAGCATTTGGTGAGACTTACTCATTAACTGATACCAAACCACCTAGTAAAGAAACCATGGAAGCCATAAAGGCTGTATTCACTGAGCGCGGTATAAAAGCTGACTATTGATAAATTAACCGAAACAGCGATTAAAGCTGTTCCCAGTAACTTTTATCTAAACGTTCAAACGCCGTTTTTAAAATAAGCGCCATATCTAAATAACACGCTTTAGCCCCTAAAGGTTGGCAAGTTATGCCCATGGAACTCATTTTGGTGGTTAATTGGTTGGTCCAATCAAACAGTGTTATTGGTAATGGGTGTTTAGCTCGTAAACCTAACCATAACAAGCCTTGAATAGGCAAACTGATAAAGAATAACAGTATCGCAATCGCCTGAGGCAGAAACGCCCAGCCATTGACATACACTTGGCTAATTGCAGCCAAGATAGCGAAAAATGGCATCAACATAATGCCAAGATGGGTTGCCCTAACAACGCGGTATTCAGGGAAATAAAACCCAAGTTGTCGAACCATAGGCCAAGCTTTCATATAACGACGGCCGTCACCTATGATTTTGAACACTTTTACGCTCAACGTTACGCCCTATAAGATTTGAAATATATATGCACCATAGCACACAGCGATAATTAGCCCCAAATTTACGGTAAATTTATCGGTTGTTTAGTCATTAATTAACTATGATTGATAGTTGAAATAACACATTTCACGTCAATTTAAATTTTGCACGACTCAGACGAAAAGGTCTCAACATGTCACAAAAACTCGTACTAGTACTCAACTGCGGTAGCTCATCTTTAAAATTCGCTGTAATTGATGCTGTTTCAGGTGATGATCACATATCAGGACTTGCTGAATGCTTCGGTTTAGAAGATTCACGCATCAAATGGAAAGTTAACGGCGCAAAAAATGAAGCCAAACTTGGCGCATTTACCGCTCACCGTGAAGCTGTTGAATACATAGTTAACAATATTCTTGCTGACCAGCCAGAATTAGCGGCTCAAATTGAAGCAATCGGTCACCGTATCGTTCACGGTGGCGAGAAGTACTCTCGTTCTGTGATCATTAACGAAGATGTCATTACTGGTATTGAAGATTGTGCTTCATTAGCACCGCTTCATAACCCTGCGCATTTAATCGGTATTCGTGCTGCAATGGCTTCGTTCCCGGCTCTGCCGCAGGTCGCCGTGTTTGATACTGCATTCCACCAAACCATGCCTGAACATGCATACATTTATGCATTGCCATATAAGTTATACCGTGAACATGGTATTCGTCGCTACGGTATGCACGGTACAAGCCATTTATTTGTTAGCCGTGAAGCGGCTAAAGTACTTAACCAAGACACAGCTGATACTAATGTAATTGTTGCCCATTTAGGTAATGGCGCTTCTGTTACTGCAGTTAAAGGCGGTAAGAGTGTTGATACTTCTATGGGATTAACCCCACTAGAAGGTTTGGTTATGGGCACACGTTGTGGTGACATGGACCCTTCAATTATCTATCACTTAGTTAACCAACTCGGTTACACCATTGATGAAGTGAACAACCTATTAAACAAACAAAGTGGTTTGTTAGGTATATCTGAACTGACTAATGATTGTCGCGGCATTGAAGACGGCTATAAGGATGGTCATAAAGGCGCAACCTTAGCATTAGAAATCTTCTGCTACCGTTTAGCGAAATACATTGCTTCTTACACTGTGCCTTTAGGACGTTTAGATGCAGTGGTATTTACTGGTGGTATCGGTGAAAACTCTGACATTATTCGTGCAAAAGTATTAGAAATGCTAGCTATCTTTAACTTCAACGTGAACGAAGAGAAAAACCTAGCAGCACGTTTCGGTAAAGACGGCATTATTACAGAAGAAGGCAGCACAGTCGCGATGGTTATCCCAACTAATGAAGAGTGGGTTATCGCGGAAGATGCAATTAAGTTAATCAAAGCTTAATCACCATTGCCCAAACGTAAAGCCTGCAAAGCGGGCTTTACTTACGCTATTTATAGAGGTCTCTATGTCTCGTAATATTATGTTAATCCCAATTGGTACTGGTGTAGGTTTAACCTCACTAAGTCTTGGGATGGTGCGCGCGCTTGAACGCAAAGGCGTTAAAGTTCAGTTCTTCAAACCAATTGCACAAATTCGCAATGGTGATAACGGCCCAGAACGTTCAACGACTATTTTAAGCCATTCGCCGACTGTTAACCCGCTTGAGCCATTTTCAATGGAACATGCTGAGAACTTAATTCGTTCTGAGCAAATCGACGTATTAATGGAGCAAATTATTGCTCGTGCAAGCGAATGTGCAGCGAATACTGAAACGATTGTGATTGAAGGTTTAGTACCTACTCGCACTCACCCTTTCTCTGACGATATCAATTTTGAAATAGCTAAAGCACTTGATGCCGATGTGATTTTCATTGCCACACCAGGTAACGACTCTCCTAACGGGCTAATGAACCGATTAGAAATCGCTTACAATTCATGGGGTGGTCACAAAAACAAACGTCTTATTGGTTCAATTATCAATAAGATTGGTGCACCAGTCGATGATGAAGGTCGTGCTCGCCCAGATCTATCAGAAGTATTTGATCATGCTGAAGCATCAACTAACGATACGTCTGCAATGTTCCAGCTTCCAGGTAAAAGCCCACTGCGTATTCTAGGCAGTGTGCCATATAACCTCGATTTAGTGTCACCTCGCGCATCTGATTTAGCCAAACATTTAAATGCTAAAATCATTAACGCTGGTGAAATGAATACTCGTCGTCTGCGTAAAGTGACCTTCTGTGCTCGTAGTATTCCAAACATGGTCACGCACATTCGAACAAACTCTTTACTGGTTACCTCTGGTGATCGTTCTGATGTTATTGTGTCAGCTTGTCTTGCTGCAATGAATGGCGTGAAAATTGGCGCACTTTTATTAACCGGTGGTTACGAGCCTGAGCCTGAAATCATGGCCTTATGTGAACGCGCTTTTGAAACAGGTTTACCTGTATTCTTAATCGACAGTAACACTTGGCAAACCTCGCTTAATATTCAACGTTTTGATCATGAAGTACCTGTTGATGATGCTGTTCGCATTGATAGCGTTCAAGAATATGTCGCAAGTCATATTGACCAAAGCTGGATTGAAAGCGTGACTCAAAACTCACCACGCGAGCACCGTTTATCACCACCAGCATTTAGATATAAGTTAACTGAGCTTGCTCGCGCAGCAAAGAAAACCATTGTATTGCCTGAAGGTGAAGAACCTAGAACCATTAAAGCTGCATCTATTTGTGCTGAACGTGGCATTGCCCGTTGTGTACTGTTAGGTAACGTTGAAGAAATTTTACGTATCGCTTCATCTCAAGATGTCGTGTTAGGTGAAGGCGTACAAATTATCGATCCTCTAGAGGCTCGAGGTCGTTACGTTGAAGGTATGTTGGAGTTACGTCGCCACAAAGGGCTAACTGAAGTTGTTGCTAAAGAGCAATTAGAAGACAACATGGTACTAGGTACTATGATGCTTGCTCAAGACGAAGTTGATGGCATTGTCTCTGGCGCGGTAAACACCACTGCCAACACGATTCGTCCACCACTACAACTGATTAAAACCGCACCTGGTTCAAGCTTAGTATCATCAATTTTCTTCATGCTAATGCCTGATCAAGTTTTGGTTTACGGCGACTGTGCAATTAACCCAGATCCAAACCCAGAGCAACTAGCCGATATTGCGATTCAATCAGCAGAATCTGCAGCGGCATTTGGTATTGAACCACGTGTTGCTATGATCAGTTACTCAACGGGTACTTCTGGTACGGGTTCTGATGTTGATAAAGTACGTGAAGCCACTCGAATCGCGAAAGAGAAGCGCCCTGACTTAATCATCGACGGCCCTTTGCAATACGATGCAGCTGTAATGGAGAATGTCGCTCGCTCTAAAGCACCAGACAGTCCTGTAGCAGGTAAAGCCACAGTATTTGTATTCCCAGACTTAAACACGGGTAACACAACTTACAAAGCGGTTCAGCGTAGTGCAGATCTCATCAGTATTGGCCCAATGCTGCAAGGTATGCGCAAGCCAGTAAACGATTTATCACGTGGCGCTTTAGTCGATGATATCGTTTATACGATTGCATTGACGGCTATTCAAGCCGCTCAAAATGAGCAATAAAAGCTAGTTAACTACCCAGCGCCATAAAATGGAAGCCTGGGAAGACAAAAAAGCACTCTCGTTAACACGTGAGTGCTTTTTTATTGTCTTTGATTCAAGCTGATTATAAAGAAGCTAAACCTAACAAGTTAAAGGCCAAAAACGAGAGTTAACAACTAGAGACTAGAGATTAGAGATTAGAGATTAGAGATTAGAGATTAGAGATTAGAGATTAGAGATTAGAGAATAGAGAATAGAGAATAGAGAATAGAGAATAGAGAATAGAGAATAGAGAATAGAGAATAGAGAATAGAGAATAGAGAATAGAGAATAGAGAATAGAGAA
>NZ_JAUOSO010000025.1:0-46921 GCF_030548905.1 Shewanella sp. 2_MG-2023
TGGTTCTATCTACTCCCTCGGCTAGACTAAAATATCACTTCTTTTTACTAAAAAATCGTCTACCGCAGGTCAAGAACAGCTTATTAGCGAGAATTCCGATAAACACCCCTAGGCTACTTACCAATACTCAATCACTTTTCAGCTTAATTTATTAATAATTTTAATAACTTAACAGCCATCAAAATTTAAATCAATCGACTAAATAGTGGATAAAACCGAGAATTGAGATAACCGAGAATTATTTTGGGTCGTTATGTAAATATCCATATTAAAAAAGTTATTCATTTTCATAAGCTTAAGGCGTGATGATAATAGAAAGTGAGAATTTTCTTATTTACATAACGAGAAGCAAAGTTTGCATTTAAGCTACATTGACATATAACTGTATATACATACAGTTATGTGCCAGTAGGTTTTTTATGTCTTCATCGCCATTTATTGAATCTGTTAGAAAAGAATTACGGACTCGACGCTACAGTATAAAAACTGAGAAGGTTTACTTATTTTGGATTAAGGCATTTATTATATTTAATGACAAGAAACATCCGGATATCATGGGAAACCAAGAGATTGAGCGGTTTTTAAATCACTTAGCAGTCAATAAACAAGTTAGTGGCTCAACTCAAAATCAAGCATTATGCGCCATCATTTTTTTATATCGATATATTATTCAAAGAGAAATTATAGACTTAAAGTATTCATTCACTAAACGCGAAAAGGCAATGCCAACGGTGCTTACCCATGATGAAGCCAAGCTAATCATCTCTCAATTAACTGGGAAATACTGGCTAATCGCATCACTTTTATATGGTTGTGGGTTAAGAATAAATGAAGCGCTACAACTAAGAATCAAAGATATTAATTTAGACGATAGCACGCTATTCATTTTTAGAGGTAAAGGTAAGAAAGACCGTTACACATTACTACCTAAAACACTGAAATTTCATATTTCAGAACAAATTAGCCAAGTAAAAGCTAAACATACACAAGATTTATCTCAAGGGTTTGGGCTAACTTCCTTACCTCCAGCATTAATAAGAAAATATGGAAATGCAGCTAAAGACATTTCATGGCAGTATTTGTTTCCCTCTTCTACTCGGTGTACTCATCCCTACGATGGATATATTTGTCGTCATCATATTCATGAAACATCCTTTAGAAAACAGCTTAGAAAAGCGGTAATGACTACTAAGGTAGCAAAACAAGTCAAAGCACATACCTTTAGACACACATTTGCCACTCAACTATTACTTCAAGGTACTGATATTAGAACCGTTCAAGAACTATTAGGCCATACAGATCTAAAAACTACTGAGTTATATACTCACGTTATTGGAAGTCGTTTTAGCCATACGGTAAGCCCTGTTGATAGGTAGATTAGTAGATTGGCTAGTAGATAGACGAGAAGGTAGGCTAGTAGATAAATTACGACCATCAACACTCATTTCATTTACTCATTTCCACCTATATATTCCCACCTATTCATTTCATAAAAAAATGCCCAAGCTATAACCTAGCTTGGGCATTGATAGTACTTTAAATGTTGAAACTAGATTTTCAGCACTTTACTCAGTGGTAAATCACGATAACGTTTGCCTGAGGCAGCAAATATGGCATTGGTTAAACTCGGTGCCACGGGTGGCACGCCGGGTTCACCCACGCCTGCAGGCTTTGCATCTGACTCGACAATAATGGTTTCGATTTCAGGTGACTGGCCGATGCGTAGCAGTGGATAGTTATGGAAATTAGATTGCTCGACTTTACCGTCTTTATAACTAATTTCGCCCATCATCGCCAAACTTAAGCCGAATATGATGGCGCCTTCGGTTTGCGAATGTACCCTATCAGGGTTGACCACAGTGCCTGCGTCAATCGCCGCAATGCTTTTTAATACAGTCAACTTATCGCCGTCCATTTCAACTAATGTGGCTACTGCAACATAACTGACAAAGCTACGATGTACTGCAAAGCCCCAACCTTGATTGGCTTCGATTTTAGGCTGTTTTGCCATGGCCTTTTCTACTGCGTCAATCACACTTAAATAGCGGCCGATATCAATAGGGAAATCCTCTAAGGTTTCACCATAGTTACCGTATTTCACCACTTGGTTTTCAAGCTTTTCATGTCGCGGTTTGCCCAGCAGCTCACGCCACATACTAATACAAGGTTTACCTGCATTTACTGCAAGCTCATCGACAAAACTGCCGACACCAAAGCCATGCTGAATATTACACACTGAGCGCATCCAACCGATTCGTGAATGGGCAGTGGCTTTGACTGATTCAAGCTGAATTTGGCTTAAATTAAACGGCATATCAGAAAAGCCAAGGTCTAACTCCCCTGCTGATGGCATATCAACGCCTTCGGCAAAGGTTGAACTAATCGATGGGAAACCTGTGCGGGCAAGTAACGCCGTTGGCGCTTTATTGCCATCTAACTTAGCTTGGTAATGCTGCGCACTAATAGCATGGTAGTAACCGTTTTGAATTTCATCTTCGCGGCTCCATAGCAGTTTGACTGGTTTAGCGATTTTTTGTGATAACCACGCTGCCTCGGCGCTAAAGTCAGGTTTTGACTTGCGGCCAAAACCACCACCTAGCAAGGTGACATTCACTTTCACTTGCTCATCTTTTAAGCCTAAAACCCCAGCAACATTTTTCTGGGTGCTTTGCGGTGTTTGAGTTGATGCCCAAATTTCGCAGCCGTCTTTAGTCACTGATGCAGCTGCCGCTGGCGGCTCCATCATGGCATGGGTCAAATACGGCACGGTATAAACTGCTGATAAACTATTGTTGTCACTCCAATCACTGACTGATTCGCCCAATTGACGAATAACCGTACCTGACTCACCAACGCGTTTAACAAGCGCTGCTAAATCGGTATCCGAGTCATATTGACTGTTTGCAGAGTCTGTCCAGGTGATTTTTAGTGCTTTACGGCCTTGCAGCGCACTCCAGCTATTAGTAGCAATAACCGCAACACCACCAAGGGGCTGAAATAACGGCGCACCTTTTGATATCGGAATTTGAATCACATCCAATACCCCTGCCACTTTGCGAGCTGCGCTATCATCTAAAGTCGCTACATCGCTACCCAATACTGGTGGTCGAGTAATTGAGGCGTGTACCATACCTGCTACTTTTACATCAAAACCATATTCAGCTTTGCCGTTAAGCATATCGTCCATATCTACGATGGTGGGCGATTTTCCGATATGAGTAAATTTCGACGCTGGCTTTAACGCCACGCTATCAAGTGCTGGTGTTGTAAGTGCTGAGGCTGCAATGGCAAGCTCGCCAAATGACAGACTTTTACCATTAGTTTTATGATGAATCTTACCTGCTTTGGCATACACATCTGCCGGTGACACTTGCCACTGGTTAGCGGCTGCTTGCTCAAGCATGCTTCTTGCTGTTGCGCCCATTTGACGCATTTTTTGATAATGCTTACGGATACTGCGGCTACCATCGGTGTTTTGACTGCCATATTGCTCGTCAGCCAAACCTTGAACCACAACGATTTGATCCCACTCAGCTTCTAGCTCATCGGCTAAGACTTGTGGCACACCTGTTCTAATACCTTGCCCCATTTCAGAGCGGTGACAGGTTAAATACACCTTATTGTCTTCACCAATGGCGATAAAGATGTTCAGCTGCGCTTGCTTGCCTTGAGCAATTGCCATGGGACTCCACGCTAAGCCAGATGCGCCTAAGGCTAAGCCTCCGCCCACTGCGCCAAACAGTTTTAGCACGTTACGACGGCTAATGTTTTCAACTGCGGTAAATGTGGTCATGGTTATGCCTCCACTTTACTGTTTTCAGCAGCGGTATTAATTGCAGCTTTTATGCGAGGGTAAGTGCCACAGCGGCAAATATTACCCGACATGGCATCATCAATTTGCGCTTCAGACGGTTTGGCTGTGGTGTTAAGTAACGCAGCTGCAGACATAAGTTGCCCTGCTTGGCAGTAGCCACATTGCGGTACGTTATGTTTCTCCCATGCGGCTTTTAGCTTATCGGCTTCAAGCCCTTCAATGGTCGTTACTGACTTACCCGCCGCTTGTTTTATGCTGGTTAAGCAGCCGCGAACTGGCGCACCATCAATGTGGACGGTACACGCGCCGCAAAGGCCTGCACCGCAACCATATTTGGTGCCTGTTAAGCCTAAAATATCTCGCAGCGCCCATAAAATTGGCATATTTGGATCTGCATCTAAGGTGAAGCTTTTACCGTTCACTTCAAGTGTTTGCGTTTGTTGCGTCATCACTTACTCCTTGTTGGCCAACCACCAGCTAAGATCGGCTTGGGTATCAATATCAATGGCGGCTTGCTCTAACGGAAGTACGGCCAAGGTTTGATTAGTTAAATGTTGTTTTAATAGTTTTTTAGCCCCAGCATCACCTTCGAGCTGCTGAAGGGCATCAAAGTCTTCAGCTACAAATATCGCAGGTACACCCGGGTTTTGTTGATAATAAGCCGCTGTGGTTTGACCAAAAAGGCAAAACACACGGTATAGACTTAAATAATGTAAATGGGAAACAGCCACTTGATCTGCAAGGCTTAATAGCAAAGCGTCGGCTTTTTCGGCCTGGGCATATTTTGCCGCCATGGCGACCGAACTGGCGATGCCCGATTGCCAGTCTTTATTGATGAGTATCGGTGTATTCATTGGCACTAATGGCGATAACACATCGATATGACCGCCTAAGATAACGCAAGGTTTACCAATATCTATTTGCTCAGCCGCCTGGGTTAATTCCAATAGACTGTGAGTCAGTAAACTGTGGGGTAAAGCGTGTGGATCTGGGTCATTCACTTCTGGGCCTGATACTGTGGCAGCAAGCTTTGCACCATCAAATCGTGTGCTTTGACCTGCAGCCAACATCACGCTGACCACTTTAGGGGACTTAGATAAAAACGTCACTAGGACATCACCTTATCTAAACGGCTCAATTCTGCTTGCTTGCTAATGCGGTGATGTAACACGCCATGGCACTGAGATAAAATACTTAATGCCACAGAACTAGGCAGTTCACCGCCCAGTGCAAGCCCTGCAGGCGCTGAAAAGAAACCACTGAAATCTTGTTCTGTTAACTCAGCTAAGCCAAACACTTTATCCCGCCTATGCCCTGGACCTAACAATGCAATGTAATCAATATTGGTAGGCTGCAGCGCTTTAAGGGCGTCGCAGTCGAGGTCTAAGTTATGGTTCATCACCACTGCAGCATCGAGTTGAGTAAGCTCTTCTGTTTTCAATTGAGTAAGCGGTGTTTTATTGATTTTTGCAGCAGGAAAGTCATAGCTGCGCGCATAGGCGGAGCGACTATCGAATACGGTAATTTTCCAATCAAGCTCGGCAGCTATTGCGGCTAACGGCTGAGCATCTAACCCACCACCAAATATCCCCAGATGATAAGGCGCTCTCACAGGGACAGATAAATAATCTTGCCCATCTAATGATATCCGCTTTGTGATCTGTTTAGTGAGCTGCTGCGTTTTTGAGGAGGGTTCGAAGCTGTCATGTTTCGCAGCATTGGATGCAATGAATTTACCTGACATTTCTCCTGCATGACTCTTGTTGTCATTGAGAGATAATTGATAATGCCCCTGATTACCGCGGGTAAGTTGCTGATGAAGTTCTGGCAAACCAAGGTATTGGTTATCTGCCAGTAATGGCACCATCATGATATTAACAAGCCCACCACAACCGAGTTGGTAACTCGTATCGTTTTCGTCGGTGGCATCGTAGGTAATATGTGCAATGCGTTGAGTTTGGATCGCATCTTGAGCATGGCGACGTAAATCTGCCTCTAAACAGCCACCACTGAGCATTCCCAACGTTTTACCGAGTGGGTCAAACAACATGATAGCGCCCGCTTTGCGATAAGATGAACCTTCAACTGACGTGATGACAGCTAACGCCCATTCCAATTGCGGTTTTTCAGCCCATGAGTCGAGTAATGAAAGTAAGTGATGCGCCATAGTCCCTGCCTGCTAAATCAGTCCATAATTCACTTCTGTAGCAGCAATTTGTCCAGAGGGAGCATCAAATCGTTACCCAGTCGTAGCCCTCACATTTCAGCGAGGCTCAACATAAGCTAACAAAGGATGTCAATAATGCAAAGATTACTGGGAATTTAATGCTGTAACTCGAGGTGATATATCAATATAACTTGCCAGCGAGTCAAGCTACTCGCTGGTTTGCTAATATACGAAGGAAAGGATAAAAAATGTAACTGTTTATGCGAAACTGACTCGGTTGAACAAACTGTCTTAAGCGACTTTAATGTAAGCGGCTTTAATATAAGCGACTTTAATAAAAGCCAGTTTAATGTAAGCGATTAGGCCAACAACTGATCAGCAACAAATGGATTATGTTGACGTTCTTCTTCAAAGGTCGACATTGGGCCATGTCCGGGAATAAAGTTAACTTTCTCTCCTAATGGCCACAATTTTTGAGTAATTGAATTAATCAGTTGCTTATGATCAGACTGCGGGAAATCAGTGCGACCTATTGAGCTTCTAAACAAAACATCCCCTACCCAAGCAATTTGTGACTCAGACGAATGAAATACAATGTGTCCTGGTGTGTGTCCTGGGCAATGCAGCACTGATAACGTTTGCTCACCGACAGTGACATTATCACCTTCATTGAGATATTGCGTCGGTTCAAACGAGTCAATGTGCGGAAATCCGAAGTTTTGGCTCTGTTTAGCCAAACCTTCTAACCAAAACTTGTCAGCCACATGAGGGCCGATAATGGGAATATTAAGTTGATTAGCGAGAGTTTTAGCACCGCCAACATGGTCAATATGGCCATGGGTTAATAAAATTTTTTCTAATTTTAAGCCTAACTTACTGACTTCAGATACGATTCTGTCAATATCTCCGCCAGGATCAACCACTGCTGCAAGTTTGGTTTTGTCACACCAAATCACACTACAATTTTGCTGGAACGGGGTGACTGGAATGATTTGATATTTCATTGCTTATTTCCTTACAGTAGCAGGCGTTTGCTTTGAGCTTATTATGCTTCAAATAGCACAAAAAAGTTTGATCTATCTTTTAAATATTTATAAAAAACTCAGATTAGCCCTTACGTATGATGCAAAGTCGTAGCTTAAACTGCTAGTGCTGCGTTGCTAAAGGGAATATCAGCTTTAATTGACTCACGGTGAATAGACTTCTAGCTAGTGTAAATTTAAAGGAACATAAATTAGCTTTCGCTAACAAAACTTACACTGGTTGCGATAAGTTTTCATTGTGATCGATAGTTAAGCTTTCTACAATAGCCCCTTTCTAAGACTCTATTCACATCACAGGTACAGCATGCAAATGGACAGCATTCTTTCAGGTATTGTTTCCAAGAAACATTTTTTCTCGGTTCCGCTCAACTATAAGCAGCCAGAAGGGGAAAAAATCACCGTCTTTGCCCGTGAAATTGTCAGCACAGAAAACCAGCAAAAAGATCTCCCCTTTCTGGTTTATTTTCAAGGTGGCCCAGGATTTGGGGCTGTTAGACCGATTGAAAACTCAGGTTGGATTAAACGTGCGCTACAAGAATATCGAGTGATCTTGCTAGACCAACGCGGCACAGGGCTTTCAAGCCTTATCAACCACGCAACCCTTGAGCATTTATCTGTCGATGAACAAGTGGATTATGTCAGTCAATTTCGCGCTGATAATATCATTCGAGATGCTGAATTCATTCGCCTTAAATTAACCAACAATACCCAGTGGAGTATTTTAGGCCAAAGCTTTGGTGGTTTCTGCGTACTGCATTATCTATCTGCTGCACCTGATTCAATTAAAGAAGCCTTCATTACTGGTGGTATTCCGTCGTTAACCCGTCGAGCTGATGATGTTTATAAAGCCACTTACCAGCGAGTGATAAAAAAGAATAATGACTTTTATCACCGCTTTAAAGATGCTGAGCAATTAACCGCTGAATTAGCTGAGTTTATCGATAATAATCAGGTCACATTAGCCACAGGCGAACAGCTCACCGTTGAGATGTTGCAATTACTGGGTGTGAATATCGGTATGGAGCAAGGGCCTGAAGCCGTTTACTATTTATTAGAACAAGCCTTGATTGAAACAGGCTCAGGTAAACAGATTAATCCGCTTTTCTTACATCAATTTAGTCAATTTTTAGACTATAACACCAACCCTATTTTCGCTTTAATGCATGAGTCGATTTACTGCCAACAGTTCCATCAGCAAGGTGCAAATTGGTCTGCCCATCGTGTTAGAGAACAGTTCCAACAATTTAATTATCAGCGAGGACAACGTTTATTATTTACTGGCGAGATGATTTACCCGTGGATGTTTGAGCAATTTAATCAATTAAAACCTCTTAAAGCATTAGCAAATGCCATTGCCGAAAAAGCTGATTGGAGCAATTTATATGATGTTGATGTGCTGATGCAAAACACTGTTCCTGTCAGTGCTGCCATCTATAGCGAAGACATGTATGTCGATATGAACTACAGCCTAGAAACGGTGCAATTAGTTGATAACTTGAAATATTGGCTCACATCAGAATATGAGCACAATGGAATTCGTATCGATGGCGAGCGGGTGTTAGATAAGCTAATCTCATTGAATCGCCAAAAGAGTCTTAGATAATATAATATTTAAGCTAAAACCTGCTTGTGATCACAATATGAAAGGCTAATTTAATTTTCAGTTAAGTAAGAACGGGCATAATCTAGCCTGTTCCGCCCTTTATGTTGTGAACTAGTGAATTTTTTATGAGTAATCCTTAATTGAATTACTCATTTTTTTTGCCTCAAATTCAGTGGTCAATATGCTTTATTTCAACCATTCACCAACAAAGCTAAATTCCCTCATCGCTAGCTGGCTGCGGCCGCACCTTCAGTTTCATCGTTAGGTTTGTCACGAAGCGAGAAATAAATCTTCGATACCATAAATTCTGCAATCAAAATACCAAACACTAAAACAAAGAAAGCAACGATGCCGTCAAATGGGCCAGTAAAGGTAATACTGTCGCCGAAGGCTAAGTTAATGGCTTCAAGCATGATGATTTTCGAAAAGAACAAAATCGCCCAAGTACTTAGCGCGCGATAAACCTTAGGTGCAGTGCCAGGTTTACTTTTGAAGTAGTCAGCTAACTTATGTTCAAAGGCTATGGTTAGCTTTAACAGCAACTGCAACAGAATGGCGACTAATAATGAAATTGAGAAAGACGAGACACTAATATGTTGCCAGTACTCAGCAAGTAGATTTAACACCGTCAAATCGACTAAAACAGCGAGAGTATAACCAACAAAATAACGTTGGGGACTATTAAAACCATGCAAAGGTGTGGCAATACTGGTAGTTTCTGCTGACATTATAAACCTCTAATATATTGATACTTTATAAAAAAAGATTAATCACTCATTTATATTAACCACATTACAACAATACACAAACATATTACTGCATGAAGCACCTGACTAACTCATTCGAATAGCTGTTGGTTACAGCTATTCGTTTCAGCTGTTCGTTTCAGTCATTCAATCCAGTGCTTAAGCCGCTATATTATTTTACCCATTATTAAGCTAATACCTAAAAAGCGCCAAAGAAGCTTTTCAATGCTTTAAGCCTGAGTGTTGCGGCCCCTAACATATCAATCGGGCCTAGCAGTGAAAAAGGTTTCTCAGTAGAAATCCAGGCTGAGCCTCGTGCGCCAATCGGAATTTCAATGCCTTCTGGGTCGCTAAACTCAATCAGCACTGTTCGGCCAATATTTTTTGAGTTATTGACTAACTGCTGAGCAACGCCTTGTTCTTGACTGCCGTGACTGCCTCTTGCCTCCCCCGTAGCTAAAGATATTGAGTGAACTCGCCCTCTAAAAATGTGCCCAGGATATGCATCTACATAAAACTCGGCAAATTGACCTTGCTTTACTCGGTTCCATAGCTGATCGGGTATACGCATCTCAAGGATTTTAGTTTCAGTATTCCACAGTTGAATATTACCAATTCTTGACCCTGCTGCTGTATCAATACGTGTTACTGCGCCATCAAAAGGAGCGCGAATTTCTAGTTGGCTATTTTCAAACTCAGCTTGTTGTTGCTGGGCAACTAATGATTCACGATCAAATTTCATCGCATTTAACCTTGTTTGATACTTATCAATGTCTCGTTTAGCCACGACATTTTTAACTTGAGTTAACCTTGTTAAATCCTGCTCAGTTTGCGCTATATCAGCGTCTAAGCTATTAATCTCAGCTTCAATCTGGCGAAGGCTATTGGTTTCTTCATTATTCACCAAAGTGTAGAGTAACTGGCCTTCTTTAACTTTCTGATTATGCTTAACATAATACTTATCGATTGACTCTGTAATCGGGCTTAAAACCGCTGTTTGTGCTCTCACAACCGATGAATCAGTTAAGTCCACAGGAGAATAGAATCGATGAGCAAAGAACACTGCAAGGTTAATCAGCACACCTACAACAATCATAGAAATATAATTAGCCGTCGTGCGTTTTGCTAAGCCAGTTTTAATTAAAATCCAGCAAATAAGTACATATGGGTACAATAGTTCTTTCATTATGCTTGTCTCCCTATAGGGCCTGTTGATTTTTCAAGGTTATTTTTGCAACGAATTGTTGGCCATTTATACAAAGCAGAGACTTTGTGGTGTAGTGCTCTACATAAAAAGTCGATAATGCAGTAAAAATAGCCAACAAACGCTGCCCAAAGGGTTCGACTAAAAGCGTTTTACTCTTTGTTGAATGAATTTTGCTTAGATGACTAGGCATCAATCCATTCGCCTCAATTAAAACGCTTATATTTCGAACAAAACTTAATCTGCAAAGATCAACAGGCCCTAATCACTGCCGAAATTTTTTTCCAATCGGTGACAACAATTAAGATGGCAGCTATCCACAATTCATTGTAAAAAAAACCGATAGTACATAACCAGAAAATCAATTTTGCTTGCCCCGTATGTTCAGCATGCTTTTTGGGTAGAGAATGAAGTTTCCAGTAGCCCCAAATTGCTAAGCAAATAGTCACGACCAACATCATGGTTAATGCACCAATAAAGATTTCAGTGTCCAGCAACTTACCCTTTAACGCTGAAGTGGTAGTCCAATAATCCGCTGGAATATCTTTGTGGTGAACGGTAAAACCATTTGCTAGTAATACCGAGCCGCAAATGACCGCCAGCAGCGTCAATAAAATATAAAATTTTGTTTTATGGCGATTAAAAAAACCTGCTTTAGCATTAGCTGCAGAGGTATCAATAGACGAAGATATTTGTTCTGTCATAGCCTGCCTTATTTTGATGTTGTTGAATCATCTTGGTATGGCAGAAATTATAAGGAGAGAATCTACGGCAAAGTTACCATTTTACGCCACGCATTATTTAGTATCGAAATGAACAAAATCAGCCACAGTGACTCGAACTAGAAATGAGGAGTGAGGTGTTTGTAGTGAGTTATGAGTTATGAGTAGTGAGTAGTGAGTAATGAGTAATGAGTAATGAGTAATGAGTAATGAGTAATGAGCAGTGAGTAATGAGCAGTGAGTAATGAGCAGTGAGTAATGACTAACAGGAATTTAGCTAACGTGTCGTCATATAGAATATACAAGTATGAATGTTCGGTAATTAATCAGAAGATTAAAAATGGTCAACTTTCACGTTATCTAGCCAAATAGATTCAACTCGGTCTGCACGTTCTCGTAGAATGCCTAACTGGATAAACATATTCTCATCGTGTGCCACAAGCGTTTGCAGGGTTAAATGTACTTGAGGCAGATTATTTATCGCCATCATTATGCGACCTTCAGTCATCGACCAGTATGTTTCTAATGTCACCGTATACCAAGTATTAGCTTTAATATCGTCAAGATACCACAAGGCTTGCTTAGTATTAGGTTGCGCAGCTTCGCCATCTATAAAAACTGATTTTGCGATATTAGAAACCAAACTCATGCGTGAACCATTAAGCTGTAAACGATAGCTTTGCCGGTAGGTTTTATCTGACTCCCAGTAAGCAATCTGATGGGTATCTTCACTAAATAGTTGAGGTAGTAGAAATTGCCAGCTAACAGTGGTTGTTTGACCTGGGCGAGTATGGGTGGGTTTATGTTGTAGTTCTACTCGGTTAAGTGCTTCAATCCCACGCCATAGATAAGATTGTTCACCTTTAATTGTTAATAATGCACCGTAATTTGAACTAGGTTCACTCGTAATATCTGAAATTGATTCTGAATTAATCAGATTTAACCCTGCAGGCTTAGGAAGAATATTGATGCCTTGTGGGTGAAGCACGTATGACCAATTATCTAGATTCAATTCAGCAAATGTTTCTTGCCAAACTCCAGCCGACCAACAAATGTTACTCATCAATACACTTAAGATGACTAAAGTTGATTTAATAAAAAAGTGAACGCCTTGCTGCATGTAACTCATCCATAAATTTCATTTAAGCTCAGGAGTAATAATTTAACTAAGCACATACTTCCGATTGAATAAGTTAATTTAAGCTAATTAGCGGTTTTTTTCGATACTCGCTTAGTGGTATTTTTTATCGTTTTATTGCCAGAAGAGGAAGAAGACGCTTTTCTTTTATAACCACTGCTTTTTGTACTACTGCCTCTTGAACTACTGCTGCGACGCTTTTTATAACCAGGGCCTGTGACACCTGACAGAGCACTAGGTAATTGATTCGCTGCTTGAGTAATCAAGTCATTCAACTGGTTTAGCAAAGGAGACATAAATGCATCATAGCGTAATTGCTTTTGACTAATGGCATCCAGGCTACTTTCCCATAATGCGGTCATATCCGGTGTTGTGGCTGACTCTGGTAATGAGTTCACCAGACCAATACCCACAGGAGTTGCTACAATCGATTTACCTTGGCGCTGCAAATAACCGCGTTTAAACAGTAATTCAATAATCCCCGCACGGGTGGCCTCAGTGCCTAAGCCATCAGTATCTTTAAGGATTTTTTTAACGTCTTTGTTGGTCACAAAGCGGTTGATACCCGTCATCGCACCCAATAACGTCGCATCAGTGAAATGCTTAGGCGGTTGAGTCACCTTTTCAAGAAGCTCACCCTGAGTGCAATGTAACGACTGACCTTGAGTGAGTGCTGGTAAGGTCGCCAGTTCATCATCATCCTTTTTAGTCGTATCGCTTGCAGCAAACAGCTGTTTCCAACCTAACGAGGTTTCTTGCTTGGCCTTGGTGGTAAACAAACCGCCTGCAATAGTCACTTCTACCTGAGTTTCATCGTATAAGTAAGCCTTATAGAACTGGGCTAAATATTGCCTTGCAATATGTGAATATAACTTGGCTTCTTTACTGGATAAATTGGCCAAATTAGTGACTTTTTCTGTTGGTACAATCGCGTGATGAGCATCGACTTTTTTGTCATCCCACGCTTTGGATTTAAGTTTGCTATTTGGTGAATCCGCTTTTGCAGTTAGTGACGGATCATTTTTGGATATTGCATTAATAACTTGCGGCGCTAAACCATGTTGCTCAACCGGCAAATAACGGCTATCAGAACGTGGGTAAGTAATCAGTTTATGGCGTTCATACAAGCTTTGACACGTATCTAACACGTCCTTGGCGCTCATCCCAAAACGCTTTGCAGCGTCAATTTGCAACGCAGATAAACTGTAAGGTAATGGTGGGTTTTGACGTTTACTCTTAGCTTCCAGTTTTGTGACTTCTGCAGGTTGATTAGTGATACGGCCAACCACATTTTCCGCAAGCCCTTTAGCCAGCACTCGCCCTTCTTCATCCATGTAGGGCTGACAGGCTTCACTGGGTTTCCATTTAGCCGGAAAGGTTTGATTTTCTTGAGTGATAAGATGAGCTAACACATCGTAAAACGGTTTTGGCACAAAATGAGCAATTTCTTCGTCACGTCTAACAACTAAACCAAGCACTGGCGTCTGCACCCGACCGACCGACAAAACCCCTTGATAACCGACCTTTCTACCTTGAATGGTATATGCACGAGTCATATTCATGCCGTATAACCAATCAGCGCGACTACGCGCCAGCGCTGAAGTTGAAAGCGGCACAAACTCTTTATTACTGCGCATTTGGTTTAATGCTCTTTTCACTGCAGAGGGGTTTAAGTCGCTGATGAGTAGCCGCTGAGTTTGGCTAATCTTATCGGCTTTAATACCAGAATGGGATATCACTTCATCAACCAGTAATTGCCCTTCTCTATCAGGATCGCCTGCGTTAACCAGACTTGATGCCTGTTTTATCAGTTTTTTTAATGTGCTTAGCTGAGAGCGTGTTTTTGATTTAGGTTTTAACTTCCATTGTTGTGGCACAATTGGCAAGTGAGCTAATTGCCACGACTTATAAGCGGGATCATAAGCGTCGGGTTCTGCTTGTTCTAATAAATGTCCCACGCACCAAGACACGCAATCACCATTGGCTGTCATGATGTAACCATCACCTTTTTTGTGAGGCTTAGGTAATACATCGGCTATGGCACGACCTAAGCTAGGCTTTTCGGCAATATAAAGGATCATTTAGTTCAAACCATCAAAAATCGTTAAAGCACTTTTAAGCAGGCTTTTTCATCAGAATTAGTTTACTGTATATAATTACAGTACATTTTAATAGTCATTCAAGAAATAATTTATCAAAAACAATAAATGAATATAAATAACTCGTGTCGAACACCAGATAACATTTATAAAGCAAATCTAACTAACTCTCGCGCTAACGCGTGCCAATTATTGTAGTAAATTTTCATAATCGATTTATAAACAATATAAATTAGCTCCAATAGCCATACAATTGACTTATTTAGCCTCTTTAAACAATCAAATCATCTTCCCCCTGCTTGATTAAAGCTGGAATAAAGTTGATCCAGATCATGATTGCGAACAAATTCTTGAGATAGTTTTAGTTAACGCAGAAAATGAGGTCAGGAGCCCGTTATGGAATTGAAGCAATGTGAGAAGTGCTATACCGACGTTTGTGTTAACGGTAAATGGTTTCACCATGACCACTTAACAACCAGTGCTTATATGCTAAATGGCGGTTCGCCTGAAATGATTGAGCTGGCTAAAATGCCAACAACTGAAACTGAACTTGTGGATATGCTCACCTGCGTATTTTAAATGTCGGTGATAGCTTAAAGGGTGTATTAACACGCATTACATCTATCAGGATTAAAAGACTTACACCGTTGCGTTAACACTTAAGTCAATGGCATAAAAAAAAGCAGTGCTTGCACTGCTTTTTTATGTCTTGTCATCACCACATCTCAGTGAGCCATCAAGTGCGACTTAAGCCAATTCTTGATTAAAAAATGCAATGGTTCTGTCCCAAGCAAGCTTTGCATTCGCTTCATCAAAGCGTGATGTAGAGTCATTATGAAATCCATGCTTGGCATTCTTATACATGTGCATTTGGTATGGCACATTTAACCGCTTTAAGTCAGCTTCATAATCTGGCCAAGATTTATTAACCCGTTCATCTTCTTCACCAAGTTGTACCATCAATGAGGCTTTAATATTTTCTCGGAGTTCTTTCTTAGCGGGTGTTCCATAAAAAGGCACGCCTGCGGTAAGCAAATCAGATTCGACTGCAGCAAGATAATTGACGATATAGCCACCAAAACAAAAACCTACAGCGCCGAGTTTTCCATTACTGTTTTCATGAGATTTTAAAAACTTTGCTGCAGCGACAAAATCTTGTTGGATTTTATCGCGATCCATAGATTTTTGCATCGCTCGGCCTTCATCATCATTACCTGGGTATCCACCCAGAGGATAAAGTGCATCGGGTGCGAAGGCGATAAAACCTGCTTTAGCTAAACGGCGTGCAACATCTTTAACGTAAGGGTTTAAGCCTCGGTTTTCGTGTATGACTAACACCACAGGTAAAGAAACTGCAGTTTTGTTTGAATCAACATTAGCGGGAACAACTAAATACCCTTGGCCTTCGCCATGGCCTAATGGAGATGTAAACTTTTCATAAGTGGCCTTAATGTCAGCATCATTAAACGACACCTGCTCAGCCAGTGCGTAATTTGGCAGCAAAGCTGAGGTGAGTACAGTCATGGAATAACCGACTGCGACTAAGGTACCTAGTTTCTTCATGAAGGTTCGACGATCCATGCCACCGTGGGCATATTCATCGTACCAATCAAATGCTTCTTGTGGGATATCATCTCGAAGTGGCTGAGACATTGTCTTTCCTCCATTTTGAATCATTTAAGATTGAGTTTCTTTGACTAACCTAGGGGAGGAAAAGCACAATGTAAATAGTTTGTCGTACAAATAGTAAATGATTGATTTACTTGAGAAGCTATTTTATATCTTTCTCAATACCGTATATATCTTCATCAATGGTCTCGATACGAGCTTCGAATATGGCTCGTGCATCATGTAAGCCACGGTTATAAAAGTGCGCACCAATATTACTGGCAAAGAAATCCAATAAAAATTCGGCATCGAACTGACCTAAATCTTGGTCTAGTTCATCTTCAAAATAGGTTTGAATTTTTTGCACCATCAGTTCGCGCTGTTCTGCAGTAAACTCAATTTTAGACATTAATAATCACTCCATATATCAATCGTTTATTGATTCAAATAAAAAAGCCAGCTTGCGCTGGCTTTCAATAACACACAAATCTGTCATTTCACTTTATGGATGACAAACGTTATGCATTTCTAAGTTAGTGCCGATATCTTTGCTGTTGGCTTTAGCATCATCGTTACGTAACTGAGTTAAGTGATCTAAGTAAGCTTGATCAACATCATTAGTAATATATTGACCATCAAACACTGAAGTTTCAAAACGTTTAATGTCTGGATTTTCCATACCGACAGCATCGACCAAGTCAGTTAAGTCCTGGAAGATAATGCCATCAGCGCCGATGATTTTTGCAATCTCGTCAGCATCACGGCCGTGAGCAATGAGCTCATTGGTCGTTGGCATATCGATACCGTACACGTTAGGGAAACGAATTTCAGGTGCTGCTGAAGCAAAGTACACTTTCTTCGCGCCAGCTTCACGTGCCATTTCAATAATCTGCTCTGAAGTGGTACCACGTACGATAGAGTCATCGACTAACAATACGTTTTTACCTTTAAACTCAGTATTAATGGCGTTGAGTTTACGACGTACTGACTTCTTACGCTCTTGTTGACCTGGCATGATGAACGTACGGCCAATGTAACGGTTCTTCACGAAACCTTGACGGTAAGGAAGCTCCATACAGCGTGCGATTTCTAATGCGATATCACATGAGGTTTCAGGAATTGGAATAACCACGTCAATGTCATGATCTTCCCATTCTTTTTGAATTTTAGCGCCTAGTTTTGCGCCCATGTTTACGCGACTGCCGTAAACTGAAATTTTATCCATCGCAGAATCTGGACGAGCAAAATATACGAACTCGAAAATACACGGTGCATAGCTTGGGTCTACTGCACATTGGCGAGTAAATAGCTGACCATCTAATGAAATATAAATCGCTTCACCCGGTGCAACATCACGCATGACTTCAAAGCCAACAGCGTCTAATGCAACACTTTCTGATGCCACCATGTATTCAGTACCCGTTGGTGTTTCATGCTTACCTAACACTAACGGACGAATGCCAAATGGGTCGCGAAATGCCACTAAGCCTTGACCAATGATCATTGCAGCTACGGCGTAAGCACCACGAGTTTGCGCGTGCACTTTAGCAACAGCGTCAAATACTTCATCGGCACTTAAGGTTAAACTGCGAGTCTCTTGAAGCTCATCAGCAAGTAGGTTTAATAACACTTCAGAATCTGAGGTGGTGTTAACATGACGACGTTTTTTCACTAAGCTTTCAGCTAACTCAACTGTATTGGTTAAGTTACCGTTATGGGCTAATGAAATACCAAACGGTGAATTAACATAAAACGGCTGCGCTTCTGAAGCACTTGAGCTACCCGCAGTTGGATAACGAACGTGTCCAATACCTGCTTTGCCTTGCAGGCGCTGCATATGTTTCACTTCGAAAACGTCTTTAACTAATCCATTTGCCTTACGTAAACGAAACGCACTCTTGTCAACAGTCACAATACCTGCTGCATCTTGACCACGGTGCTGAAGCACGGTCAATGCATCATAAATGGTTTGATTAACCGATGACTGACCAACTATTCCGACGATACCACACATGGGTAAGCTTCCTCATTGTAAGATGTTTTATATTTATATTTTGGGTACAAAGCTAGATGTGTTTTCCAAGTAGTCAAAAAACCACTGAATAACGACACCAAATTGGGGTACAAGTTCTGACTCTTTCCACCAGTCTTGACTTGGTGAACCAGTAAAAGCATCCAGAAAAAATAAGATAGCGCTGACAATTAATGCCCCGCGAAGCGCACCGAAACACAAGCCTAAGACTCGATCGGTGCCTGATAAACCGGTTTTAGAAACCAGTTGACCTAATAAATAATTAACTAATGCGCCCAAGATAAGCGTGGCGACAAATAACACGGCGATGGCAACACCATTGCGGGTCATTTCATCGTTCATTTGGGTTAAATGAACGGCTAAGTCTTGATAGAATTGGCTGGCAATAAAGAAGGCAGCGAACCATACCACTAAAGACATGGCTTCTTTGGCAAATCCGCGGATCAAACTGATGACAGTTGATAAGCCGATGACGATGAGAATAGCGTAATCAATCCAAACCATTGAGATGGGGATCCGGTATAGATGTTAAGACGGCGCGATTCTAACAGAGACAGAAAACTTTCTCACCAACTGCTAGATAAATTGACTTTGCGCTGTACCAAACAATAGTGAATAGTTAGTTTTCTAGGGGATTGTATTGAACAATTTTGCCTTGAAGACCATTTAGTTTATTGATTTTTTTCTGGTATGTTTTGAGTTTTTCAGCAGAAAGTTCAGGCCCTACGAATACCTTTGTTAGCGAGCCATCTATCGGTTTAGCTGGCAAGGTATATGCGGTAAAACCATTTTGTCTGAGTTTTTTGACTAACTCTTCAACATTTTTAGCATTATTAAAGCCGCCAAGTTGTAAGGTATAACCCGCTTTAATAGGCTCGACTTTTTTAACTTCTGGCTTTGCTTTAGCGACTTGTACAGGTGTTGATGTCGCAGATGCTGCTTTGGCACTCGTTGATGCATTTTTATCTGAGGACGTTCTATCAGAGGCAGTAGTGGCAGCTGGAGTGACTTTTTCAGACGAATCTTCAGAGGCTCCTAAGTCTTGAGTTTGGGCAATTTCTTCCACTTCAAATGTTTCAGGTGTGTAGCCTTCGCCAATGACATCGCTGGTTTGCTCATTAATCACTGGGCGCAGCGGAATTTCGGTAAACTCTTCGATTTCACGTTGTTTTTTGCCATCGAGCAAGTCAGGTAAAAAAATCACCCCAAGCGCTACGATAACAACCGTTCCCACTAATCGGTTTTGAAATTGAGCAGACAAATGTTTATTTCCTTTATAAAATTTTGCTAAAGCCAGCCACAGTGTAAAATGAGCCAAAAACAATTACCACATCATCTGCAGTAATATTTGCACTGACACTTTGCCAAGCTTGATCTATCGAATCAAACTGAAATGCCTTCACAGCAGTTGTATTGGTTGCGTTATTAGCTGCAAGGCAACTTGCCAGTGTATTGGCATCTAAACCGCGCTCAACATCTAAGCTAGTAAAGTACCACTCATCCACAGTATCGTTAAGCTCTGTAAGCACTGCTGATGCATCTTTATCTTTTAGCATGCCGCACAAAGCAATAATGCGAGCCGGCTTATATTGTTGCAATTGAGACGCTAAATACTTTGCCGCATGGGGATTATGAGCAACGTCAACTAACACTCTTGGCGAATCTGACACTTGTTCTAATCGGCCTGATAACCTTGCTGTGGCAATGCCTGTAGTGATAGCTGCAGTACTGATTTCAGGCCAAGTTTGTTCTATCACAGCGATGGCCGTAGCAGCATTGGCTAATGGTAACTTAGGTAAAGTGAGTGAATTTATTGCGCCATTTTTACCGCTAAATTGCCATTTATCACCGTTAAGATGATAACTAAAGTCTTTATTCACCTGATAAACATTCGCGCTAATTTCAGCTGCGTAATCCAATACCGTATGCGGTACGTCGGGCTCGCCAATAACGGCTAAACGATGACGTCTAAAGACACCTGCTTTTTCACGGCCAACGAGTTCTCGGGTATCACCAAGGTACTCTTGATGGTCGATATCAATTGAGGTAATCACACAAGCATCGGCATCGATAATGTTAGTGGCGTCTAAACGTCCGCCTAAGCCAACTTCGAGTAACACCACATCAGGTTTCGTTTGTTTAAAAATATATAAACCTGCAAGTGTGGCGTATTCAAAAAAGCTTAATGAAATTTCTGTTTGTTGCGGCTGACTTCTAGCTTGTTCAATCGCTGTGAAAGCGGCAATTAACTGCTCATCTGATACATCTTTATGATTAAGACGTACTCGTTCATTGAAGTGAACTAAATGAGGCGAGCTATACACGCCAACCGTTTTACCAGCTTGCAATAACACTGACTCAATCATGGCACAAGTGGTGCCTTTGCCGTTTGTGCCTGCGACCGTGATTACCGTTGAGTTAAGGTGTAACAGGTCTAATCGTTGTGCCACTTCAGTGACGCGCGTTAAGCCCATTTCTATTTCAGTTGGATGAATAGAAAGTAAATAATCTAACCATTGAGACAAATTTGCCTCTTTTGCTGGGGCCGATATAGCTTGATTGCTATTCACTGAAACCATGTTATTCCTTAACGCAACAATGCTTATTTGTTCTATTTATATTCGAGCTAAGTATATTCGAGCTAAGTATATTCGTGCTGGATATATTCGTGCTGGATATATTCGTGCAGCTGATTTTATTCGAGTGTTAATTTAGCAATAAACTCAATCGAGCATAAACAATGGACCCATTGGTGGTTTGGGTAGCCCATAATGCTCAGGGTAAGTCACATCAACTAAATAAAGGCCATTAGGCTTTGATGTTGGCGCAGCATACTTGCGGTCTTTTAATGCAAGCAGCTCATTAACCCATTCCACTTTTTGGTTTGATTGACCAATCTCAATCAAAGTACCAACAATATTACGCACCATGTGATGTAAAAAAGCATTGGCTTTAATATCAATCATGATGAACCTGCCTTGACGAGTTACATTAACGAACTCAATGGTTCTCACTGGGCTGTGGGCCTGACATTGAAGTGCACGGAAGCTGGTAAAGTCATGCTCACCCACAAATAACTGCGCGCCTTGATGCATTAACTCATGGTCAAGTTCATAGTGATAATGGCTTAAACCATTACGCAGAATGCCAGGTCTAAATTCACTGTTATCAATAATATAACGGTAACGACGTGCCGTAGCAGAAAAACGCGCATGAAAGGTATCATCCACCTCTTTTGCCCAGCGAATAGCAATGTCATCAGGCAGTTTGGCATTAACGCCTAGTGTCCATGCCGACATTTGACGCGTTGATTGCGTATCAAAGTGCACAACTTGACCTGTGCCGTGAACACCAGAGTCGGTTCTACCGGCACAAATTATCTCAATTGGTTCATTGGCTATTGATGATAAAGCCGCTTCGATTCTCGCTTGCACAGAAGTAACTTCTTTCTGTCGCTGCCAACCGAAATATTGACTACCATCGTATTCGACACCTAACGCCACACGCATTGAAATAACCCTCAAGTTTAAAGAGCGCGCATTTTAGCACAAAAAAAACGGCGCATGCATGCTGCGCCGTTTGATCATGTTTGTTGCCTACTTAACACACTACACTCGCTGAATATTAGCTCATATCGTTAAGTAATTTACCCGCTTCAGTTTGTTGGCGCTCATTACCATCAATTTGCACTTCTTTTAAAATGGCTTTAGCTGCATCTTCGTCTTCAATTTCAATATAAGCGCGAGCTAAGTCTAATTTGGCATTAACCGAATTTTCTTCATCGTCAACATCAATCATTTCGGCGTTGCCTATGAGTGCATTCACTTCACCCATATCTACATCAACATCTTTATATTGATCACTCAACTCAACATCTTCGTCTGCGTCATTAAGTAATTTGTCGATATCGATGAAACCATTTTCTTGCTCAAAGGTATTCAGCATGTCTTCTGAAGGCTCAGCTGCGTGACTGGTTTCAGGAGTTTGACCGACTAAGTCTTCGCTACCACCTTTCGCTTTAAGGCTTTCTTGAGCATCTAAAGCGGCCAATGCTTCATCGACAGTTAAGTTATCATCAACTAATTGATAGCTATCATCGTCGTTATTTATTGCTTCAGATTGCTCAGCTGCTGGGTGATTAGAAGCTTGTTGAAATAAATCTGCTTCCCAATCAATACCTGGCGCACCGGTTTTTTTAGACTTTAGATCATCGAAGAAACCAGACTCTTTAGCGACGAGTTCACTGTCAGGTTGCTCTTCAACATTTAATGCGCTGTTAGTCGCATTAATGCTTTTGTCTTCAGTTGTATCGGATTCATCGGTGGTTGAAAGGTCAGCCAGCATGGTATCGAAATCTTGTTCTGAAATCGTTTCATCATCGTTTGAAAATAACGCCTCTTCTTCATCAGCGATTTTATCAACGTCAAAATCTGCTAAAAGAGCATCGAGTTCATCGATATCAGAATCTTGTTCATCATTGCTTTGCTGCGACAGTTGATCTTGTTGCTCAGCGGCTAATAACTCAGCCACTAACGGATCTTCATCAGTCTCTGCTTGCGTTGCTGCTTGAGTATCATCTTGAATATCTAATGCTGACTCATCGCCTGGGGCAAACTTAAGTTCTGTTGCATCTAATTCAAGTTCACTAGATTCAGCCGATGTTTCATCCTGTAGCTCTGTCTGCTCTAGATTACTAACATCTAAATCAGCCAGTAACTCATCTAAATCCGCATCAGCTATCGCAGGGCTCTGCGTAGATAAATCAAGTTGTTGCTCTGGCTCTGACTCTGACTCTGGCTCAAGTTCTGGTTCTGGTTCTGGTTCAGGTTCAAGTTCGGATTGTGAAGTATTCTCAAAAGAGCCTAATTCTGAATCTTCATCGATTGATTCTTTATTAACAGACTCTTTATTAACAGATTCATTATCAATAGGTTCACTAGCAATAGGTTCATTAACAACCGAAAGATGAGAGTCTTCTGCTTCGATATCGGCAATAATGTCGTCGATATCGGCATTAGAATCTGCTTCAGTTTCAGCCAGTTCAGCCAGTTCAGCCAGTTCAGCCAGTTCAGCATCAAGGGTTGAGCTTTTAGCCTCTAACTCATCAACATCTGATTCATCAACAGCAACACTTTCTACTTCTGTGTTTTCACTAGAAGCGCTTTCAAGCTCAGAAAGTAGCGAGTCAATATCATCATTATCAGATTCAATATGAAGCTCTGATTCAATTTCCTCAAGTTCTGCACTCAGTACTTGCTCAACATCAAGCCCTTCGTTGCTCAGTGGAGCAAATTCTTTTTCTGGATCAACTTCAGCAATAAGTTCATCAATATTGGCGGTTTCATCTAGGCTAACTGAAACATCATCCTCTAACTCAGCTGCAATCTCTGCTGTGAAATCATGTTCTTCTTCAGTTGGTGCATCGATAGATGCTAATAAAGCGTCGAGATCATCTTCATCCGCTACTGCATTAGCATTAGTATTAGTATTAGTATTAGTATTAGTATTAGTATCAGTATCAGTCTCAGTTACTGCTTCTGTTTCCACTGGCGCTTCACCAGGTACATCGTCTTCTGGCAAATCAAAATCAGCTAATAAGCTATCAATATCATCTTGTGGATCTGTATCCGCTGCTTTTTCTGCAACTGGCTCTGAAGTTACATCGTCTTCTGGCAAATCAAAGTCAGCTAATAAGCTATCAATATCATCTTGTGGATCTGTATCCGCTGCTTTTTCAGCATCTGGCTCTGAAGCTATATCGCCTTCTGGCACATCAAATCCAGCTAATAAGCTATCAATATCATCTTGTGGTTCTGTATCCGCTGCTTTTTCTGCATCTGGCTCTGAAGCTACATCGTCTTCTGGCACATCAAATCCAGCTAAAAGACTGTCAATATCATCTTGCGGATCTGTATCCGCTGCTTTTTCTGCATCTGGCTCAGAAGCTACATCGTCTTCTGGCACATCAAATCCAGCTAAAAGACTGTCAATATCATCTTGTGGATCTGTATCCGCTGCTTTTTCAGCATCGGGGTCAGAAGCAACATCGCCTTCTGGCACATCAAAGTCAGCTAAAAGACTGTCAATATCATCTTGTGGATCGATAGCCTCTTCTGTTTCAGAAATCGCTTCATCTGAACGAGTTTCTGGCTCATCTAGCCCAGCCAATAAACTGTCTAAATCGTCTTCATCGGCAACACTTTCAGATACGGCTTCTTCTGCTGGGGTATCAAGTCCCTCAAGTAGGCTATCAAGGTCATCTTCATCCGCTTCAAGCGGCTGTAGGTCTTCCTCTTGCTCTTCCATGGCTTCAGCCCAAAGGTCATCAAGTGATGTCCCTTCAGCTTCTTCCTCAGTTGTTTCTGCATCTTCAGTGATATACATATCAGCATCGGATGAGTCATCAAGACTTAACTCTTCTGTTGCTGCACTGTCTAAATCCAGTAAATCATCAATATTGTCAGCACCGGCCTCGTCATCATCCAAATGGATAGCCAAGTTTTCAATGTCATCAACTTCTGGCTGAACCTCTGTGACAGCCTGTTCAGCAACAGGAGCTGTAACGTTTTCTGGTTCAGTTGCCGCTTTACTCTTACGGCGCATTAACCAAAATATAATTAAGAAAATAACGATAAGAGGCAACGCAGCTAAAACGGCCAATAAAATCATGTTGTCAGAAATCGAACGCCAAAAGTCAGTCGGCTCTTCTAGTACTTCAGGTTTATTGTTTTGCTCAATAAGTTGCTGGTGTGATGCTTCTAACGCTTGATGTTTTTCAGTCAGTAGCTGAAAGTCTTCTTGCATTGCAGATAGCTGCAAAGTGAGTTCTTGAATTTTTGCTTTTAGTGCCGTGTTGTCAGCATCTTTAACCATCAACATATCTTCTGAGCGTGCTAACTCATCGGTCAGTGACAGCACTTTAGTTTGCTCATCTTCAAGCTTGACCGTTAGCTCATCAATTTGAGGCTGAACTTCTTCAGCAGCTTGTTTAGCAAGCTCTTCTGCAGTTGGTTGCTGAGTTTGTGCCACGATTTGTAACGGCTTTTGCGCTGAAGGTGCGATGTTTGTCGCTGCTTGATTGTTCGTGGCGGGAATTGTTGCTGCTGTTGTGGTTCTCGGGTTGGCATTAGGCAAGCGCTTATCATTATTTTCAGCCCGAGTTTTAGCGTCAGCACGGCTTATTTGCGCCATGACATCTGCAGATGGCACTAATAGCGTCATACCGCGTTCTAATGAATTGTAATTATTACTACTAAAAGCGTGAGGGTTCGCATCAAACAATGCTGCCATCACTTGGTAAACAGAGATATCTTGATTAGGTCTGACTTTTTGAGCAATGCTCCAAAAAGTATCTGAAGATGTTGTTGGACCATATTGACGGGTTGGCGCTGAACTTACTTCACCATTAGGGCCAGTAATTCTGAGCGTTTCTGCATGAGCAGGCTCGATAATATGAGAAGCAGAAACAACGGCCAGTGCACAGGCCATAATGCCAACAAAATAAGAGGTACGAAAAATCATCAATCTTTCCCTTTGAGCGCAATCGAGTTGTCTTCATGACAACGGGCTTTAGGTCATTTATTTTTATTAATTAAGACTATAAACCAGATTTAGTCACCCTGCTACTGCTGACAGCGGTAAAACGAAAAAAGCCTGCAGGCTGCAGGCTTTTTAGTCTAAATAACTCTATTCATAGTAGATTAGTAATAATCTCTAACAAGAACTTCAGCTATTTGAACACTGTTTAATGCAGCACCTTTACGGATGTTATCGGCCGTAACCCATAAATTTATACCGTAATCGTGAGAAATATCTTTTCTCACTCGGCCAACGAATACTGGATCGGTACCTGCTGAGTCTGTCACTACTGTTGGGTAGTCTTCATCATTTTCAAATAAAACAATACCTTCAGCATCACGTAAAACAGCTTTAACTTCTTCTGCTTCAACAGGTTGGCGAGTTTCTAAATGCACAGCTTCAGAATGTCCGTAGAACACAGGAACACGCACTGCCGTTGGGTTAACCACAATATCGTGATCGCCAAAAATCTTCTGTGTTTCCCACACCATTTTCATTTCTTCTTTGGTGTAGCCGTTTTCCATAAACACATCGATTTGCGGTAATACGTTAAATGCGATTTGCTTAGGATATACCTTATTTTCCGCAGGTAGACCTTGTAGTAACTTAGATGTTTGACCTGCTAACTCATCAATCGCTTGCTTACCAGAACCTGATACAGATTGGTATGTTGCAACGTTAATACGTGAAATACCGAATGCATCATAAATAGGTTTTAGCGCCACTAACATTTGAATCGTCGAACAGTTAGGGTTAGCAATAATGTTACGGTTACGGAAGTCAGCAATTGCTTGTGGGTTCACTTCAGGCACAACAAGTGGTACATCGATGTCGTAGCGGAAGTGCGATGTGTTATCAATCACAACACAGCCATGCTCTGCCGCAATTGGTGCCCATTTAGCTGAGACATCACCACCAGCAGAGAAAAAGCCAATTTGTGCTTTGCTCCAATCGAACGTGTCCACATCAAGAATTTCTACTTGTTTTCCATTAAAGCTAACGGTATCGCCAGCACTTCGGCTGCTTGCTAATGGGTATAAGTTCGCGACTGGGAATTTTCGTTCTTCGAGGATCTCAATCATAGTTTGACCCACTGCACCCGACGCACCTAAAACAACAACATTAAATTCCTGTGACATAATTAACGCTCGACTCCTGAAAAACCTAATTTAAGCATCCAATTTACCTCAGATTGCCCCGTGTTGACTAGCGACAATGCACTAAATTCACGTCTATGAGTGTGATTTTTTCTCATATGGTCAAACCCATGGTTATTAAGGAAGCTATTTCTAAACAAATAGTCATCATCATTGAGGTTATAGACCAATCTGGCAATATTAAGCAGCTGTGTTTCTGATAACGCATCATTGATATCAAGCTTGCTAATACTAAAAGCAGGTAACAAGTTACTGACGCTTTTATCAACATCAATATTCATAATCTCGCACAGTTTTTGAAACAACATATGCGTGCCTCGCGCTTTGCCTTCAAGGCTGTAGCCGGCAATATGCGGTGTGGCAAATTCAACTAAGGGCACGAGTTCAGGCATAGGGGTTGGCTCGCCTTCCCATACATCTAGGACCAGTTTTAAATCAGCTCTTTGTTGCTTCACTTTTATCAAAGCGCGGTTATCTATTACTTCGCCGCGACAGCAATTTAACAGCCAAGTATTGGGTTTTAATTGGTTAAGGCGCGTTTCATCGAACATATACCATGTTTTATCTTCACCAACTCGTGTAATTGGCACATGAAGACTGATGATATCGGCCTGCTCGATGATCGTATCAAGGGATACAAATTCACGGGTATTGCTGTTGCCAATTTGCGTCTGCTCTCGCGCTAATACAGGATCGCACAATAGCACCTCAATGCCGTATGCTTTTAAACAATGTTCAAGAGCGGAGCCAGTATTGCCAGCACCAACAATGCCAACCACTTTGTTTTGTAATGGCCGCTTAAATCGTTTAGCTAACTCAAGCATTGCAATAAAAGCAAATTCACCCACTGCGGTTGCGTTACAACCAGGCGCATTGGTAAAAGGAATATTTTGCTGCTGTAAATAATCCAAGTCGATATGATCAGTACCGATAGTGGCACTACCGACAAATTTAAGCTTATTAGCTTGTGCTAACAGTTGCTGGTTCACTTTAGTGACAGAACGTACCAATAAAACGTCAACATCAACCAATTGTTCAGGCGTTAACTGACGACCATTAACACGGGTTATTTCGCCTAATTCGCCAAATAACGCTTCGACATAGGGCATATTCTCATCAGCAACAATCTTCATATTTGGGATTTACCATCATAAAACGACTTAATGGGCTTATTCTATCAAGTTATTAATGGCATTCGTTACCTACAAAAACGAAATAATGTGTTTTGTTTATAAAAGCTTATGAATTGAGCAACATTTTCTTCATTTCTACTGGCCTAAAAACAAAAAGCCTTTAACGTTTCCGTTAAAGGCTTCAAATCTAATTTGGCATGAGCTCAAATAATAAGGCTATTTATATTTGCGCATCACTAACGTGGCGTTTGTGCCACCAAAGCCAAAGCTATTGCTCATCACAGTCGTTAGTTCAGCATCACGATATTCTGTGACTAATGGAATGCCAGCCGCTTTCTCATCCGGCGTATCAATATTGATACTTGGGGCGATAAAACTGTTTTCCATCATCATTAAGCTATAAATCGCTTCATGAACACCTGCAGCGCCTAAAGCATGACCTGTCATTGATTTAGTTGAAGCCACTGGCGGCATGTTTTCAGGGAAAACTTCATGCAATGCTTCAAGTTCACGTACATCACCCACTGGGGTAGATGTACCGTGAGTATTAATATAATCAATTGGCGTATCAACATCAGCTAAAGCCATTTGCATACAACGCACAGCGCCTTCACCAGATGGAGCTACCATATCGTAACCATCAGAAGATGCACCGTAACCAATAATTTCGGCATAGATTTTAGCGCCACGGGCTAATGCGTGTTCTAACTCTTCAACAACAACGATTCCGCCGCCGCCAGAGATAACAAATCCATCACGGTCTGCATCGTATGTACGCGATGCTTTTTCTGGTGTGTCATTGTACTTAGTTGATAACGCGCCCATTGCATCAAACCCCATAGTCAGGGTCCAATCTAATTCTTCAGCACCACCAGCAAATACCATATCTTGCTTACCCATTTGGATAAGTTCTGCCGCATGGCCGATACAGTGAGCTGATGTCGCACAAGCTGAACTGATTGAGTAGTTCATGCCTTTAATTTTAAATGGCGTTGCTAAACATGCACTCGCCGTACTCGCCATAATGCGCGGTACAATGTATGGACCTACACGTTTAACGCTTTTTTCGCGTAACGTATCTGCCGCTTGAACTTGGTTTTTAGAAGAAGCACCACCCGTGCCGACAACTAAACCCACACGATGATGAGAATATTGCTCTTCTGTTAAATTTGCATCACTGATTGCTTCTTGCATCGCAATGTATGCGTATGCTGCTGCATCACCCATAAAACGTAACGCTTTACGGTCAATGTGATCTGCTGGGTTTAATTTAATATCGCCCCACACATGACTGCGTAATTTCATTTCTTCGAATTGGTCAGAATGGGTAATACCACTGCGTCCAGCTTTTAGTGAATCTGTCACTTCTTGCTTGTTATTACCGATGCTTGAAACAACACCTAAACCTGTTATTACGACTCTTTTCATTTTTTGCTATCCATTTTGTACGTGTCAGTACCTAATTTTGCTGCCGCAATGATATCCGCTTTAGACGAATAAAGTGGTCAGCTTTCAGTAAACATAGGTAAAATAATCTCAATAAAACCAATTTGAGTATGAGCTTTGACCCAATTAACCACTGACTTCCCTATAGTTACCCGAGATTGTGCATCAATATCGGCCAATTTTCCAAGTAGTTACTGTCAAAACCCTGATTATGCAGCAAGCATAAGGCATTATTATGAAAGTGTCTTGTCTCATAAGCCAATCTCGAGCAAAACCCTGTGTATTGGGCAAATTGGGCTCGGAGTTGGTATGGAGGCCATGCTACTTTGGCAATTATCTGAACAATTTAATCAAACAATACACTTAAATGTTTTTGAACATTATGGCTTAAATGCATTTGAGCTCGTTAAGTTAATGACGCTTGCTGATAGTGAAATCAATCAATCATCACATTGCTTTCATCATTATGCACAGCTGCTGCAAAATGCATGTATTGCTAATATCGAGGGTTGTCAGCGACTCAGTTTCAATCGCGGTCAATTTATCATCGACTTATACTTTGGTGATTATGCCCGCAACGCTCAGAGCTTGCCATTCAGTCAGCAAGGTCAAATAAGCCATTGGCATTGCTTACCTCATACGACTGAAGCGGCGTATTTTGATCAACACCTAACAGAAAAACTTTTCTGGCAAATGGGTCGAATAAGTCTAGATAATGCCAATATTTACGCTTTTGATACTGATGCAAACTCCAAGCAATTAGCACCGTTTACACAGCTCACAGGCTTTAATCTTGTTTCTAGCCCAGAAGCTATTAAGGCGAATGAACAGACCAGAATGCTGCAAGAGATCCCTTTATGTGAGCGCAGAGCATTACGTCAGTCTTTGCAAAGTGAATATGCCTATTCACTGCCTTCAAGTGCTTTTGTCACAAACGATTTAACTGCAAGCGCTTTAGCTACAAGTGCTGTAACCGCAAGCTCAGATACAAACAATGTTAATGACTCAATTGCGATTATAGGCGGTGGCATTGCAGCAGCTCACCTTGCTTTGTCGCTGGCAGAGAAAGGAAAAAGTGTCACAATTTACTGTAAAGACAAAATGCTGGCTGATGGCGCTTCAGGTAACAAACAAGGGGCGATTTACCCGCTGTTAACCCCAGATAACAGCTTAATGAGCCAGTACTTCCAACAGGCCTTTTTGTATAGTCGTCGCCGCTTGCAAGAACTCACCGCTGCCGGGCATCAAATCGACCATCAATTTTGTGGCGTACTGCAAACAGGCTTTGATGAAAGAAGCGACGCGAGATTAAATAAAATAATTGATGGTCAAGATTGGCCAAGTGAAATTGCATTTGCCGTTAGCCCACTTCAAGCCAATAACATTGCCAAGATTCAAATCGACAAGCCAGCATTTTATTACCCATTAGCAGGTTGGATTTGTCCCCATGAATTTGCAAATGCGGCAATTAAGCAAGCACAGCAGATAGCCGGCAGTAAAGGTAATGAGGTGATGGTAAAGCTGAATTGTGAGATTTCAGCATTAACTAAATCAGGAACGAATTGGCGATTAACCTCGACTGAGCATAATGAAGTAAGTAAGCAACATTATGAACATCCCGAAGTTGTTGCAGCATCTGGGGCACAGCTAACGGAGTTTACACAAACCCGTGCACTTCAAGTCACTGGGTTTCGCGGCCAAGTGAGTCATATCCCGTCAAAAGGTAAACTGGCCGAATTAAAAACGGTGATTTGCGCTCATGGTTATCTCACCCCTGAAAATAATCAACATCATTGTGTAGGGGCAAGTTACGTCAAGTCACCTGAAAACCTTGATTACTGCCCTGATGAACAGTTAGAAAATGCCCAAAAAATGCATCATAGCTTTCCAGACAGAACATGGGTTAATGACATAGATGTTTCAGATGAAAATGCAAGAGTCGGCGTGCGAATGGTCACCCGCGACCATTGCCCTATGATGGGTTTAGCTCCGGATATAGATGCGATCTTCAAGCGCTACAATACTGAACCATTAAAAGACCATCAGCTTACCGTTACAAGCCGAAAATTTTGGCGGCATCAACCTGCACCATCACATCAAGGCTTATATGTATTAGGCGGTTTAGGCTCAAGAGGGTTAAGTTCTGGGCCATTAGCTGCAGAAGCATTAGCATCTATTATTTGCAAGCAAACGCCACCCATCAGTTACGATATGTTTGCCATGCTCAATCCAAATAGAATGTGGTTAAGAAAATTGCTTAAAGGCAAATCGCTAATCTAATCGATGGCGATTATTCCAAAGGAATGACAGATGAGCACGAAAAATGAAAAGATACATCAAGCTTATTTAGGCGAGCTATACGGTATTGCCTTTTTTAGTTTACTGCAAAATGTTGAAGAAGATGAACGGCGAATAGAACTCTGGAAGAAACTGATTGAAGTAGAAACTCTCACTGCTGAGTTACTGTTATCTCACTTACTCAAGCAGACGGAGCGATTCAGCTTTCCTGTCGAAACCATGACACAAAAAGGCCATGATGACGCACAAAAATGGCTTGATTTGTCATGGACAGAATTACTGCAAACTTTGGTTAATTGGGTAATCCCTTACGAAGAAGAGTATCGTCAGTGGGCAACAGATTGCACTGAGCATAATAAGATTTTTGATTTAATTGCAGCCCATGAAACCGCTATTCTAGATTGTTTCCGGGCTGAATTAGCACAAAAAAATGGTCAAGTAGAACTTGACCATTATATTAAGCAGCTTATTCATTAGAGCGTGCTTAATTCATTAGCGAGCGCTTAGTTTATTAAACAGCCTGTAGACTAAGCGCCTAGTTAGCTCAAATTAGTGCTATTTCTTCCACGTTTTGACTTTAGTGCGATTATTATTATCTCGACTCTCGCGGATCAGTTCATCATCCGCTGCGATTTGTGCACTTTTAGCCAGTCGATCATATAACAATACATTGACTGAGGCCGCTAAATTCATACATCCCACCGTTGGCACATAAACCACCTCATCTGCTGCATCAATAATTTGCTGCGGAATGGTGCCATCTTCAGGGCCAAAGATATAAAAAGCATCTGCAGGATGTTCAAATAACGGCAACGGTGTTGCGCCAACCACTAAATCAACACAGATTATTTTAGCGTTTTTGGGTGCTTGTTCTAGCAACGATTCCACCCGTGTTAACGGGATCGTTTTGGCTGCATTTTTAGTATCAACATCATATTGTGCTTCACCTGAGCGAGCCGCCAATTCATAACGATTACCCGTATAAAATACCGCATTCGCTTGATAACAACCTGCTGCGCGCATAATCCCACCCACATTTACAGGTGTTTTAGGATTAACCAGCCCGATTGAAGCTGTTGATATATTCTTTTGTTCTGTCATGCCAATTCGCTTACTAATACTTATTTTATATCGCTGATGATTTGACGTAATTGTTGCCAAGCCGTTTGCACTAAAGCAAAGTCGGCAGCTTCTAACTCATCATCTGCCAATGCTAAACAATCGACCATTTTGTCATCTAGGGCATCAATACCGCTAAGTTGTTCTTGTTCAAGCTGAGAAAAAACCACTGCAATATGACCCTGTAAGTAACCGCTGGCAAATAGCGCGTCATCATTACCATTGGCAACAGTGTGTTCAATCCAACCTTCTAAAGCTGCATCATACTTCTCTAACATGGTCTAACTCTCCGATAAATCTGGGTTGGCAACTTGGTACATCACGTAATCGTGGTATCCAGTGGTAATTTTATAATAACCAGTAAGTGCACTATCTAATTCAGGGTCGCCACTATCCACAATTAATGGCCGTCCTTCAAGTGCTTTTAGCTTAGTTTTTGTTGCTAAGATAATAATATTGTCTTTTCCGACCTGCTTAATTAGCTCTGGCGAGAGTTGCTGATTACCACGACCAAGAATATGCCCCTGACCGCCAATTAAGGTAATGACTAACTTCGTCGGTTTATTAGTCGTCAATTCAAGTAACTGATTAGCGGTGACATCAGCAGCAACCACTTGCTCATTCTGGATAACATCCACACCCAATAATGTGTTGTCTAGATTAAGCTCTTCCATTAACGCAGCAACCGTTGAGCCACTGCCTATGATATAAAGCTCATCTTCCATTTGATTAATAACATCAGCAGCGATATCAGCAAGCACTAACTCGTCGACCTCTTTACCGCCCATTTTAACTGCTTGAATATAACGTGGCTCGGCAGGTACTAGCATTTCACCAAAGCGTTTCGCTTTAACTGTGCCTTGCCTAAATGCTTGCTCATCGATATCCATCACATCAGCCGTCATCAAGCTCACTAACTCGCCTTTAAGTAGCATATTGACTACCACACCAGCAGCATGCGGGGTTATCGCGTATACGCCAGAGTGAATCTTCACTCCAGCTGGCACGCCAAGTACTGGTATAGCGTCATCAACTACGGCAAAAATATCTCGCGCAGTACCGTCGCCACCCGCGAAAAGTAATAAATCGAGTGACTCGTTCATTAACGCTTCTACTGTGAGTTGTGTATCTCGAGCGTGAGTAAGTTGATGATGTTGTGCTTGCTTATCTGGTGTCAAAGTCTCGTTTGCCGCAGTCGAATGCACACAGGTCACTGTAAACCCCATTTTCTGCGCGAGGTTTTGGCCCATATCACCGGATGCGGTAATAATATCAATTTGATCTTTAAACGGCTCAATTACGGCTAATGCTTGTTCCATTCTTAAGTTAGCTTTTGGCTCTGCGCCCTTTTCAATTGCCAATTGCGCCACATTATCAGAACCTTTGAGGCCTACACTGCCACCTAATCCTGCTAATGGGTTAATAATCAAACCTAATCGAAAACGCTTCACTGCAATCAATCCTCTATCACTTTTCTAATGAACTTTAACAATGCTAGTTAAGTTAATCTTATTCACGGGCAATATGTTATGTATTAGCTTTTGACTTTCAAATAAGGTTTTGGCTCACGAATAGCCAATGTAGCTAATAATGCTAACACAGCGCAAAAAGAAGCAAATAACCAAGTTTGACTAGCACCTGAACCATCACCCCAAATCATACCACTCACCCATATTCCAATCGCGCCGCCTAAACCAAAACTTAAACTAGCATAGAGCGCTTGGCCTTTGCTTCGATGCGCAATATCAAAATTACGATGAATAAACTGAATTGACGCTGCATGTGTTAAACCAAAAGTGAATGCGTGAAGTGCTTGGCTAATGGACAACAGTAAAATATTATCTACGCCATATGCCAATAAGATCCACCTTACAACCGTAAAACCCATACTGACTATCAAGAGTAATTTAACCCCAAACCGACCCAATAATCTTGGCGCAAGCATGAACATTAAAATTTCAACCACCACGCCAAAAGCAACGAATAAACCTGCTATGCCCTCGGTATAACCTGCTTGTTTAAGATATAAAACAAAAAAGCCATAGAAAGGCCCTACACTCATTTGCAGTAATATCGCTGATATAAGAAACCAAATGATAGAAGGAGACAGTGTTAAAGGCGGTCTTGAGCCTACGTCAGCTAAGGACGCTCTATTATTGGGTAATGCCAAAGCACATAAGAACATGCCGATAAAAAGTACCATCCCAATTGAAGGGACAATTTCAGCACCGAACTCACTGATACAAAAACCTGCAATGATGACTAAGCAAATATACCCGACACTTCCCCAGCTACGTATTGCACCATATCGATGGGACTCATCCCCTAAACTTTCGAGCGTTATGACCTCAAGCTGAGCCAAAATCGCATTCCAAAAAAAGGTGTATACCATCAAACTGATAGCTAAATATGTGAGGCTGCCATCAAAGAAAAAGCTGACATAGGTAATCGCAGCGGCTGCAGATCCGAATTTAACTAACTCAGAACGCATACCGGTTCTATCGGCAACCATAGCCCAAACATTGGGAGCAATAATTCGCGTTCCCATAAGGATTGCCATCAGAAAGCCAATCTCTTGGGCATTAAAACCTCGGTTATCAAAAAACACACCAAGGTATGGAACCATTAAGCCAAGAATTGAAAAAAAGAAAAAGTAACAAGCGCTGAGCCAACGAACGTTAGGCTCAGCTGATGACGCATTAGGCATTTATTTCATACCGATAACGGGAGTTTCAGAAACCACGTCCTGATTTTGTGCGCGGTGGCGAAGTAAGTGATCCATTAATACAATTGCAAGCATTGCTTCTGCAATCGGCACAGCACGGATACCAACACAAGGATCATGACGCCCTTTTGTGACCACATCAGCCGTAGTACCTTGAGCAGTCATGCTTTGACCAGGAACTGAAATGCTTGAAGTTGGCTTAAGTGCAATATGAGCAACGATAGGTTGACCAGAAGAAATACCACCTAACACGCCACCAGCATGGTTTGACTCAAAGCCTGCTGGAGACATTAAATCACGCCCCTCAGAACCTTTTTGGGTTACCACACCAAAACCATCACCGATTTCAACGCCTTTAACAGCATTAATGCCCATTAATGCATGAGCAATATCAGCATCAAGACGGTCAAATACTGGCTCACCGAGTCCAACAGGTACGCCTGTTGCCGCAACGGTAATTTTAGCCCCGACTGAGTCACCTGATTTTTTCAAATCACGCATGTACTCATCCAGTTGCTCTAATTTAGACGCATCAGGAAAGAAGAAAGCATTTTGTTCAACTTCATTTAAATCTACTGATTCTGCGCAAATAGGACCGAGCTGAGACATGTAACCGTTAATTTCGATACCATGAACTTGCTTTAAGTATTTTTTCGCTACAGCGCCAGCAGCAACACGCATTGCAGTTTCGCGAGCAGACGAACGTCCACCGCCACGATAATCACGTAAACCGTACTTTTGCTGATAAGTGTAATCAGCGTGGCCCGGACGGAATAAATCTTTGATATTGGAATAATCTTGACTGCGCTGATCGGTATTTTCAATCAATAAGCCAATGGAAGTACCTGTGGTTTTATCTTCAAACACACCAGATAAAATACGCACCTCATCAGGCTCGCGGCGCGCAGTGGTATAACGTGAGGTACCAGGTCGGCGGCGATCTAAATCGTGTTGCATATCCTCAACGGTAAGTTCAAGACCTGGTGGGCAACCATCAATAATACAACCTAATGCAACACCATGACTCTCGCCGAACGTCGTCACGACAAAATTTTGACCTATGCTATTTCCCGACATGCTATCTGATAACCTCAACGTAATTTATTTTTTCTAATCGTTATTATTCACTATCTTTATAGATGGCGAAAAGTGATTCATTTTCAACTAGCTGATCATATGTAAGTACAAACACACCGTCTCCGCCATGTTCAAACTCAACCCAGGTGAATGGCACATCAGGGAATTGCTCATTCAAATGCACCATTGAATTACCGACTTCAACAACAAGTAAACCATCAGGTGTCAGATAATCAGCAGCATTAGCCAGAATACGCTTAGTTAAATCTAAACCATCACGACCTGATGCTAAGCCAATGGCTGGCTCGTGATGATACTCATCTGGCATATCGCCAATGTCTTCTTCATCTACGTATGGTGGGTTCGATACGATCAAATCGTAATGTGGGCCTTTTTCAATTGCGGAGAAAATATCCGATTGAATAGGGAACACGCGATCTAATACATTCAGTGATTCGATGTTTATTTGTGCCACTTCTAATGCATCTTCACTAATATCTAACGCATCAACTTCAGCATCTTCAAATGCATAAGCGCATGCAATGGCGATACAGCCACTACCGGTGCATAAATCCATCACTCGAGTAACAGGCTTGTTATATAACCAAGGACTGAAACCATTGTTGATCATTTCAGCGATTGGCGAGCGCGGCACTAACACACGTTCATCAACGTAAAACTCTAAATCAGCAAAACGTGCTTTGTTGGTTAAATATGGAACGGGTAAACGCTCACGAACACGACGAATAATTAGCTCAACAATTTTGTGTTTTTCACTGCTGGTCAAGTTGGAGTTAACCACCTGCTGACCAATTTCTTCAGGAAGATGTAAAGCATGGAAAACCAAAGAAATAGCTTCGTCCCAAGCATTATCAGTTCCGTGCCCATAATAAATGTTCGCATCATTAAAACGGCTTACAGCCCAACGCAACATATCGCCAACGGTTCTTAATTCGGTGACAGCTTCATCTACAAAGATTTTATCCAAAACATAACTCCTGAAAAATTGTTCCTGACCATTGTAACTGAAGTCTATTAAGATGACCTAGAATTCAATACAATAGCGCCATGAATAAAGAAAATAATCCTGACTTTGCACTGTTTTCAGAGCAATTTGGCGGTGTTAAGCCGTTAAATCAAGATAAACATCACTTTAAGCAGTCGGTCAAATCCAAACAACAAGTCGAAGTAAAAGAACAACAAGTTTACGCTGATAGCTATTTTTCAGATAATTATCATCCGATATTACCTGTTGAAGGCCCTATGCGTTGGCTCAATGAAGGCGTAGAGAAAATTGAATTAAAGCGTTTGCGCCGCGGAGATTATCAGCCTGATTTGCTACTGGACTTACATGGCATGCGCCAAGCAGAAGCTAAGTTGGAATTGGCTGCATTGCTACAGGCTTGTGTAAAACAGCACATTTTGTGTTGCTGTGTCATGCACGGTTATGGCTCGGGAATATTAAAACAGCAATTACCGATGTGGCTGGCTCAACACCCTAAAGTTAAAGCGTTTCATCAAGCCCCTAAAGAATGGGGAGCGGATGCTGCATTATTGATTTTGATTGATATTGGCGAGCATGCGCATCGAAGATAAGCTGTGATGTTTATTTACCAGTGCTCTTAATTTCGATCCCTTAATTTAAGAGCTCTACTTTAAGAGCTCTGTATTTATGAGTTCAAAGGTTATGAACTCAAAGGTTATGAGCTCTAGGCTTATGAATTTTAAGGTCATGAATTCAGTATTAAATACATAACAATTCGCTTTATGCACTTATTTGAGCGGGTGTCTGCATTAAGTCAAAATGACCGCCATGCTCATTACGCTTAATTGAGGCAATGGCTGACGTTGCAAAAATGGGCGGTTCCATGCCTGCGACTAACTCACTGACCATGTAGCCAAGAATAGGCATGTGTGCAATCACTAACACTTTCTTAGCTTGATAATGTTCGGCATATGCCAAAATAGCATCGACAGCAATTTGTGGGCTTCCTGATGGTGTAATATCATCTAACACTAACCATTTACTTGGTTCAGGTAGATGTTTAGCAACTTCTTGCCAGGTTTGCTGAGCTCGTAAGTAAGGACTAACAATCACTAAGTCTACACTGCTGACTTTTTCAGTTAACCAATTGGCCATGGCGTTAGATTGAGTGCGCCCTAATTGTGATAGCATTCTTTCTCTATCTGATGGTGCATCAAAACCAGCTTCACCATGTCGCATCAAAAATAGCTGCATACTTCTATTGCTGCTCATTATCGCTACTCATTATTATTGTGTTTGTTTTCCAATTGTAGCCTTAAATATCGCATCTACAAAGTAACAATGAAGTAAATTTAATTAGTCTTTAGTCGATATTTTCATTAGATATTTGCTAAAAGCCGCCAACGAGATCAATATATAACAAGCCTTCTTATCTGGAGCATTATCTTGACCATAAAACCAGACACAGCACAAAACAAACTAAATAGCATAGTCACCAGCCCAAATGATCATCGCCAATACCGACATATTGTGCTTGATAACGCATTAAGGGTATTACTCGTTGAGGATAAAGCAGCGACTCAAGCTGCTGCATCGATGACAGTCTCTGTTGGTCATTTTGATGATCCGATATCACGTCCTGGTATGGCTCACTTTTTAGAGCACATGCTGTTTTTAGGCACAGATAAGTTTCCGGATTCTGGCGAGTACCATCAGTTTATTAATCAACATGGTGGTTCAAATAATGCTTGGACAGGCACCGAGCAAACAAACTTTTTTTACAGTATCGATGCTGACCACTTTGAAGAGTCATTAGATAGATTCAGTCAATTTTTTATCGCACCCAAATTCGATTTAGAACTAGTAGACAGAGAAAGACACGCCATTGACTCTGAATATAGTTTAAAGCTTAAAGATGATATTCGACGGGTATATCAAGTTCAAAAAGAGTCCGTTAACCCCGCTCATCCTTTTAGTAAGTTTTCTGTGGGCAACCTGCAAACCCTTGCAGGAAATGAAGCTGAAGTGAGACAAGAGTTATTAGACTTTTACCAATCGAAATACAGTGCAAATATTATGACGCTCTGCTTGGTATCCCCCTTGTCACTGGATGCGCAGGCTGAATATGCGGAACATTTTTTCAGTTCAATTAACAATCGAAATGTTAAAGCAAGCTATCCTGATACTCCCTATCTCGATGACAATGCAAAGTTAAAACATATCAACATCGCCCCCGTTAAAGATCAAAAAAGATTAAATATCAGTTTTGAGCTCCCTTGCATTGAACCCTTTTATCAACGTAAACCACTGACGTTTATTAGTCATTTACTCGGCAATGAAAGCCCTGGCAGTTTACTTTCTTATTTAAAAGAGCAAGGCTTGGCAAACAACCTGTCAGCGGGTGGTGGTGTCAATGGTTATAACTTCAAAGATTACAGCATCAGTATTCAGCTTACTGAGAAAGGGTTACAGCAAATAGACTCCATAATTGAGTGCACTTTCGAGTATATTCAATTAATTCGTACTTCAGGAATAGAGTCTTGGCGTTATGATGAAAGAGCGAGCCTTTTGTCTACCGCGTTTAAATACCAAGAACAAATTAAAATCCTTGATTTAGCCAGCCATCTCAGTATCAACATGCAGCACTATGAGGTTGAAGATATTGTATTTGGTGATTATCGCATGGATGGATTAGATGCAGATGAAGCACTCGCTCTTTTAGCTATGTTCGTACCAAGCAATATGCGTACTCAGCTTGTTTCAAGAGAAGTCAGTACTAACCAGCAAGCTAAATGGTATTTCACACCTTACTCAATTGAGGAAATACCTGAAACCAAAATTGCTCTCTGGCAACAAGCCGAACCAAGAAAAGAGTTATCACTGCCGACTAAAAATCCTTTCATCGTCAGCGATCCACAATCACGTATTGAATCGAGTAAGAGTGATGTACCTGTAGTTGTAGCTGAAGATGAAGGTTATCGAATTTGGCATCGTAAAGATGATGAGTTTAATGTTCCTAAAGGTCATTTATATCTTTCGTTAGACTCTGAAAATGCAAGCCCTACCCCTAAGCATGCCGCGTTAACCCGTTTGTATGTTGAAATGGTTTTAGATTATTTAACTGAGTCAACCTATCAAGCTGAAGTAGCAGGACTTAATTACAATATATATCCTCATCAAGGTGGCATTACCTTACATTTAACTGGGTTTACCGGTAATCAAGAAACTTTGTTGGCCTTGGTCATAGATAAAGCTAGAGAAAGAAACTTTACCCAAGACCGTTTTAAACTCATCAAAAAACAATTACTCAGAAGCTGGACTAATGTTGCACAAGCAAAACCTATCGCTCAATTATTCTCCAGCTTAACGGTTACCTTGCAAAAACGTTCATATGAACCCGCTAAGATGGCCGAAATGCTTGAAGATGTCACCTTAGATGAACTACATGACCATGTAAGCGCATTTTACGAGAAAATCTATGTCGAAGGATTGGTTTATGGAGATTGGCTAGTCAGTGAAACGCAGCAGCTAGCAAAACGTTTGAAACTCGTGCTTTCACTGGTAACAAAACCCAGTTCAGAATCAAGCCGAGAACTGATTAATCTTACCGATAGAGGCACGTTAATGCGTGAACTCTCAGTCGAACATCAAGATAGCGCCATTATTGTTTACTACCAATCAAATGAAACTAGCGCTCATAATATTGGTTTATTTAGTTTGCTAAACCACACAATGTCGTCTACTTTTTTCCATGAGCTTAGGACAGAGAAACAGCTTGGTTACATGGTAGGAACAGGATATCTGCCACTCAATCGCCATCCAGGGATGATATTCTACATACAATCTCCAACCACCGGACCTCGCAAGTTACTCGAAGCTATCGATGAGTTCATTGCAGACTTTAATTACGCTGTTATGCAAATAACCAAAGAGCAATGGGAAGCCACTAAGCTTGGATTAATAAATCAAATTTTAGAGAAAGATGCCAATCTTAAGAGTCGAAGCCAGCGTTACTGGGTCTGTCTTGGCAATAGAGATTACGACTTCAAACAGCGTGAAAGAGTCGTTGAAGAAATTAAGCAATTTACCCGTGCAGATTTGATTAAGTTTATTGTTAGTAATATGCGTAGTAAACACAGTGACAGATTAGTGATGTTTAATGCTGGTGAGCAGCATAATCAGTTAGAACCAATGCCAACAGCACAGGTCATTACAGATTTAAAAGGCTTTAAACATGACGCTGATAAATTTGAGTTCTAGAAAAACAGCCTAGCGTTTATAAACTTTTACAAGTTTTATAAAAACACCAATGGGAATAAATTTGCAGTATAAAAATCTAATTAGACATCAAAATACAGTGTTTTAAGGATGTTTTTGAATCAAACAAACACATTGGTTGTACAAAATAAGCACAAGTGTTCGAGTGGGACTTTTTTTATTCTTACCAATTTTTGACAAACTATTAACTTTCTGAAAAAGTGGAGTATTACATTGAATAAATCTCGTTTACAGAAGATAAAAGTATAATTTTTATGCAAATGATAAGTCGGTTGGTAATTTGTACATTTCTCCTAGCCCATGCTTTAACGGGGCTCGCTTTTGCTGATTCTGGTACTAATTATGATCTCACTCTTAATACCGAAATTTATAATACCGAAGATGGCTTATCACAAGTCACAGTTACTAGCATTATTGAAGACAAAGATGGCTTTGTCTGGTTGGGAACTGTAAACGGGTTAAATCGTTTTGACGGAACAAATTTTAAACACTTTTTTGCTGAAGATGGCCGCTCAAACTTACCAAGCTCTTTCATTAAAACTTTAATTGTAGACAACCAAAACAGGATAATTGTTGGTACTGATTTAGGTTTAGCAATGTACGATGATGAATCCGAATCATTTACAACAATAGAAATTGATAATAAGCCTTTGTCAGAAGCCATTTGGTCAATAGCACCTCTTTCTAAGGGGATAGCTATAGGTTTAAATAATAAAATTATAATATTAAGTGATAACCTTACTAGAGTATTATGGGAGTTTAATAGTGAGGTTTTACAAGAGGTCAAAAAGGTCATTGAAGTAGGTAACAGCCTCTTTATTCGAAATTATAATGGTATTGTTTTTAAGTTGGAAGATAATAAGCTATCAACGGTTGCTTATAAATCTAATGACATTGGAATCATTTCAAATAAATTATTTATATCTACTAATGATGGTTTGTACAGTATAAAAAATAATAACAAAGAAAAAGTGTCAGATATTGTTATGACCTACCTTGAACCATCAAGAAGCGGTGATGAGTTAACTTCAATAATAGACTCTGACATTGTAAGGATAGATAGTACTAACAGAATAAAGAAAATAGGGTTTATCGATCAAGATGCATCAAGAAAACGTCCTTATATAAAAGAAACTAAATCTGCCATATTTATAACCGATGTCAATTTAGGTGTCATTAAAATAGATAGAAATCGAAATCTTATAAAAAACTCAAAATTTATTAAAGAAAACATTTGGGCTATTACACAAACAGATGAAAATATATTTTTAGCAACAGACTCTTTGGATGTTAGAGTTTTAGATAAATCGCTAAAATATTTATACTCAGTAACGATTGAAAACGCATCAGGCCCAAAATCGATAAAAGTTTTAAACAACCAACTCTATACAGGAAATATTACAGGTTTAACTAAAACAGACCTTTCGACTTTAGAGACTGTTCAAATATTAAATAGACATATTAGCAACGTAAAAATAAGTGAGAGTAAAGATAAAATATATGCTTCGACTATCAATGGCAAAGTATTTGTTATAAAAAACTCTAAAGTTATCAACACGCTTACTACTGGTGAAAGATATCCAATATTCGATTTAATTGAAAAAAACAATGAACTTTGGATAGCATCTCAAGGTGGGTTATTCAAAATTAAAGATGGTAATACAGAGAAAATATTCTCTGAAAGCATGGTTACCACATTAAAATTTGATGAAAACGATCTCTACTTTGGTACAAGAAACTCTTTATTAAAGCTGAATATCAAAACTAACGAGTTAAAAGAAATATTTAGACATAACAAACTAATATATTCGATAGAGATTTTCGATAACTTTTTAGTTTCAGCCTCAGCGATGGAACTAAATATAACGAATAAAACCAGCTTTAAAAATTTAAAACTAACAAATAGAAACGGTTCTCAAAGCGATTACAACTCTTTAGCTTCATTACATATTGGAGATTATTCTTTATTTGGAGGCACTAAAGGAATCAGCATTGTAAACCCGAATGAAATATATAATGATATTTTAATGTCAGGAAGCACTAATGCAGCTTTGATTGATTTCTCATTATTTAATGTTTCAGAAAAAATTGGTGGAACAATCTTAAACAAACCAATAAACAAACAGAGCAATATCACCTTAAAATACTCTGACTACCCTTTTACCTTCACGTTTGTTACTCCAGGACAACCTCTAGAAGAGTTTGACTTTTATTACCAAATGGAAGGATTAAATGATAGTTGGTTGCCCTCGCAAAATATAAACTCAGCAACATACACTAACCTTTCTGCTGGAATTTATAACTTCCATGTTTATGCTATTAATAAACTTTCAGGAAAACAAAGTGAGACCAAGTCTATTCAAATAACGGTCACCCCTCCTTGGTATTACTCTTTTGAAGCAAAACTTTCCTATACATTACTATGCTTTATTGTACTGTTTATTATAACTAAAATAATTCTTCGCCGTCGTCAAATACAAAAACAAATCGCACTAAGCGAAGAAAGATTAAAGCTATCTCTTTGGGGGAGTGGCGATGAAATGTGGGATTGGGATATCGAAACGGGAGAGATATACCGCTCTAATATCTGGGGAACTTTAGAATTCCCTCAAGATGGTCAACGTTCAGGTAAACCTGGCGAAGAAAGTAATATTCATCCATTAGATCAAAACCGAGTTAAAACAGCGCTTAATGACCACTTTAAAGGCCTTACAGATCATTTTGAAGTTGCTTATCGTGTCAAAAGTCGTGAAAACCTTTGGATGTGGATTTTAGATAGAGCAAAAATAGTAGAAAGAGATCAGAAAGAAAACCCTGTTCGAATGACAGGAACAATAAAAAACATTAATAATTTAAAACAAACTGAAGAACAATTACGTTTGTTTGAGCGCGCCATTGAAAATATCTCAGAGGGTATGTTTATCCTCGATGAAAAATATCGTTTTGTTGAAGTCAATGATGCCTGTTGTGAACTTACAAACCAATCACGCGAAGAGTTTATTGGTCAACTATTCAGCTTTGGCCGCTACCCTGAATCATATTCAAATCAAATCCATGCTTCACTGTCACAACAAGGTTGTTGGAGTAATGAACTAGAAGCAAATAAAGGTGATGGTAGTCATTTCCTGATGGAACTCACTGTTGATGCAATATACAACCAACAAGGCGAAACCACTCATTATGTTGGTGTATTCTCAGACATTACCCGTCGTAAACAACAAGAAGAAGAATTAAGAAAGCTCACTAACAGTGATATTTTAACGGGCCTTCCTAACCGTTCTAGCCTTCAAGTTACCTTGAATAATTTAGTTAAAAAAGATATTCATCACACTTTGATGGTTTTAGATTTGGATAACTTCAAGCGGATTAATGACTCTCTTGGTCATCAAATTGGTGATGAGTTACTTGTTGATGTTGCCAAACGTATTCAAAACAATGTGCCTAAACATGTGAGTTTATATCGTTTAGGCGGCGATGAATTTGCAATTTTAGTTGATCACAACCCTGATATTGGGTCTTGTGCAGCAATTGCCTCACGGATCATTGATGCTTTAAAAGAAGAGTTTAAAATTGACGATGAGTCATTAGTTGTGGGCTTGAGTATTGGTATTGTGCTGTATCCAGAAGACGAACAAAATGAACAAGCCTTGCTACGTAAAGCAGATATTGCCATGTATCACGCAAAGTCAGGCGGTGGCAATCGTTATCAATTCTATTCAGAATCATTAAATCAGAATGCATTACGTCAACTGGAAATTGAAAACTTAATTCGAGAAGGTCTTAAAGAGGATCTCTTTGAAGTTTACTACCAACCTAAAGTGGATTTGAAACAAGACAGCCTCGTTGGCATGGAAGCTTTGGTTAGGCTAGTTCACCCCGAACACGGAATTATTGCTCCTAATGAATTTATTCCATTAGCTGAAGAAAACGGTCTTATTGTTGAAATCGGTGATTTAGTTTTACGAAAAGCTTGCTTTGCAGCACAGAAATGGCGTGAACAAGGCATTTTTAACGGCCGTGTCGCCATTAATTTATCATCTAGACAGTTTGCCCTTCCCGATCTACAACAACGTATCTCCAGCGTCTTACAGCTTACTAAGCTACCTGCTTGTCATTTAGAATTGGAGATCACTGAAAGTACAATCATCAAAAACCCAGAAAATGCAATTAAAGTTATGAACCAACTTGCCCAAATGGGCGTGACCTTAGCGTTGGATGATTTCGGTACTGGTTATTCATCATTATCTTATTTAAAGCGTTTCCCAATCCACTGTTTAAAAATTGATAAGTCATTTGTTGATGACATCAGTAAATCAGATAGAGATCTGAAAATGGTAGACAGTATTATCACCATCGCACATAACATGGGCTTATCAGTTGTCGGTGAAGGGGTTGAAGATGATGCTCAACTCAATATATTGAAAGCGCTAAAATGTGAAGAGATCCAAGGTTACATTTTTAGTAAGCCAGTACCAGAAGTTGAATTTACCAAGTTATTGAATATCAATTTCAACAAACAAGAAGAAAAGCAAATTATCAGTTAACATTGGCACAACAAGTGCAACTAGCAGTTCAGACGTCAAATAAAAAACTTTTTTATTAACCCTGAACTGAGAGACTAAAACAATGATTAACGGAATTATCATAGCTGCACTTCTAACTTCGACTTCTGCTGCTAACACTACAATGGAAGTACTCCCTACTATTCACCCTGAAATGGTTAAGACAGTAGGACTACCAAACATTAAGTTCAGCAACACAAATGCCCAAGTCGCTGGCCTACCAAACATCAAGTTCAGCAACACAAACACACAAGTTGCTGGTCTGCCAAACATCAAATTCAGCAACACAAACACGCAAGTAGCCGGCCTGCCAAACATCAAGTTCAGCAACACAAACACACAAGTTGCTGGTCTGCCAAACATCAAATTCAGCAACACAAACACGCA
>NZ_JAUOSO010000026.1:0-44737 GCF_030548905.1 Shewanella sp. 2_MG-2023
AACATCAAATTCAGCAACACAAACACACAAGTTGCCGGTCTACCAAACATCAAGTTTAGCAACACAAACACACAAGTAGCTGGCCTACCAAACATCAAATTCAGCAACACAAACACACAAGTTGCCGGTCTACCAAACATCAAGTTTAGCAACACAAACACACAAGTTGCCGGTCTGCCAAACATCAAATTTAGCAACACAAACACTCAAGTAGCTGGCTTGCCAAACATTAAATTTGCAGAAACTAATATACATGTAGCAGGTTTACCAAACATTAAATTCAGCAACACAAGCATTGCTTAAGGAAATCATTATGTTTAATTCATTAAAGAAAGCCCTTGGTATTGCTCAACCACAACGTAAAAAGGTAAAGCTACCTGAAGGTTTAGAACATTTAGAAGTCATTAAAGCTAAAGCTTGGTGGAGTTAAATTTGCGTAATTTAACAATCAACTATAGCCAATAAAAAAGGGAGCAAATGCTCCCTTTTTTATTGGTGTTACCAATTCAGAAATGATTGGTCTGCTCACTCTCAATAGAGAGCTTTCTAAGCAATAAGTATTTGTGACTATTAAATAACGGATACGCTAATGGCCCCATTAACAATCCCGCCAATGACCACCTTTTAACAGCCATACCGTTACTAAAAGCCTGGTTACCTAGGTAATAGCCTGATGCACACGATAATAAGATAAGTAGAAATATCACTGAAACCTCTATAATTCATTCAGTTAACATCATTCCTTAATGTATGGGTAAATTAATATGTATTGTCATCACCCTCAACGCTCAGATTATAACCAAACCTAAGCGTATTTACTAATAGCCTTTAAAAGCAATAATCAATCAAATACACAAACGGGCTATTTTTTAGGCAAATAACTGCCACTTTCGCATGAAAAAGCGGCACAGTGTTGCCGCTTTGTAAAATTATCAATAGCAAAAAGTATTAATTAAGGCTAATAAAAATTAGTCCCCTCTTCCGCCATTTGAATTAATTTGTCACATGGTGTGAAACGTTCACCATGTTGTTGTTCATATTGACGTAACTTTGACACTAGTGTCGCGATGCCCATTGAGTCCATATAACGGAATGGACCACCTAAAAATGGTGGAAAACCGATACCAAAAATAGCGCCAATATCACCGTCGCGAGGGTTTGCAATTATTCCTTCATCTAAACAGCGCACCGCTTCGTTCAACATGAGTACAACGCAGCGCATCGCAATGTCACTTGCTGAGCCTGTTGTTTGATTGCTGACACCCAGTACTTGGTAGACAGTCTCGTCCACTAATTTAGCTTTAGACTTTTTATTGCCATATTGATAGAAACCTTTGCCATTTTTACGTCCCTTACGGTCATCAGCAAGTAACTTATCAAACGCATCTGGCGCTCTAAAACGTTCACCTAATTCTTGCGTTAAGATTGGCGCAATCTTAGCGCCTACATCTATCCCCACTTCATCAAGTAGTGTTATAGGTCCGACAGGGAAACCGAATTTAACCAAGGCTTTATCAAGGCTTTCTACTTTCTCGCCAGATAATAAAACTTGAGCGGCTTCATTCATGTAAGGAGCAAGAATACGGTTAACATAAAAACCTGCGCCATCCTGAACAACAATAGGCGTTTTGCCTTGCTTACGCGCAAAAGCAACTGTGGTAGCAATGGTTTCAGGTGATGTAGTTTTATGTGCAATAACTTCAACTAACGGCATTTTTTCTACAGGAGAAAAATAATGTAAACCGATGACATTTTCAGGTCTTTGCGCCGCTTCTGCAATCTGACCAATAGGTAAAGATGAAGTGTTAGATGCAAAAATTGTGTTTTCATGACATTCGCGCTCTACATCTTTCACCATCTGATGCTTGAGTGCTAAATCTTCAAATACCGCTTCAACGACGATATCCGCATCTTTAACGCCTTTATATTCTGTTGTCGTCGTCATTAACGCCATTAAATTATCTCTAACAGCGGGTGTCATATGACGTCGCTTGACCCCTTTCGCCAATAATTTATAGGCATAAGCTAATGCGTTGCTTAAGCCTTTGTCATTAATGTCTTTCACTCGAGCAGGAATTTTAGCTTTAGTGGTTGTAACAGAAGCGATACCGCCACCCATCAAGCCACCACCAATAACGAGAGCTTTATTCACTTTGCGCGGCTCAGCACCTTCTGCTCCAGTTTCTTTTTTCATTTCAGTCGTTGCAAAAAAGATGCTGCGAAGTGATTCAGATTCAGGAGACATGACGAGTTCTGCAAAATGGCTTGCTTCAACCTCAAGCCCTTTAATCATGCCTTTATTCATCCCTTGCTTAACACAGTCGATGATTTTAGCTGGTGCAGGATAATTACCCAGTGTTTTCTTTTGTACTTGTTTTGCGGCTTGATCGAAGATGATATCGCGAGTGGTACTTGTGGCTTCAAGCACCTTATTTAGTGCGCTCTTCTTGGCAACTTTAGCCGCAGACTTTCCTTTCTTGGCCATTGCAATGGCGGTGTCCAACAAAATTGACTCAGGAACAACATCATCAACAAGCGCCATTTTAAGTGCTTGCTTAGGACGGATTTGCTTACCCGTTAGCATCATATCAAGTGCAGTTGTGATGCCTACTTTTCTAGGCAAACGTTGCGTACCGCCACCACCTGGCAATAAACCAAGCTGAACTTCAGGTACACCCATGATAGTTTTCTTATCATCAGTACACACACGTAAATGACACGCTAAAGCTAACTCTAAACCACCACCTAAACAGGCACCATTAATTGCAGCAACAACAGGTATTGATAGTTTCTCAAGTTCATTGAAAACGACATGCCCTTGTTGTGATAATTCTTTCGCAGCTGACACACTGGTACATGCGTCAAGCATACTAATATCAGCACCTGCGACAAAAGAATCTGATTTCCCTGAAATAACCACTAAGCCTTTTACACTCGCGTCGTGTTTAATTTCAGCTAAAATTTCGCTTATTTCAGGGCCAAACTCTGCTTTTAAGGTGTTCATGGTTTCACCAGGAACATCCATAGTCAAAATAGCAATACCGTCTTCGCGGCGAGATAAATTAAATGTCTTTTCCATCAGAATTACTCCACTTCAACTATCATTGCTGCGCCAAGACCACCAGCAGCACAAGCTGTTGCTAGACCAGTACCACCACCACGTCGTTTTAATTCACGACACACTTGAGTGATTAAACGTGTACCAGTAGCTGCAAATGGATGTCCATAAGCCAACGAGCCACCTAAAACGTTAAATTTACTCATATCGATTTCACCGATTGCGCGGTTTCTACCAAGCTTTTCTTCGGCAAACTTTTTAGAACCAAACATTTGCATATTCGCTAGTGTTTGCGCAGCAAACGCTTCATGCATTTCAATAAGGGTTAGATCTTCAAGCTCCATTCCTGCTCGTTTTAATGCAAGCGGCGTAGCGTAAGACGGTCCCATTAACATGTCTTGCCAAACATCAATGGCAGTAAATGCATAACTCTTAATGTAACCAATAGGCTGATAACCTAACGCTTTAGCTCTGCCTTCACTCATTAGAATAATGGCTGAAGCACCATCAGTTAATGGCGTACTATTAGCTGCAGTAACAGAACCATGTTTACGGTCAAAAGCAGGACGTAATTTTGCGTAAGACTCAAGCACTGAGTTTTCGCGGATATTATTATCACGGTCAATGAATTGCTTATAAGGAGGTACGTGAGCGGTCATGACTTCGTCACGTAAGTTACCTGTGTTCCAGGTTTCTGTAGCCAATGTGTGCGAGCGATGCGCCAATGCATCTTGATCAGCACGGCTAATGCCATAGGTCTTTGCCATTTGCTCAGCTGTTTGCCCCATAGAAAGGCCAGTTGAGTACTCAGCTACCGCTGGCGGTACAGGCATTAAATCTTTAAGACCTAAGCGGCGAGCTATCGCGAATTTTTGCTTGAAGGTACGCGCTTTATTTAAATCAACCAGAGCATGTGCTAATTTTTTTGAAACGCCAATTGGCAATACAGAAGAAGAGTCAGCACCACCTGCGATACCAATTTCAACATTGCCTGTCATGATAGATTCAGCCACATTTACAGCAGACTGAAAACTTGTAGCACAAGCTCGGGTCACACTGTAAGCATCGGTTGAAACATCCATGCCTGTGCCCAACACAATTTCACGGGCGATATTCGGCGCGGCTGGCATTTGCACCACTTGACCATACACAAGTTGCTCAATAGTTTTAGGGTCTAACTCTGAACGCGATAGCAATTCATTAACCACCATTTTGCCCATATCTAATGCTGATACGCCATGAAATGCGGTAGCTTGTTTTGCGAATGGGGTACGTAAGCCCGCCACGATTGCAATGCGCTCTCCGCGGGCGTTGGTTACTTGTTGTCTATCACTCATTGTTCACCCTCTTGTAATTGTTTAGCCTTTAACTGGCTTATCAGTGAATATCGATTAATGTCAGACAGATCTGGTCTGACCATAAAAGTGTGATCTGATTCTAACTTTTAATTGCGAAGTTTTAAACATCTGTATGAAAATAAGCTCAAATTAAAGGCATACCTTGCCTGAAATACACAATTTATAGTAATAAAATCATCGAATTAAAAATTAGAGCTTTAGCTTTAATTTGTCATTTTTTGTATATATTCACTCATTATTTGCGAACTTAACTCAGTTCACCTTTGCTAATGAATAAATAAAAATGAAAATCTGTTAATCATACTAGCCAAAGGCTAATGAAATTCATTAACATGGGTTTAATTAGAACAAAATTCAGCAAATAATTGAGTATCATCATGCCTTTGAGTCGATTTCATTCCTTACGTGCTTATTTAGATAATGTTATTTTGGGACAGCCTGTATTAACAGAGAACTTACTTATCGCATTAATTGCCGATGGGCATTTACTGGTTGAAGGCCCTCCAGGTCTTGCAAAAACACGCGCTGTAAAGGCCTTGTGTGATGGGGTTGAAGGTGACTTCCACCGTATTCAATTTACTCCCGATTTATTACCTGCCGATTTAACCGGTACAGATATTTATCGTGCGCAAACAGCCACATTTGAATTTGAAGCAGGACCAATATTTCATAACCTTATTTTGGCGGATGAAATCAACCGTGCCCCTGCAAAGGTGCAATCAGCACTACTTGAGGCAATGGCTGAAGGTCAAGTAACCGTAGGTAAAAATAGCTACCCACTTCCAGATTTATTTTTAGTCATGGCGACTCAAAACCCACTAGAGAATGAAGGTACCTACCCGCTACCAGAAGCTCAACTAGACCGCTTTTTAATGCATTTAAATCTCGATTATCCAAGTGCAGATACAGAGCGTAAAATTTTGCGTCAATCGCGAAACGAAGCCGTCACTAAACAGCTACCTACCATTGAACCTGTGGCTCAATCTGATGTGTTTGCTGCCCGCGAACAAGCTATGGGATTGTACTTAGCTGAGCCACTCGAAAGCTATATTGTCGAAATTATCATGGCAACTCGTCAACCTGAACGCTATAGCCCTGAGTTGGCTAAATGGCTTGAATACGGTGTCAGCCCTCGTGCATCTATTTCACTCGAGCGCTGTGCCCGCGCAAGAGCTTGGTTACAAGAGCGAGATTTTGTCTCGCCAGAAGATATACAAGCAGTAGCGCCCAACGTACTGAGGCACAGATTATTACTCAGTTATCAAGCACAGGCTGAAGGCATTAATGCAGACCATGTTATCAACCATATTTTAAGCCAAGTTGCAGTACCTTAAATGGGCGAGCTCGCATTTAAGTACCGTTAATTTTATCGCTTTTAAATTGGAACAATAGCACTATGCCAGTTGAACAAACGCTTGAAAATTCATTGCCATTATTCAGTAATGGCGTGAATTTAACTGAGCAAGAACTCATTAGCTGTCAAAGCACCGCTCGCGCGATGCCGGATAAACGCAGCAGAGCCAAAGCCAGCCAAGCAGGTCATCGCAGTAGCCTGATTAAAGGTCGTGGGATGGAATTTGCCGAAGTACGTCATTATCAAAATGGTGATGATGTCAGAACCATTGACTGGCGAGTCACCGCTCGAACTGGCAAAGCGCACACTAAGCTGTTTGTTGAAGAACGTGAACGCCCCATTATTTTGTTTGTCGACTTTAGCCATAGCTTATTTTTTGGTTCGCGCTTGTTATTGCAATCAGTACAAGTTGCCCACCTTGCTGCAACACTCGGCTGGAATGCGATAAACCATGGCGATCGCCTCGGCGCTTTTATCGCAAGTGAAACTGAACACCTTGAATTAAAACCAAGAAGCCGCCGCCAAGGAATACTGCAACTTACTTCTGCATTAATTAAAGTACATGAAAATCAGTTAAATCATTTTGATGAACTGCCCCAAGACCCACAGCATATTCTTCGTGCCTGTCAACGCCTGCAAAGAATCGCAAAACCAGGCTCCTTAGTATGGATTATTACCGATGGGCAGCACTTTACTCAGGAATGCTTAGCGGCATTAACAGAACTTAAACGTCACTGTGATGTAGGTGCATTTATTATTAGCGACCCACTGAGACAAGGAACACTCACCTTGCCTAAACGTTTTAGTTTACCAGTGAGGGATGGCAAGCAGCAGTTAACACTTACCCGAGACAGCTATGATGCATGGCTGAGTCAGCAACTGGCTAGCCAGCAACAATTTATCGCACTAATGAAAATGATTAAGGTGCCGACTCGATTTATCGATGCCGGAAAAAGTCTTAGTGACCAATTGGAAGTATTACGTTAAATGAATACTGCTCAAACAAACCCTGCACTAATGCAACTGGAAGATATCGTACTACCAGAAAAAATTAGCCAGTTCCCTATTGCACCAGGATTTTGGATACTCGCACTATTCATTATCGCGATCATCATTTTTGCTGTGGTTAAAATAAAGCAGCATCGCCGCTATCATCTCCCGAGAAAAGCAGCATTAGCGGATTTTGAACAACTAGAACCTGCTAATAACCAATATGCAAGTGACATTAATACGCTATTAAAAAGAACCGCGATGAGTTACTTCCCTCGTGAGGATTTTGCTAAGTTAGACGGCGAGCGTTGGTATCAATGGCTAGGGTTACGTTTATCCGCACAAGATGCGATAAACATGGGGCAACTCCTGAAAAAGCGATATCAGAAAGACGGCCTGACTTTAACCGAGTCGACACAGTTACACACTTTTACTGAACAATGGTTAAATAAACGTAGTCGCTTTATCGCACTATCTGATATGCCTGAAAATATCACTCCGACAAGTCATCAATCGGAGGCATCATGTTCTCAATAGCTTGGCCATGGCTGCTTTTATTATTGCCACTGCCCTTTTTACTCAAACAAAAACATCTTGCTAAAAATAGTGGCGGCCAACTGCAACTCCCAGGTATTGGCAGCGCTGAACAACAATTAACAGTCCATCAAGATAAATCAAGCCGCAAAGCCTACTGGTTTATGTGGTTATGCCTATTGTGTGCCTTAGTTCGACCACAATGGTTAGGCGAGCCTATCGAACTGCCTTCAGAAGGCCGAGATGTCATGTTAGCGGTTGATTTATCAGGTAGTATGCAAATAGAAGACATGGTGGTAAATGGCAAAACAGTCGATCGCTTAACCCTCATCAAACACGTCATCGGTGATTTTATTGAAAGACGAAACGGCGATAGGCTCGGCCTGATTTTATTTGCAGATCACGCTTATCTTCAAGCGCCACTCACCCAAGACAGACGCTCTGTTGCCAAGTTTCTTGCCGACAGTGAAATTGGCCTAGTAGGTAAACAAACGGCCATTGGTGAGTCGATAGCACTTGCTGTAAGACGTTTTGATATGGTCAATGACAGCAACCGAGTGTTGATCTTATTAACCGATGGGTCTAATAACGCAGGGAACATTGAACCTGAAGTTGCGGCAAGAATTGCAGCTAAACGAAATGTCACCATTTATACCGTGGGTGTTGGCGCAGAAGTATTGGAACGCCGCAGTATTTTCGGTACCGAACGGGTAAACCCATCGCTTGATTTAGATGAAGAACAACTACAACAACTCGCAGATATGACAAACGGTCATTATTTTAGAGCAAGAAATAGTGAAGAGTTGGCACAAATTTACCAAAAGATTGATGAGTTAGAACCAGTGAGTCGTGATCAATTGACCTATCGTCCCAAAAGTGAACTGTTTTACTGGCCATTATTGTTAGCCTTATTGATGAGTGTGTTTATCAGTTTACGCGGCCAATTAGCTTCTTCATCACCTTTAAACGCTAAAACAACATCTGGAGGGCGATAATGAGTTTACATTTTATTCGTCCAGAATGGCTGCTTGCCTTAATCCCTTTAATCGCAATTGCGTTGTTTTTATGGCGCAGCCAACAGCGTAATTCGGCTTGGCAAAGTTATATTGCACCGCATTTGGCAAACACATTAATCAGTGAAACCAACCAAGTGAAAAAGCAACCTAAGTGGTTACTTATGATATGTTGGTTTATCGCTGTAATCGCGATATCGGGTCCAGCAGTCAATAAACAGAGTTTGCCTGTTTACAGCAACGAGCAAGGTCGAGTGCTGGTCATGGACATGTCCTTGTCTATGTATGCAACCGATCAAAAGCCTAATCGCTTATCCCAAGCTAAATTTAGGGCCACTGATTTTTTAACGAACTTAACTGAAGGTGAAACAGGTTTAATCGCCTTTGCTGGCGATGCCTTTACAATTAGTCCTCTTACCCGAGATAAATCAACACTACTCAACTTATTACCAACACTGACGCCTGATATCATGCCTGTTAGAGGGTCTGATTTATCTGCTGCACTTGAACTCGCTCAGCAATTACTGTCCCAAGGCGGGCATATTACGGGTGATATTATCGTCATGACAGACGGGGTAAACCCACAACAATATGTTGATGCTGCAAAAGTACTTGATGGCAGTCGTTACCGTGTATCAGTGATGGCATTTGGCACACAACAAGGCGCAGCAATACAGTTACCTGATGGTCAATTAATGCGTGATAATCGCGGTGAGATAGTCATAGATAAAACCGATTTTAAACGACTTGAAAACTTAGTTATCCCTACTGGTGGATTAATGATCCCTGCCACTGCAGATGGCAGTTCATTAAGCCGATTAGAGCGCTGGCTTGCTAATGATGGCGACGCTAAAGCCACTGAGCTTGAAGGTGAAAGCTGGCAAGATTTAGGTCCATACATCGCCATGCTGTTGATTATTCCTGTGTTACTCAGCTTTAGATTTACTCTAGTACCAGTATTTACTGCCCTAACCTTAGGTTTATTGTTTCAACCAAGTCCTGTTATGGCTAACACTTGGGATGACTTATGGCAAACTCAAGACCAACAAGCAAGCGACACCTTTAACCAAGCACAATCTGCTGAAGATTATGCCAGCGCCGCCGAGCAATTTAGCCAGCCGTTATGGCAAGCCAGTGCCCAGTACAAAGCGGGTGACTATGAAAATGCACTCGCAGGGTTTGAACAAGATAACTCTGCACAAGGTTTATATAATCAGGCCAATAGCTTAATGCAATTGAATAAATTGGATGATGCTATCGCACGTTATCAAGACGCTTTAAAACAGCAAGCTGACTTCCCTCAAGCACAAAAAAACCTCGAACTTGCTGAAAATATGAAACAGCAACAAGAACAACAATCTGGTGAAGGTTCGGATCAATCTGATCAAAGCGACTCAGACAATAGCGAGTCTGAACAGAATGAAAATAATCCCAGTGAGAATGGCGAAGGCCAATCCCAGCAACAAAACTCCGACCAGAACTCTGAACAAAATGCCGAACAAAACCAATCTGAGCAACAAGATTCAGAACAACAAAACAGCCAGGAAAATAGTGCTGAACAAGACAAACAGCAAAATGAGCAAGAACGTAACGAAGAACGAAACGAAGAAAGTAGCGAAGAAAGTAGCGAAGAAAATCAATCTCAATCAGATACTTCACAAAGTGATAATGCTGAAAGTGAGAATGAACAAACAGAAAATGAAGCTCAAATGCAGGCGGATGCTCAACAAAATAACCAAGCAGAGCCTACACCTGAAGAATTAGAGCAACAAGCACAAGCAAAGGCGGCAGCGGAGCAAGCTGAAGCTGAAAAATCTGACAAACAGCCAGAATCTTCTCAGCCCATTGCTTCATCACAGCTGACTGAAGAACCTCTACCAGCAGATTTAGAACGCGCACTTCGGGCTGTGAGTGAAGATCCGCAAGTGCTTATTAGAAACAAAATGCAACTTGAATATCAAAAGCGTCGCCAAAGCGGCCAACTGCCTAAGGACAAACAACAGTGGTAAATAGAATCGTTATCGGCCTTCTTGCAATTCTTTTTACAGGGCAAGTTTACGCAGTCACTCAAATTCAAGCGACTGTTGACAGAAACCCTGTGATGCAAGGTGAATACTTTGTCTTAAATGTCACCGCAAACGCAGATTTAAATGCGGGTTCTTTAGATACATCTATCTTATTAAAGGATTTCATCGTCGGACGAACCAGTGTCGGCAGAAGTACGCAAATCGTTAACTTTGATTCATCTAAAGAGACTCGTTGGCAAGTGCTGCTATCGGCTAAAAACGCCGGTACAGTGGCAATCCCCGCATTTACCATGGAAGGGGTTAAATCCAATCCTATAAACCTCACCGTCGCTAAAGCGGGCAGCCAACCGCAACAAATGCGCAATTTATTTGTTGAGGGTCAGCTCAGCACCAATGAAGCGTATGTAGGCCAGCTAATTACCTACAAGGTTAAACTGTTTTTAGCAGCCGAGTTACAGCGTGGCGTTATCAGTTCGCCAGAAATAGCTGGAACCGAAATTAAACAAATAGGCGATGACACAGATGCAGTTGAAGTTGTTGATGGTCGCCGCTTTAGAGTGATTGAAAGAACCTATTCAATTATTGCCGACACCCCTGGCACGTTAGCCATTAAAGGCGCAGGATTTTCAGGTGATATCTTAGTCGAAGCGCCAAGACGCGGCGGTATGTTCGGCTTTAATGAAAGCAGACCGATGCAAGCTAAAGCAGAAGACACTCAAATTACCATCAAGCCTATTCCAGATGTATATCAAGGTGATTGGTTGGTGAGTGATTTATTAATTGCGAAAGAGATATGGCCTGATGAGCAAGGTAATGAATTTGAAATAGGAACGCCCATTACCCGAACGATTAATGTCGTGGCATCAAATGCAGATAGTAACAGTTTACCTGATATAAAATTAACCATGCCTGACGGGCTTAAGTCTTACCCAGAAAAACCAGTAAGACAAACTGTGGTACGTGAAAATCAAGTCATCGCTCAATACAGTTTAACCAGCGCGATTGTACCAACAAAACCTGGTACTTTTACTTTGCCTGAAATTATCATTCCTTGGTGGAACCCACATTTGCGGCAGCAGCAATTTGCCACCATACCAGCAAGAACAGTCACCATTACCGGCACAGTGGCGGCTGAGCCTGTTCAAATAATAGAGCAAACTGAAACAAGCAATAACAGTTCAGGTATTTGGCCGTGGCTAACGCTATTATTTGCGACGTTATGGCTTATCACTTTAGCCTTGTGGTTTAATGCTCGTCGTCAACAACACACCACTAAACTTGTTGCAACTACGCCATCAAAAGTGCCGTTGGCACTAGCTGCTAATATGAATGATATTGCTCAAGCTTGTGATAAAAATGATGTCACCTTAGTGATTTCATTACTGCAACACTACTATAGTGCTCAGTTTGCCAAATCGATGACATTGTCTGATATAGCGCAATTATCTACGCTGCTTTCAAAAGCGATTCATCAGTTACAACAAGCTAAATACAGTGAGTCAACGTCAAGTATTGATAAAGGTTTACTACTAAAAGCAATTGAACAAACCCAGATAAATCAACAGCAAACGCCTCCATCAGCGCTAAGTTCACTGAATCCATAAGCATATTTATACTTGCTATTCACAGCTAACCTTTTAAGCTATCGAACATAATATTTAACAATAAGTCATAAAATGTTCGATAGCTTGCGAAATAAAAAGTCCGAACCCACGGTCTTATCTGACATGCTAACTAAACAGCGACGATACGACAGCCTCGTCAGGGCACTTCACACTGATATCTTCCGATACGCCTACTGGTTAATCGGCGATAAGCATATTGCTGAAGACGTCACTCAAGAAACCTTTCTTCGTGCTTGGCGCGCTTTAGATTCGTTAAAAGATGATAAAGCAGCAAAAGCATGGCTAATTACCATATTACGCCGTGAGAATGCACGCAGGTTTGAGCGTAAACAGTTTGACTACAGTGATGTTGAGCAAGAATTGCTTGAAGATGAAAAATCATCGACCAATGAAGAACAAACTGAGCAATATTGGCTACGTAAGCAAATTGGACAACTTGAAGTTGAATATCGTGAACCACTATTACTGCAACTGATTGGCGGTTTTAGCGGTGAAGAAATTGCTGATTTATTAGAGTTAAATAGAAACACCGTCATGACGCGTTTATTTCGCGCCCGTAATCAATTAAAAGACGCTTTAGAGTCTCCTGAAGTTAGAGGTCAATCAAATGGATGATCTAAAATTTCGTCGCCATGCATATGGTGACCCAAACAGCCAAGATGAAGAATTTCTTGCACAAATTTCAGCGTCTGAATCCGATGCAAAACTCGTTAACGAGCTAAAAGCATTAGACAGTAAACTGACCAATGCACTGAATATTGATGTGCCTGATGACTTAGCTGATAAACTGATTTTACGTCAGCAACTCAGCAAGCATCAGCAGCAAAAAAAGCACACTCGCTATTTAATGGCGATGGCCGCGTCAGTTGCCTTAGTGATTGGATTAAGCGTCAGTATGCTTCGTTTTACGCCAGTTGATTTAGCAGAACATGCTCTGGCACATGTTTATCATGAGCCAAAGGCAATGAATGTCGATCAAAATGTTGGCTTTGAAGATGTAAACTTTAAACTGGCTGGTATTGGTGGATTAGAGAACGCCAAGTTCATCCAACAACCAGGTAAAGTGTTTTACACTTCTTACTGTGATTTCCAAGGTGTAAAGAGTTTGCACCTTGTGATGGAAGGTGAGCAAGGGAAAGTTACCCTCTTTATCATCCCCACCGAAAACAGAATGGTCACTGAAGAATCGTTTGCAGATCAGAATTATCATGGTTTAGGTTTTCAAACAGCCGACACCTTCATGTTACTGGTAGGTGAACAAGATGCTGACCTGCAATACGTAAAAAACGAGATTGAGCAAACTTTTATTTAAATTCAAACATTTAGCAAACAAAGCGTTCACAGACCAGCTAGTGAAATTTCATTGGCTGGTCAATAACTCTTCATACTTCCGGTCAAAATTGTGCACTGTGTCAAACATCTGTTAGCATATGCCGCACAATAATGAGAACAATACGGAAGTAGCATGGCAATTGAAGCTCCAATTCTAATTACATTCATTGGTTATCTCGCCCTTATGATAGGCATAGGCTATTGGGCCTATCGCAAAACAGACACAGTAGACGATTACATCCTAGGCGGCCGCAAAATGGGCCCAGCCGTAACAGCACTGAGTGTCGGTGCGTCAGATATGTCAGGTTGGCTATTACTCGGTTTACCTGGCGCGGTTTATTTAGGTGGTTTAGGTGAAGCTTGGATTGGCTTCGGTTTGGTTTTTGGCGCATGGCTTAACTGGTTATTCGTTGCCAGACGCCTTCGTATCTACACCCAAGCGGCAGATAATGCCCTTACCCTACCCGACTTTTTTGAAAAGCGCTTTGAAGACAAGCAAGGCTTTTTAAAGTTAGTTTCTGCTATTACTATCCTAGTGTTTTTCACTTTCTACACTTCATCAGGCATGGTTGGCGGTGCAATCTTATTTGAACAAATCTTTGGTCTCGATTACACCATCGCATTATTGATTGGTTCAATCATCATTGTCGCTTATACCTTTGTTGGTGGCTTTTTTGCTGTGAGCTGGACAGATTTCTTCCAAGGTTGTCTGATGTTGCTTGCACTGTTAATTGTACCAATAACCATTTTCAGCAAACCTGATACGCAAGTGGCTTTAGAAACACTTGACCCGAAAATGCTGTCTTTCTTACACAGTAATATGACTACGATTGGTCTTGTGTCACTACTGGCTTGGGGTTTAGGTTACTTCGGCCAACCACATATTCTTTCTCGCTTTATGGCAATTGGCAGCCCAGATGACATCCCGCTATCACGCCGCATTGCAATGAGCTGGATGCTTGTTGCATTAATCGGCGCATTAGCAACGGGGATAGCCGGTACGATTTATTTTGCTGATGCACCATTGGCTAATTCTGAAACCGTTTTCATTCACTTAGCCCAAGTTGCTTTTAATCCTTGGATTGGCGGTATCTTAATCGCGGCAATTTTATCAGCGATTATGAGCACTATCGATTCACAGCTCCTTGTTTGCTCAAGTGTCATCACTGAAGATTTTTACCGTAAATGGTTACGTCCTGACGCGAAAGACAAAGAGTTAATGCTAGTGGGCCGCTTTGGTGTGTTGGCCATTGCTGTTATCGCAATTGTGATTGCACTTGACCCTGACAGTAAAGTTCTTGAGCTGGTGAGCTATGCATGGGCAGGATTTGGCGCAGCATTTGGACCTGTAGTGTTAATGTCACTATTTTGGCAAGGCTATAGTCGTAATGGTGCTATCGCCACTATTCTTGTTGGTGCGATAACGGTTGTCGTTTGGAAGCAGCTTTCTGGCGGTATCTTCGACTTATACGAAATCTTACCAGGTTTCCTATTCGCCACGGTTGTCGGTGTTGTAGTCAGTAAAATCTCACCACCAGCTGAGTCAATTAAGACGCAATTCGCTAACTTTAAAGCTTCGCTTTAATCTCCAAAAGGTTCGATTACTGGTGTAAAACTGGTAATCGAACCTCTCAGCGTACACTTGTACGCTTTTTTACAAAATAATCTTGTTACCCACTTGTTACCTGTTATTTCGTTATAATATTTCAGCCTCCAGAACCAAATTCACAACTGCCCTACAGCACAGCGTTTATAGAGTATTTACTCAGTTTGACCTAAATACGTCAAAAACAAAAATTAACTTAACAGTAACAATAACTAGCAACTGGTCGGAGTTGTAGAGGTAACAACTGTTACCTAATATGCCCGCAATTACTAAGTTGGTGTTGATTGGGGAGCCCTATGCTAAGCATGGCGCGAATTAATAAACTGACGTACAACGATGAGAGCAAAATGATGACTAAATTCAACAAGACACTTCTTGCAGTAGCGGTAACGCTAGCAAGCACACAATCAATGGCAGCTGGTTTTCAGTTAAACAGCCAATCTGCAACTGGTATTGGCCGTGCGATGGCGGGTGATGCAATCATCGCTGATAACGCGTCAGTATTATCACGTAACCCTGCAGCTATGGCATTGTTTGATGAAAAAACACTTTCGATTGGTGCATCTTATGCTGATGTGAACGTTGAAGTTAGTGATGTCCAATATGGCAATAACCATATCGGAAGTATAGACAATGCAGCTGAAGCTAAGTTAATTCCTAACTTCTACTACATTAGCCCTATCAATGATAAATGGGCTTACGGTGTTGCTGCCTTCTCAAATTACGGCACAGGTACTGATCTTTCATCACTAAATAGCGGTCACGACTTCAATACCCCAATCGATTTATTGGGTAATACTGAAGTAACCACAATTAACTTCAACGCTAGCGTGTCATACCGTATTAACGATTCATTAAGTTTAGGTTTAGGTCTTGATGCTGTATATGGTTCAGGAACATTAACACGTAACGGTAATATAGATATCGGTCTTGGTGACATGCCGCTAAATCTAGTTGACGTTGATGCTGACGGCTGGGCTGTTGGTGGTATCGTCGGTTTAGCTTATGAGTTTAACGAAAATAACAGAATTGGTTTGAGTTACCGTTATAGCCCACAAATGGAAGCTAGTGGCGACATCATGTATAACCCTTCTGTTTTGTTCCCACAAAACTTTGACAGCATTGAAATTCCAATTGCTGATATCGCACAGCTTGCTGGTTTCCATCAGTTAACGGAAAAGTTTGCTGTTCATTATACCGCACAGTGGACTCAGTGGAGTTCATTTGACAACATCAGTGTTGTAGATGGTGATCTTGGCACTGCTAATGATGTTATCAAGCATTATAACTGGAAAGACTCTTGGTTCTTAAGCCTTGGTGCAACATACGATATCAATGAAACTTGGACAGTTCGTGCTGGTATAGCAAGTGATCAAGGCGTAGTTGGCGAAGTATCATCATTGTCAATTCCTGACTCAGACCGCATGTGGTATTCAGCAGGTTTCACTTATAACTTGAGTAATAAATCAAGCATTGATTTCGGTTACACTCTAGTTGCTGGTGAAAAGGTGCATGTTTTAGAAGATAGCGCACTAGTCGGTCAAGTGAGTGCTTATACAGAATCAGGCGCAAACTACTTCTCACTGCAATACAACCACACTTTCTAAATTAATCTATTTAAACGTTTAATTTACTAGTTAAAAGCCGCCAATTTTATTAGGCGGCTTTTTTGTGTCTAAATTCTCTCCAACGATTAATAACACAATCCCTATTAACACAATCCCTATTAATACAACATCCATTAGATTTTCCTCATAAATAGATTGCACAAGACAATAAAGTCTATTAGAATTTTCTTATGGATATTTTTCTATTGTTGGATAAGTTTATGTGGCGCACACGTTCGATGTTAATTACGGTTTTATCAATTTCGCAAATCAGCATTTTTGCCCCATTGGCAATTGCGGCGCCCGAAACCATCCATATCCAACCGCAAAGTCATATTCCTTACCTTCAATTTGATGGGCAGATTGAAGCAATCAAAGCTGCCACGGTTTCTGCGCAAACTGCTGGGCGAATTCTTAAACTTAACTATGATGTAAATGATACTGTCCCAGAAGGCGCTGCTTTACTTGAAATAACCAGTAAAGAGCAAGGCGCTGGACTTGCGGCTGCTGAAGCTGAACTTGCACAAGCCAAAGCGAGAAATATTGAATCTCAAGCCCAGTTCAAGCGTTATCAAGAGCTGTTTCCTAAGGGCGCGATTTCTAAAGGTGCTATGGACGAGGCGACAGCTAACTCTGCCTCAAGTTTACAAGCCGTATCAGCTGCTAAAGCCAAGTTAATTCAAGCCAATGAAACCTTAAACTACACCACGGTTAATGCCCCTTTTAGCGGCCGCGTTACCCAGCGTTTTGTTGAGCAAGGCGAAACCGTCACTGTTGGCCAAGCCCTATATGCTGGTTACTCTACCGACAATATGCGTGCGATCTTTCAACTGCCGCAGCAATATCGACAACTCGTCGATGCTAACGCAAAGATTACCGTTGAGCTCAACTCTGGCTTGCGTATTAGTTCCACTGATATCAATCCATATGTGTTCTTACAAACTGCAAGTCAAAGCTACCAAGTACGTATCAACCTACCACAAACAAACGCCGCTCTCTCGCCAGGTGAATGGGTAAAAGTATTGATTGCCGATACAGCAACAGATCAAATTATCGTACCACATTCTGCGGTCTTTCAACGTGGCGACTACACAGCAGTATTTCGTCAGCAAAATGATAAGTTCGTGCAAACACAAGTTAGATTACGCCAAATCGACAATCAACAATATGTTGTCGAAGCGGGTTTAATTGCGGGTGATAAGATTATTAAGCGCGCCACTAAGTACCTACTCAACACCGAAAAATCAGGCGAGTAATATCATGACTGAACCTACTACTCTTGGCATTTCAGGTAAAATTGCAAAAGCCTTTCAATCAAGTGCTATCACGCCATTGTTGGCTCTTTTAGCGCTTTTATTAGGCTTATTTGCCATCATAGTCACGCCTAAAGAAGAAGAACCACAAATAGACGTCACTTTTGCTGATGTTTATATTCCTTATGTTGGCGCCACACCTGAAGAAGTGTCTAGACAGGTCACATTACCCGCTGAAAAGATTATTTCTGAACTTAAAGGAATAGACACCTTATATTCCTTTTCGATGAATGACGGTGCGCTCATCATCGCAGTATTTGATGTGGGCGTTGCTCGCGATCACGCCATTGTTAATTTATACAACCAACTGCAATCAAACCAAGATAAGTTTAATCAAGCTGCAGGCATTGGCACACCTTTAATCAAACCTCGCGGTATCGATGATGTACCAATTGTAGGTTTAACCCTTTGGTCGAAAGATCCTAATGTGAATGCTGAAGATTTAACCATTGTCGCCACTGAACTTGAAAATGAATTTAAGCGGGTTAAAGGTACTCGAGAAATTTACTCGATGGGACGCCAAGAGCTGGCGGTAAATGTTCGACTTGATCCACTTCAAATGAATCACTATGGCGTGAGTTTTTCAGAGTTAACACATGTCCTCACTGATAATAATCAAATATCCATGCCTGGTGACTTAATCCAGCAGAATCAACTCATTAAGGTTCAAACTGGTCAGTTCCTTCAGAGCATTGAAGATGTGAGCCAATTGATTGTTAAAGTTAGCCAAGTCAATAACCAAGCAAACCCTGTGTATTTATCAGATATTGCTGACATCAGCTTACAAGCTGATACCGCAACCGATAACGTTTGGCATGTTGATTCATCAGGCACCTACCCAGCTGTCACGATTGCCATTGGTAAACAAGGCGGCGAAAACGCGGTGGAGATCACTGAGCAAATCATGACGCGCCTAGCCAAGGTCGATAATCTATTAATTCCAGACAATGTTGAAGTAACGGTTTCAAGAAACTATGGTGAAACAGCTGGTAATAAAGCCAATACGCTCATCCTGAAACTCATGTTTGCCACGATGGCTGTTGTGCTATTGGTATTAATCACCATGGGCAAGCGTGAAGCCCTAGTGGTCGGTATCGCAATTATCGTCACCTTAGCCATGACATTATTTGCATCGTGGGCATGGGGTTTTACCCTTAATCGAATATCCTTATTTGCGTTAATATTTTCCATCGGGATTTTGGTCGACGATGCCATTGTGGTAGTCGAAAATATTCACCGACACATGGCAATGGGGACTAAAGACTTTAAAACACTGATACCTCTTGCAGTTGATGAAGTCGGCGGGCCGACGATTCTAGCCACCTTTACTGTTATTGCTGCACTTATGCCTATGGCGTTCGTTTCTGGTCTTATGGGGCCTTATATGAGCCCTATTCCGATAAATTCCAGTATGGGTATGTTGATCTCATTAGTCGTCGCATTTGTCGTCACACCTTGGTTGAGTTTAAAACTGCTCAGACACAGTCATTCAGGTCAACAAGACAATTCAGATGTTACCGTATCAAGTTCGGCTACATCTGATACAAAACAAGCGGTTCGTCAGACACAATTAAATTCAGGTCAACAAGACAATTCAGGTGTTACCGCATCAAGTTCGGCTACACCTGATACAAAACAAGCGGATCGTCAGACACAATTAAAGCCACAGTCACATAATACAGACGATAAACTACAGGCTTTATTCACACGATTAATGACACCGTTTCTCATAGGTAGCAAAGCGCGTTTAGCCCGCTTTGGCTTAACAGGTGCCATTTTATTATTAATTGCTATCGCTGTAGCATTGCCAGTTGGCCAGGCTGTGATTTTAAAAATGCTGCCATTTGATAATAAGTCTGAGTTTCAAGTGTTGGTGGATATGCCCGAAGGTACCCCAGTGGAGCAAACTCAGCGAGTCCTTAAAGACTTAAGTGACTACTTGCTCAGCGTAGATGAAGTTGAACATCTACAACTTTATGCTGGTACTCACGCACCAATAAACTTCAATGGCCTTGTCAGACATTATTTTATGCGACAAAGCCAAGAGTTGGGTGATATCCAAGTAAACCTTGTCGACAAATCAGATAGAAGTAGAGATAGCCACGAAATCGCAACCTCAGTTCGCAATAAACTGCATGAGATAGCTAAACCCTATCAAGCCAATATTAAAATTGTTGAAGTGCCACCTGGACCACCTGTGTGGTCACCGATTTTGGCAGAGGTTTATGCCCCCACGACTGAATTGCGTGAGCAAACCGCCAAAGCATTAGAGCAACGCTTTAAGCAAACTGAACATGTGGTCGATGTGGATATTTATCTGCCCAGTGATGCGGCGCACTGGCGCTTAAATATTGATAGAAGCAAGGCGCAATTATTGGGTCTTCAATACACTCAAATTGTCAATACCATCGCCACTGCGGTAGAAGGTGCAGATGTGAGTTATTTGCATAATAAAGATTATCAATTACCGATCCCAATTAGATTACAGGCAAGCGAAGAATCTAAGCTTAATTTACAACAGATATTGTCATTAAGATTGACCAATGCCGAGGGCACAAGCATTAGCTTAAGCGACCTTGTATCAATTGAGTACGGCAACATCAATACCCCAATCATCCACAAAAACATGGTGCCGATGATTATGGTGGTTGCTGATATGGCAGGGCCAACAGATAGCCCACTTTACGGCATGTTCAGCATGTTTGCAGGCATAGAAGATGATAATGACTCCGGCGTTAACCCTTACCCAATTAAACAGCATTTGATTAATCAACCCGATGGCTTAGATGAAGTGGCTATTTTATGGGATGGTGAATGGAAAATTACCTATGAAACCTTCAGAGATATGGGAATTGCCTATGCCATTGGGATGATAGCGATTTACTTGTTGGTTGTGGGCCACTTTAAGTCCTATATCGTTCCTTTAGTGATTATGGCGCCTATTCCGCTGACTATTATTGGCGTGATGCCGGGCCATGCTTTATTGGGCGCTCATTTCACCGCCCCGTCAATGATTGGCATGATTGCCCTTGCCGGGATCATCGTACGGAATTCGATTTTACTCGTTGATTTCATCAATTTAGAAACAGCCAAAGGTGTGCCGCTGGAACAAGCAGTTATTCAGTCAGGCGCTGTGCGGGCAAAACCCATTATGTTGACTGCATTTGCAGCCATGATCGGTGCCCTATTTATCATTGATGACCCTATCTTTAATGGTCTAGCTATCAGTCTGATTTTCGGGATTTTTATATCCAGTATTTTAACTCTGGTGGTTATTCCAATTCTGTATTACAGCGTAATGAAAAATAAACAATTTATACAAGAATAAACAAGGTATTTAAGGAGATTCACATGTCTTTAGAAAGAGTTATTATGGCATTTGCCGGTTTTATGGTGTTGTTGTCATTGGCATTAACAGCTTGGCTAGATCATAACTTTATCTGGCTAACCGTGTTTGTTGGCGCTAATCTATTACAAAGTGCCTTCACTGGCTTTTGCCCAGCTGCAATGCTGTTTAAAAAGCTAGGTGTCAAAACGGCCACTGAATTAGCAATTCTACAAAAAGAATAAAAGGAACGCCTGTGCAACAACGACACTCTCGCTTTTTTCATCAAACAGCATTACTGGTTATTGGCAGCTTAGCATTGATGTTTTCAGCTATTTCAAGTGCTGAAGATAAGGTTCCAAGTGTGGCTTGGGATAAAATTAATGCTGGAGCGATACTGCTTGATGTCCGCACTGAACAAGAGTTTGCAGCAGGACATTTAGAAGGGGCTATCAATATCCCTTTTGAAGTGGTGCTAAACAAATTAACCGAGCAAAAGCTGTCAAAAGATACGTCAATCGTACTCTATTGTCGTAGTGGAAGACGCAGTGGCATTGCTACTGCAGAACTGGTCAAAGCAGGTTTTACTCAAAGCTATAATGGCGGTGGATTTGAAATATTGCGCGCACATGAAACTAATTAACCTCGTTAACTGATCCCCACAACGACCTCAATATTGGTATCTATTTGTGACACAAAAAAGCCTCATTGATGAGGCTTTTTTAATGTCTAACTCTTTATCACTCAATACTCGTGAACCCAATTTATTTGTATAACCGAACATAAATGATAGCACTGACGTTAAAGGACTTTAACCATCGGAATACAGGCAAGATCGATCCCTCTAGGAGAATGCCAAACAGACTGATTATGTCCTTCAAAACCACAACTTCTGTAGAATGCGGCTGCATTTAACGTGGCATCCAACCTCAATTCTTTACAGTTTACTCGCCTTGCTTGAGCTTCTAGATGCATAAGCATTCGCTTACCTAAGCCTTTACCGAAAGACTCTGGGCGAACAAATATGGCATCGACCATACCGTTATCAACATCAAGCATACCAACACCAACCACTTTGTTTTCGATTTCAGAAACAAAACCATATTTTGCGAATGCATGAGCAAACTCTGTCGGTAACTCTCCATCTGTCCACTTAGTCAATATATCATCGCTATAGTGGCCTTTGCATTGTGATAAAATCGCCAGATTACGAATTTCAAATGCGTCTGGAGCATCGTCAATGGTTGCCTTTCGAATATGCATAATCACTCCATCTAAAAAGGTTTATTAGACATTAATGATTATACTTTTGAAAAACAACACCAAAGATGATTTGATTTAATCATTTCAGAACAAAACTTCAATGACCTAAGTAACTTCAATAACTGTATGCAATTCACCACATTCAGCTAGCGACTTTTACTTTCTCGATGCTATCGGCTATTTCCATAAAGCTAGGATTAAGGCTCACATCGATCGGGAGTTTTAATTTTCGCACGATATCATTTGCTGAAATAAGTCCCCGAATCACATCTCGTTGCTCATCGACAACCAAACAATGCTGATGCTGAGAATGTTTAAGCGTATCAATCACATCACAAATGCGCGCTTTTGAAAGTTCTTGGTAATCAATGGCTTTTAAGGCATCTTTTGGCAGCATGAAGTCGGACAATAATAACTGCTCCCTTGGGAAGCCTTGTGCGACATGTTTTTGCATTTCTTGGCTATGAAGCATTTGCAAACTGACTAAGCCCATAAAGTGGCCTTTTTCATCAATCACTATTTTGAGCCTAACATGGGATTGTTTCATCAAATGTTCAACATCGACAGCTGCGGTGTTCATTTTAATGACTAAAGGTTTGAGGGTTTTAAAATCGGTGAAAACTGCAGAGGCGGCAGAGAATATATTGATATGCTCAGCCACTTCTGGCCGAGCGAGTAGATCTATTTTTTCAATAGTTTTTAACGATAGCGTCTTCATTGTCACATCCTTCATAGACTGTTCTAGTACAAATCCCAATTTGTTATCGAGTCTATTCTGGTTGCTTCAACATTTACCCGTTAAAACATATCTTGTAAAAAACATATTTTGTAAAAAACATATTTTGTAAAAAACATATTTTGTAAAAACAGAGTCAGTAAATATATTGAAAACTAAATATATAACCTTCTGAAACCGCTGTTTAAAACGGTCACAGCCATAAAAGTTATTATATTAGCCATTTTAAAAATGGCGCACGTCGTTATAACTAAGGCAAGGTTACTAAGACTTGGTAACCTACAAATTATAGTCCATATTTAGTTTGCTGTTACTTTAACTGCTCAGGTTGGATCATCAAACTGTTAGTGTCATCAGACAGCCAAATCTCGCCATCACTAATGCTCACTTGAATCTTCATGCTGCGCGCGACAAACACTTCCATAGCTTTAACACTGTCTTCATCAATATTAAATACTGACAGGTTCTTATAGCGTTGAAGCGCCTGTTCATTTTGCTGCCACCAGATAGGTACACTGCGACCCGCATATGTGATTAATTGCACTTGCTTTGAACGGCCGCACGCTTTGCGTAGCCATTTTTCATCAGCTTGACCAAATTCAATCCAAAGCATGATTTCATCTGAAAGGCTCTTTTCCCATAGCTCTGGCTCATCATCAACACAAAGGCCTTTGCTAAACTGCAAAGCGTCTGAGGCATTCATAATAAACGCAAGAATTCTTACCATCATACGGCTATCAGTTTCTGAAGGATGCTGAGCAATCGTTAATTGATGGTCAGCATAGTAATTTCTGTCCATATCAGCAATTTGAAGTGCAGCTTTAAAGACGGTAGCTTTAGGCGCCATGAGGGTTCCAGTCAAATAAAAAAACCGAGTTTATACTGTTTAACTTCAGTATGAAACTCGGTTTATGATACGCGGTTATCAAACAGACCTTATTTTACCACTCTCGGCATCAATTTTATAAAAATGAACTCAATCACGTTGATATTATAAAGCGCCAGGTTGTAGATGTTTGGCCATAGGAAAATGCGCTTTAAGCTTATTCAGTTTTTCTTGATTGACCACCAGTAGCATCCTATCGCCATGTTGATATTTCTCAGCGATTTCGCTCAATGTAGGAATGCTTTCACGACTGGCATCACGTCTTACTAACTCATTAATATCGGTTAAGCTATGGTGGTTAGCACTAATTGCCTCATGATTAACACCATCTTGAGTCATATCAGAATAAAACGTATCTATTTTTTGTAGTAATGGCATGGCGGCAATAGGAAGCAATCCTGCATTATCATTTTCATTAAATAATAAAATTTCACCTTCGGCGCCATAACTTTCAAATGCATCTTGGTAATGGCTTTGCGTGCCACTATCAAAACGATCATTATTGAGATTAAAAAAACGTTCCCAAAATAATCGTCTGTCTTTACCTGAAGTAATTTTATGCTGCACTTCAATGCGCTTAGAAGCGACGAAATCAAATAATGGACTCAATGATTGAGGTAATAACGTTTCAAGGCGTGAGCGAATGGTACGAGCGAATACAGGCGCAGCACCAGCAGTACTAATCGCGACGACTAATCTTCCTCTGTCGACAATTGACGGGGTAATAAAGCGGCAGAAACTTGGATTATCGACAACATTTACCCAAATTCCTTTTTGAGTGGCCAAAACCGCATAATCCATATTCAGCTGTTCATTAGCCGTCGCCATGTAAATAACATCATAATCAGCAATGTCATCAGCGTGAACTGCACGTTGATAAAGCTTGATACGACCCTTTTGTTCATAAACACGGATTTCGGCAGCAATATCTGGCGCAATAACGTCGATTTCGGCTTCTGTACGAGATAATAAATCTAACTTTCTGGTTGCTACTTCACCAGCACCAACAATTAATACACTTAAATTTTTAGTATCCACAAACAATGGAAAGTATTGCATTGATTCGTCTCGAAATATCACAATGACCTGACTATAACCAATTTAATCAGTGATTGTCCTAGTCAATTTGGCTATCAAAGATAATCAATTAATATGATTTAACTCATTATCTTTGTTTTGGATCATTGGTTATGGCTATTCGCTATTGGTATTCATTATGTATATTAGTTATGAGGTGTACTTTGGGGCGAACTGCATTGCCAACACAATTCAAAACTGCCGTCATTCATTTCATGACAATGTAAACATTGCCATTGAGGACGATCCATATCATGTGATTCAAGAATTGAGCGAGCTTGCTCTAATTGATTTTGGTTAACCCATAGATCGACAGTTTGCATTTCAGTAGGAAGTTCGCCGACTCCCCCTACTAATGCTTCGCCTGTGAGCTCGACCATGATGCCATTTGTTTCCAGTAGTCCTTTCCAAGTGTGTGCCTGGAGCAAGTTTCCACCAGTTAATAGTACTTTTCTATCTTCCATTATTATCCTTACTGCTATTGCTCTGCTGGCAAATTTTTAATTATCCTACTTGCAAATGGTTCTTGCTGTCGAGCATTGATTAAACTTTATACTCAATATATGCTCATGTTAGTTCTAAAAGGAGAACAATATGAATCTTCAAATATCAGGCATCTTTCAAATTACCAGCTGGGATGAAACCACCGATATCCAGCACCCTGATGGCGCGAAACAAACGTCAGCAAGTATTACCCAAATGTATTCTGGTGATCTTGAAGGGGTCAGCCAGCCTAAATACATTATGTGCTATACCGCCGACGGCATGGCAGTATTTTGCGGTTATGAGAACGTTGAAGTGAGTGTTAGTGGTAAATCTGGCAGTTTCGTATTACAGCATGATGGCAAGTTTGAAAATGGCATTGCCAGCAGCCGTTTTATGATTGTGCCTAATTCTGGCCAAGGTGAGTTAGTTAATATTCAAGGACACGGTACTTTTACTTCTGGTGAAAAAGGCCAAGCCCATTATCAAATCGAAGTGACTCAATTATGATCCCATTTACGATTACTCGGTTACATACCAATTTTGGCATTATCAAAGCAAAAGGGCTGTGGGAGGCTCAAGCGGTGGACAGTACCCAGGTTAACGTTTTAGAGCAACTTTCAACGGATGGTTGGGTTGAGCTCGATGTATTACACCCTGCTAATGGCCAGTTTATTGCTGCAATTTCTCCTCTCGTCTTCCAACATTTGTTATCCCAACAAAACGCTTAATTCGCTAAATGACATTCACAAAAAAGCCACTCAATATTGAGTGGCTTTTGGGTTCGCTAATTATTAGCTATTTCCTTAATAAGTTAATCATTAAGGCATAACAGCGTCTTGATCAGCGCCTTCTTTTTCAATCTCAACAGGCATCATATGTTCACGACAGATCCCAAGCTTAATCGCTAAGAAACTTGCAACGTAAATAGATGAATAGGTACCCACAAAGATACCGCACAGCAATGCTGTTGCGAATCCGTGGATCATCGTGCCACCTTTAAGGAACAGTGCAATCACTACCACAAGGGTTGTCCCTGTTGTAATAATGGTACGGCTCATAGTTTGAGTAATTGACTTATTGACGACTTCATTAGGGCCGCCTTTACGCATCTTGAGGAAGTTTTCACGAACACGGTCATATACAACAATCGTATCGTTCAATGAATACCCGACAACGGTCAATAAGCCCGCTAATACAGTCAAATCAAACTCAAGTTGTAAGATTGAGAAAACACCTAAAGTAACGATAACGTCATGAGCAAGTGCCGCAACTGAACCCATTGCTAAGCGCCATTCAAAACGGAATGATACGTAAATCAAAATACAAATTAACGCAACAATAACGGCTAAACCGCCCTGCTCGGCTAACTCTTTACCGACTTGAGGTCCAACAAACTCAACACGCTTTTGAATCACGTTCGAATCAATTGAACGAGCAGCTTCCATAACGGCACTAACTTGGTCATCACTTTTGATTTCTTCTCGTACCGGAAGACGAATTAATACGTCACGGCTTGAGCCAAAGTTTTGAACCACCGCACCTTCTGCTTCATCAGCATCAAGTCCGCTGCGCAGTTGAATCAAATCAACCTGCTGAGAAAACTCAAGTTCAACGACGGTACCGCCAGTAAAATCAAGTCCCCAGTTGATGCCTTTAACCCCTAAAGAGAGTAGAGAACCAACAACAAGAATAACCGATAAAAGACTGATAACCTTCGCATGCTTAAGGAAGTCGATCGCTTTGGTAACTGAAAATATTTGTAACATAGTCGACGTCTCCTTAAATAGACAGTTTCTTAACGCGTTTACCACCCCACATGAGATTCACGATGACACGTGTTCCCACAATAGATGTAAACATAGACGTTGCGATACCTATCATTAGTGTGACTGCGAAACCTTTTACAGCACCAGTACCCACAGCAAATAGAATCAAGGCAGTCATAAAGGTTGTGATGTTCGCATCGGCAATGGTAGAGAATGCATTCGCATACCCTTCATGAATTGCCTGTTGAACACTACGACCTGCTAACAACTCTTCACGAATACGTTCGAAAATAAGCACGTTGCCATCAACAGCCATACCGACTGTTAGTACCATACCTGCGATACCTGGCAGGGTTAATACTGCACCTGGGATCATCGACATTACACCCACAACCATCACTAAGTTAGCAGTTAGCGCTAAGTTTGCGATGACGCCAAATGTACGGTAATAAATAAGCATAAAGATTAAGACAACTATCATGCCCCATATCATCGCCATTTTACCGTTTTCGATATTTTCAGCACCAAGACTTGGACCAATTGTGCGTTCTTCAACAATCGTTACCGGCGCTATCAAAGCACCTGCACGTAGCAGTAACGCTAAACTTTGTGCTTCAGCATGGTCAAGTCCATTAATCACGAAGTTACGGCCAAGACGTGCCTGAATAGTTGCAACTGAAATGACTTCTTCAATCTTAGTCATTTTCACTGTGCCATCTGGGTTACGTTGTCCGCTATCTTTATACTCAATAAATAAAGTCGCCATTGGGTTACCAATGTTGTCTTTAGTCACGTTTGAGAAGATATTACCGCCTTTAGCATCAAGGTTAATTGACACCTGTGGACGACTGTATTCGTCAAATGAAGGTTGAGCACCAGTGATATGATCACCCGTTAGCATCACTTCTTTTTTCAATACAGCAATACCGCCAGAACGACGTGGGTAAACTTCAGATGATGCAGGAACGCGGCCAGCAGCAGCTGCGGCTTGGTCAGCTTTATCATCTACCATGCGAAATTCAATCGATGCGGTTGCACCCAAAATCTCTTTTGCGCGCGCAGTATCTTGAACACCTGGTAACTGAACAATAATACGTTCTGCACCTTGACGTTGTACAACTGGCTCAGCAACACCTAACTCGTTAACACGATTACGAATAGTAGTGATGTTTTGCTGAAGTGCGTCTTCTTTGATTTGACTCAAATAAACATCACTCATGCTTGCGTATAAAGCATAGTTTTCGCCAACGCTACCGTCGGTGAATACCATTTCATTGCTTAACGATTTTAAATAACGTTCAGCTTTAGCAAGATTGTCAGCATCACGGAACTTGATTTCTAAGCCTTTAGCCGTTTTACGAACGCCGGCATAACGGATTTTCTGTTCACGTAATTGGCTTCTGAAATCAGCAATTTTGGCTTCTTCCATCTTACGAATGGCTTCGCCCATATCCACTTCCATTAAGAAATGAACACCGCCACGTAAATCAAGACCCAATTTCATTGGCGTCCCACCCATGGCATCAAGCCATTCAGGGGTAGCTGGCGCTAAGTTTAATGCAACGGTATATTTGTCACCTAAACTTTCTGCAATTGCTTCTCTTGCCAATAATTGCTGTTCAGCATTTTGAACACGGACAATTAATTGTCCATCTTCGAGCTCAGCGCGCTTTACCGCAATGCCTTTACTCTCAAGTAATCCATTTACTGACGATAGTGTTGAAGCTGTTACTTCTGCGCCACGAGTCGCTACGACTTGTACCGCATGATCCTCACCATAAAGGTTTGGAATTGCATAGAAACCACCAATGGTGAGGACAAGCAACACCATGATGTTTTTCCACATTGGGTATTTATTTAACACACCTGAGCCCTCTTGGCTTACAACGACTGGATAGAACCTTTAGGCAATACCGCTGCAACATAATCCTTCTTGATAGTGATTTGACTTGTTTCATTGATGCTCAATAAAAGGTAATCACTGTCTTCGCTGATTTTAGCAATCTTGCCTAAAATGCCGCCGCTTGTTAGCACTTCATCGCCTTTGCTTAATGCTGACATTAGGCTTTTGTGCTCTTTAACGCGCTTTGACTGAGGACGGAAAATCATAAAGTAGAAAATCAAGCCAAAAACTACTAGCATGAAAATCAGTTCCATCGTGCCGCCACCTTGTGGTGCGCCAGCTGCGTTTGCGTATGCATTTGAAATTAACATATTACTCTCTTCTTGTTTTCTAGATTAAAAATCAGTCTTGTAATTCTGGTACTGGTGGGACTTCACGACCCAACTTAGTATAAAAATCCGTAACGAAGGCGTCTAATGTACCCGTCTGAATAGCACCACGCAAACCTTCCATCAAAATTTGATAGTAACGTAGGTTATGAATGGTGTTTAAACGCGCACCTAAGATCTCATTACAGCGATCTAAGTGATATAAATAAGCACGTGAATAATTCTTACAGGTATAACAATCACAGCTTTCATCTAAAGGAGCGGTATCATCGCGATGACGAGCATTACGAATTTTGATGACACCTTCAGAAGTAAATAAGTGACCGTTACGGGCATTACGAGTTGGCATAACACAGTCAAACATGTCTACACCACGGCGAACGCCTTCCACTAAATCTTCTGGTTTACCCACGCCCATTAAGTAACGCGGTTTTTCTTCTGGTAGCTGAGGACAAACATGCTCTAAAATGCGGTGCATGTCTTCTTTTGGCTCACCAACTGCCAAACCACCCACGGCGTAACCATCGAAACCGATGTCAGTTAAGCCTTTAACGCTTTCGTCGCGTAAATCTTCATATACACCACCTTGAACAATACCAAATAAAGAATTTGGATTTTCTAAGCGGTTAAACTCGTCACGTGAACGTTGTGCCCAACGCAGAGACATCTGCATTGATTTACGTGCTTCGTCATGCGTTGCTGGATACGGAGTACATTCGTCAAAAATCATCACGACATCGCTGCCTAATGAGTTTTGGATTTGCATAGACTTTTCAGGGTCTAAGAAAATCTTTTCACCATTAATTGGTGAACGGAAATGTACACCTTCTTCGGTAATTTTACGGATGTCGCCCAAGCTAAATACTTGGAATCCACCTGAATCGGTTAAAATAGGACGTTGCCAGTTCATGAAGTCGTGTAAGTCACCATGCTTGCGCATAATTTCTTCACCAGGACGTAGCCATAAATGGAATGTATTACCCAGTAAAATATCCGCACCCGTCGCACGAACTTCTTCTGGTGTCATACCTTTAACGGTGCCGTAAGTGCCAACTGGCATAAAAGCAGGTGTTTCAACCGTGCCACGTTCAAAAACTAAGCGGCCGCGACGTGCGCGTCCGTCTGTTGTATCAAGTTCAAAATTCATAAATCACCTTGCCAGATAAACAGTCTGACTCGTTGTTGTTGCATAAGACATGAGGGCATAAGTGATAACTTCAAGTAATAAGTTAAAATTAACCCAAAAAAATACCCACCTCTGTGGGCGGGTATTTTAGATCAAAATCAATCGTTACGGGGCTTTTTTCGTTAAAAACATGGCATCGCCATAGCTAAAAAAGCGGTATTTTTGTTCGATCGCGTGTTGATAGGCATTCATTACATTATCAAAACCTGAAAATGCACTAATTAGCATGATCAAAGTTGATTCTGGTAAATGGAAATTAGTCACCATGGCATCAATGACTTTGAACTCGTAACCTGGGAAAATAAAAATATCAGTGTCGCCTTTAAACTCAGCTAATGGATTATCACCACTTGCTTTGGCCGCACTTTCAAGTGAACGAACCGACGTAGTACCCACTGCAATGACTCGATGACCTGCTTGTTTGGTTGCCGCGATTAAATCAACCACTTCTTGAGAGACTTCAGCCCACTCAGAATGCATCACATGCTCATCAATGGTATCAACACGAACAGGTTGAAAAGTCCCAGCCCCGACATGCAAAGTCACAAAAGCAATATTCACGCCTTTGTCTTTTAATGCAGCCAGCATTGCATCATCAAAATGCAAGCCTGCAGTTGGCGCAGCTACTGCGCCAGGAGTTTGATTGTAAACCGTTTGATAACGCTCTTTATCAGCATCTTCGTCAGGACGGTCAATATATGGAGGAAGTGGCATATGACCCACTTCTTCTAGCACTTCAAGAATCGTTTTATCAGAATCCAGTTCTAATTCGAATAGCGCGTCATGACGCTTAAGCATCTTCATTTCATAACCGCCATCTAGGATGACAATTGAATCAACTTTCGGCGATTTTGAACAACGAACGTGAGCAAGAATACGCTTATCATCAAGCATTCTTTCAACAAGAATTTCGAGTTTACCGCCTGAGGCTTTTTGGCCAAATAGACGCGCGGGAATAACACGAGTGTTATTAAACACCATCAAATCGCCACTGTTTACTTTCGACAACACGTCAGTGAATTGCTGATCTGCTAATGCACCGCTATTGCCGTCAAGGGTCAATAATCTTGATGCATTTCGCTCCGCCATTGGGTAGCGGGCAATAAGTTCATCTGGTAAATCAAAAGAAAAATCAGCAACGCGCATATCTATACTCTTTTAAAGACAATAAAAACGGCCGCTAGTCTAGGACTACCGCCCATGAATATCAAGTTTAGACGGTGATTTAATCTTTGGTTTGCCAGCAGCAGGAAACAAATATCTGAATGTGATTGAGTAAAGAATCGATCTACATTGAATGCTGAACCAAATTTCAGTTCAGCTTTTAACCGTTCGGAGGGTTACTTAATATTGGGCGATTTGAATTGATGGATATTGCTATCTAATTCTGCAGCAGATTTTGCTGCATCAGTTTCTTCAGCTAAAGAGTTATTTTCAGGTAGAAAAGATTGCTTTTCGAATCGAAGGTCAACTTCAATTTTGGTACGCTTGCGATTAGGTTGTTGACCCAGTACTGACATTATCCAGTTTTTCATCATCCATGATCCTTAAACCGATTTTTATAATTAGACGTAACATCCCTGAAAAATAATACCAATGACATTTGAGTAGAAATCTATATGATTGAAACTAGACTTAAAAGATGTCAGCAGGCGTTTAACTTTTCACTACGTGGTTAAGCATCATACTGAAAAATTCAAAAAATAAAAGTACAAAATATGAACTTTCTTGCTCACCTACATTTAGCCGATATCAGCAATACTCATTTGGCAGCCAATCTCGCTGGTGACTTTGCAAAAGGCGATATAAAACACTTCCCACAGCATTTACAGCAAGGGATTTGGCTTCATAGGCAGATAGATCAAATAACTGATAGCCATGAATTAATTGTGGACTTAATCAAATTATTCCCAAAATCATCTCGCCGAGTCGCACCAATATTGGTGGATTTAGCCTTTGACCATTACTTGGCCTTTTATTGGGATGAATATCATCAGGAGCCTTTGGCTGACTTTACTCAAAAAGCTTATCGCAGTCTTGAGGACACTTCTGACTTACCGGAAAAGTTGCAACTCATCATTCCCAGCATTATCGAACAAGATTGGCTATCCAGCTATCAAACTAAACAAGGATTGAATAAAGCCATTGAAGGCGTGAGTCGGAGAATTTCAAAACCTGAATTGTTTAACACGGCCATCAAAGATGTAGATACATTATATGTCGATATTGAAATTGCATTTAGAACCTTTTATCCGCAATTAATGGCATACAGTCGAATTTATAGTAGAAAAACACCTGAGCAATACCTGCCATAGTCAGGTCAAGCACCGACGCGTATAATCCACCAGAGCAAGCTAGATTAGACCATTATTGTTATTCGCTGTGCGTTAATCATTACTGCACAGCGAAAACTTTGCTAAAATACCCCACTATTTTGTAAACCGATGCGACTTCATGCAAATTTTTGATTACCAACCACCTAGTATTCCTTGGCTAGATATCCGTTATAAAGACCGCGATATCATTGTCATCAATAAGCCAGCTGGATTACTCGCTAATCCGGGTAAAGCACCTGCGACACATGACTGTGCTATTACACGAGTGCAAAAACTATTTCCTGAAGCCATCTTAGTGCATCGTTTAGACTGTGATACCTCAGGTGTAATGGTATTTGCTCGTAATAAGAAGGCCGAATCTCATTTAAAGACCCAATTTCAAGACCGTAAAACCAAAAAGGTTTATATCGCAGAGGTTAAGGGCCAACTTGAGAGTGACTCAGGCACTGTAGATTTGTCATTAGCAGCCGACAAAACTAACCCGCCTTTTCAGATTGTATCTGAACAAGGAAAAACAGCGGTTACGCATTATGAAGTGATTGAAAGACACCCAGAGCATACTCTGGTTAAACTGATGCCAGAAACAGGTAGAACACATCAACTGCGCGTTCACATGCTAGCACTCAACCATGTGATATTAGGTGATGCATTTTATGCTGATGAGAATACCGTCTCGCTAAGAGATAGATTGAGCCTGCACGCGCAAATGCTAACAATTACCCATCCTTACACGCAAAAGCAGCGAACCTTTTTCAGCAAGCACCCTTTTAGTGACTAAGGTAAAGGGCTAGCAGCTAAGATTTAGTGATTTAGTGATTTAGTGATTTAGTGATTTAGTGATTAGTAATTTGCCCAATGACTAAAATAAAAAAACCGCTCATATGAGCGGTTTTTTTAGCTTGTAAAGTAGTCTTTATTAGCTGTTTTCTTTCGCTTCCGCAGCTTCACATGCTGCAGCAGTGAATACGACATCGGTAGAACTGTTTAATGCTGTTTCAGCAGAGTCCTGAACCACACCAATAATGAAACCAACAGCAACCACTTGCATCGCCACATCATTTGAAATGCCAAATAAGCCACAAGCTAATGGAATTAATAATAGCGAACCGCCAGCAACACCTGACGCACCACAAGCTGATACCGCTGCAACCACACTTAATAACACAGCGGTTAAGAAGTCGACTTGAATACCTAAGGTATTTGCAGCTGCAAGCGTCAGCACTGTAATCGTAATTGCCGCGCCGCCCATGTTAATGGTTGCACCTAATGGAATGGATACTGAGTAAGTATCTTTATGAAGTTTTAACTCTTCACACAATGCCATATTCACTGGAATATTCGCTGCACTTGAGCGCGTAAAGAATGCAGTCACGCCACTTTCACGTAAACATTTCAGTACCAATGGATAAGGGTTACGTCTGATTTTTACGTACACAATAATCGGGTTAACCACTAATGCGATAAACAGCATTGAACCCACTAACACACCCAATAATTGAGCGTATCCCGCTAATGCTTCAAAACCTGTGGCTGCAATTGTGCCAGAAACCAAACCAAAGATACCAATAGGTGCGAAACGAATTACGAAACGAACGATTTTAGTTACGCCGTCACTTAAATCTGACACCACTTTCTTCGTTGAATCACTCGCATGATGTAATGTGATCCCCAGACCCACAGCCCACGCTAAAATACCAATATAGTTACCTGTTAATATGGCATTTACTGGGTTATCTACAATTTTGAATAGCAATGTATTCAATACTTCTGCAATGCCTTGTGGCGGGTTAGACCCTTCAACACCACCTGCAAGTAATAACGTTGTTGGAAATGCAAAACTAAATGCCACAGCCGTTAATGCAGCAGCTAACGTGCCAACCAAATACAAGCCGATAATAGGTCGCATATTGGTTTGGGTGTTTTTCTTTTGATTTGCAATTGATGATGCCACTAAGACAAACACTAAAATAGGTGCAACAGCTTTCAACGCTTCAACAAATAAACTACCTAAAAATGACACTTGAGTAGCTGCTGAGGTTGAAACTGTGGCGAGGATAACACCGAGAACAATACCGACGAGAATTTGTAGCACTAAGCTACCGTTAGCAACCCGCGCTAACAGTGATTGATTTTGATTCATTGCTTGACCTATGATTATTATATTTATGGCTTTTAATAAGCTCTAATATTTGTGCGGCTTTTAATAAGCTCTGATAGGTATATATCGGATGAAATGGCTAAAGTCTAGTCTGAGGGCAAAATGATACGCTAATATTACTCACTAGTTCCAAACAAACTACATTTAGCCAACATGTGACCAATTATAATGCAGTAGGTTAAAACCCTAGCAAAACCACTATTTAGCACCACGTAGCATGGCATCGATTAATTCATGGGCATCAAATTTGGTTAGCGCTTCATTGGCGCCGACTTGCTTAGCTTGACTGACACTTATCTCACTGGAAAGCGAAGTATGCAAAATGATGTACGCGTTCGCTAGCTCAGGATTGTTCTTTACTTCAAATGCTAACTCATAGCCATCAAGTCCTGGCATTTCAATATCACTGACTAAAATATTAATAGGTTTTTGTTGGGCTGCTGCATCACGCATTATTTGCAATGCATCATGACCATCTGAAGTCACATCATATGGAATGTTAATCGAGTCGAGCGCATCGGATAATTGCTTTCTGGCAACCTTGGAATCATCCACCAATAAAATACGCATCGGCTTTAATTGTTCACGCTGAACATCTGTCAGTATTGCGCGGTTTGCAGCTGGATCATGTGGGAATATTTTAGCCATCAGAAGTTCAACATCAAGTAGTTGAACTAATTTATTATCTAAGCGCGTCACCCCAGTTAAAAACACATTATGACCTAGGTTGGACGCTGGCGCTTCAATGTCGCGCCAATTACACTCAATGATTTTATCAATGGCTCTGACTAGAAAACCAATCACCATTCTCTGGCAATCAGTGATAATCACATAACAATCTTTTTGCTCATCTGGCGAAATAGCTTTAAAGCCAATAGCTGCTGCCATATCAATCACGGCAATAGTATTACCGCGAATAGTCGCTGCGCCAAGAATTGATGGGTGAGAACGTGGAATTTTGGATAAATTACTAAATGGGACAATTTCGCGGATCTTCAACGTACCTAAGGCAAATTGCTGAATATGAGAGAGATGAAACAGTAACAGCCCCTGAGATTGGCTCGCTTTGCTCTTCATAAAATCACCCATTAAAATACATTAAATTGAGTTAACCATACCGATAATAACATATCAAATTTAGGCGAAACTAATTGAGTTTTAGGGGTTAAAGTTGTGACTCTATTGGCAATAATGCAAGAAAATCCGCAAAGAATTTGCGCCAAAAACCTGCGCCTGGTTCTGCATAAATAACCTTGCCATCTGTATTGTCTATCCAGACCAAGTCGCCATCTTCGATAGCGAGTTCATAGGCTTTAGAAACGGCTGACTCAGTTAACCCTGCAACCATGTCTTTGGCTAATTGTTGACTTTCAATCGCAATGCCCATTTCGGTATTAATCAATGCTGAACGAGGGTCGAAATTAAAAGAGCCGACAAAGACCATGTCTTCATCAATGACGAATGTCTTAGCGTGCAGGCTGCTACGACTACTGCCCTTCCAGCTGGATTTTTTCTCAGTTGGACTGCCTTTTACTTCGTAAATTTTAACCCCGCCTTCAACCAACTTTTGACGGTACTGCTGATAACCTGCATGAACAGCAAGTACATCCGTCGCCGCTAAGCTGTTTGTAACAATGGTAATGTCTTTACCTTGTTTAACTCCTTTAATAAAAGCATTGGTTGCCGCATCTCCTGGAACAAAATACGGTGACACAATCACTAATCTTTGCTGAGTTTGATTAAAAAAGTAGTTTAGATCATCAAGTAAAATGGGAGTGTCGCTACTCGCTTTGAGCTTATTAGGTGGGTCATAGACAACATCAGCTTTACCCCAGTACCACTGCACAGACTGGTTTTTAAGCCTTTCTAGCAGACTGCTGTTCTCAAGGCGTTTATAGTATTCACTACTCGCTAATGTCGCTTTATAATCTGCCGCTTCTTGGATCAATAGTTCAAGGTTGGTATTTATATCGTTGGCAGGAACAAGTTGTTGAATGCTTTGAACTTGTTTAGAGTTCCAATAGGTATCAAACTGGGTTGAGACGTCATCAACAGCCTCACCGATAGTCAGTACATCTAAGTCACCAAATTCGACATCTTCGTTTGCAGAAAAATATTCAGCGCCAATATTTCTGCCGCCCACAATGCTCACTAAGTTATCTATGGTTAATGACTTATTGTGCATGCGATGATTCATGCGAGTGAAATTAGTAATGAATGCAATGCCACGATAATGTCTTTCATAGGAAGGGTTAAATAGCCTTACAGAAATATTAGGATGATTAGCAATCACCATCCATCCATCATCATAGCTAGCAGTGGTCATATCATCTAATAAAATACGCACTCTCACACCACGCTCAGCTGCTTGATATAAAAACAGCGTGAGCATCTTACCGACATCATCATTGCGATAAATGTAGTACTGCAAATCAATGCTTGTTGTTGCGCTTTCAATCATTGCTAAACGAGCGATGAATGCATCAAGGCCATCAGCTAAGGTTTTAACACCGGTTAATTCTGGTTTTTTATGCGATTCGACATATTCCGCTAACACTGAATCTTTGGGGGGAGCAAGTTTATATTGAGGCTCTAAAGGTTCAAATTCCACCTGAGATGCACAACCGGAAATAAAAAAGGCAAACACAAAACATAAGATAAATATGTATTTATTGTTGTGCATTCACCGATTCCTTTCTCGTTATGGATTTAAACCTTTGATCCTATTCTAGGACAACTCATTCTAGGATAACTAATCTTGCAAAGCATATAGCACGTCAAAAACTAATTGATCCCAGCCTTCTGAACTAAATGCGATATCGCGGATACTGCGCACTTGGCTTACCGCGTGAACAGGGGCAGCGCCATTATCCATCAAATAATACGCCATCATAATACCCGTTCTATCTTTGCCTGAGCGACAATGTATCAACACGGCAATATTATCAGCCTCACATTGACGAATAAATGCCAGCGCTTTTGGCGCTTGTTCAGTGCAAATAGCAACGTCACCTTCCTGTGGCGGAATATTTCTTGAAAAAGGCGTACACAGGTAGCGAATACCTAACGCTGCTAGTTGATCCTCATCGACACCTTCACCGTTATTGAGCGATACAATCGCACCAATACCAGCGGTTTTTAACTCTGCGACATCCCATTCATGTTTATTGGGACCACTTCGACCGGCGATAACGCCATCTACTAACCAAAATAACTGCTTCATATTTAATGGTTACTCTTAAATTTATGATTCGGGTTTATTTATCATTTAACGTAGAATCAATCCCTGAACCTCATAAGCTTCCATTATTCAAATGGTATTATTGAGCACTGTCATCTTTATCGCTATCTTCTTTAGCAATACCAGCCCAAATATCAACATTAACAGGTGCTTGTTTTTTCTTCTTTTTCTTACCCGTACCAGCTGGTTTTGCCATTGGCTTTTCTACAGCATATTCATCGTCAGGCATTTCTTCATCAGGTTCAAAGCCAACAAAGGTTTCACGCTCTAAACGAATTTTGTTCTTTTTTTCGATAATACTGAAATGATGGTAATCAGCATGGGCAATCAAAGATAACGCTAAGCCCACTTCACCAGCACGGCCACTGCGACCAATACGGTGCATATAATCAGCTGGGCTTCGTGGTAAATCAAAATTAATCACCACTGGCAGTTTCTCAATATCTAAACCACGGGCTGCAATATCGGTAGCAATTAACACTTCAATATCGCCTGCTTTAAAGCCCTCTAAAACGCGGTTACGCGCGCCTTGACCTTTATCACCATGAAAGACTTCCGCAGTAATGCCACGCTTTGATAATTTATCGGCTAGATGCTTACAGCTATTTTTCGCATTGACAAAGATAAGCGCTTGGCGCCATTTATTTTGCTTAATTAGTTCAGCAAGAAGCGCAGTTTTCTTTTCACGATTGACCGTGAACACCCGTTGTACTAATGTGCTGGCATCCGCACTCTGCAGTTGGATTTCAACAGGGTCTTGCAGCAGATTATCTGTCAGTGTGCGAACTTCTTCAGGGAACGTCGCAGAGAACAACAAGGTTTGTTTTTTCTGTGGCATTAAGGCAAGCAAAGATGATAACTCTTCAGTAAAGCCAAGACTCAGCATTCGGTCAGCTTCATCAAGCACTAAGGTTTCAACTTTATCTAACTTAATCGCATTGCTCGAAATCAAATCAAGTAAACGCCCAGGAGTTGCCACTAAGACATCTGTGCCGCCACGTAGCGCTAACATTTGCGTATTGGCTGATACACCACCAAACACGGCTGTTGATTTAATTGCACCATTAAAATGAACAGCATAAGACTTCACACTGTCAGCAACTTGTTTTGCAAGCTCTCGTGTAGGCACTAGCACTAATGCCGAAACAAAGTTGCCTTTATCTTTTTTAGCACCTTGTTGGGCTTGATGGATCTTTTGCAGAATAGGTAAAACAAATGTAGCAGTTTTACCTGAACCCGTATTGGCGCCAGCTAATAGATCTTTTCCTGCAATAACACTCGGAATAGCCTGTTCCTGAATAGGTGTTGGCGTTTTATATTCCATTTCCGCAAGACGATTGTTAATAGGTGCAATAAGGCCAAGTTCGGCAAAAGATGTTGCACTTGTCTGCGAAGTAACAGGAGAGTTGTTAGCTGATGTCATTAATTATGGATGCTCAAATAAAATAGAAATTGGATATAGCTTTGAGAGTATTTTAGCTTATTTGAGCAGGTTAAGTTAGCGATATTGCGCATGCTATGCGCATTTAATAAGCTAAATGATACATAGCAGCTAAAAAGTGGACTCAAGCTAGATTAGAAATGATTAAAACTAAAGAAATCCCCTCATCAATAGCTCGCTAATATTTAATGAATGACTTCATTCGCTCTTAGCTTAATCTTAGTGAATCCATCTTTTACAAGTTGACCCCTTCCAAGTTCAATAAAAATTGCTTCATTTCAAGTCCGTAAGCATAACCCGTTAAGCTGCCATCTTTGCCAATCACTCGATGACAAGGCACAATTATCGCAATTGGGTTTGCGCCATTTGCGGCGCCAACAGCCCTAACCGCTTTGGGGCGCTTAATCGTATCGGCAATGGCCGCATAACTACAAATATCGCCAAAGGGCAGCGCCTTTAATGCTTGCCAAACTTGCTGCTGAAACTCAGTTCCTTTGGCTGCTAATTTGACATCAAAATCTTGCCTTTCACCAGAAAAATACTCGCGTAATTCTTCAATAGCTTGAATAACAAAAGCTTTCGCTTGATTGACCTCTCCTGAGTCCGCCTGAGATAACGCATCCAGTGTGGTTGATTCAGCGACCACTTGTAAGTGAGTCAGCCCATGCGTTGATGCTTGTAGTTTCAGATAGCCCACAGGACTAGCAATAACCTGTTGAAACACTGGCGGTTGATTATTAATTTTCATCATTTTTCCATAATTGAAAGGTTAAATAACTGCCCCAAGGGCTGACTTGCTGACTGATTTTCTCTACAAGCTGTTGATAATATTTAGATGTGAAGTCTGTCGTAGTTCCTAAAGTAATGTCTTGCTTTGCTATGAGTGCTTTAAGTCTATTTTTAATCACTAAATCGCCACCTAAAAAGATATTAGGGTCACTTTCTCCGCGCATTCTGGCGTAAGCAATCGTCCACGGGCCTATGCCTTTCACCTCAATCCAGGCTTCGGGTGAGGCTAACGGGTTATCAGCAACGAATTGACCTAAGCCGTTTAATGCACGTTTTCTGGCGCCAGGCATTTTAAACTCATCAAGTCCTGCTGTGGCAACCTGTTCAGCTTTAGGAAAAAACAGCACTTCTCGCTGGCCTATGACTGCTTTATCGCCGTAATTTACTGCTAGCACATTAAGCAATTTACTCGCCTGAATGACGCTCACCTGCTGCCCTAACACAGCTCGGCAACCCGCCTCAAAAACTGATGCTGCCGCGGGGATCCTAAGGCCAGATGATACATGCATCCCCATAGACACTAATGGAGAAAAAGAAGCTTCTATTACATCCATATCAGCGTCTAAATCTAATATTTTTCTTACATATTGAACAACTTGAAATAAATAGCCAATATCTTGCTCACGTTCGAATTGCACATTCAGTAACAACTGGTTTTTTGCGTTAACTTCTGAGATTTCAAATGTGCCTCTAATTGAAATATCATCAAAATCCAGTGAAAAACTACGTCCATATATGAGCGACTGTTCATCAAGCCACTCCATACCTTCAACCGCGCGAACTTTGTAAAATGCCCATAAATCAGACCATAAAAATGGCGGACGGTAATCCAGCAATAAGTTAATCCCATGGGAGAAACTGGCATGTGTATCAAGAGCTGGTTTGTTTTTAATCCCTTTCCTGGCAATAGGATTAGTATTCGTTTTAGCAGACGGTGAACGCCTTAATTGAGATGGCGTCAGTTGCAGTTGCGCTTTAAACACTTCATTAAATCGTCTAATACTATTGAAACCTGCCGCCATGGCCACATCAGTAATAGGTAGCTGTGTTTGATGCAATAATTGTTTAGCAAACATTAACTGGCGGTATAGAGCATATTTTTTGGGCGATGTTCCAAGTTGTTTGTTAAATAATTGACTCAAATAGCGAGAACTTATGCCAAGACGTGCAGACAATTGGGTTAAAGATTCTGCATTCTCACCACTTAAACACCCTGCATCAATCAAGCTAATGGCCCGCAGTAAACTGGTGTTGGTGCCTTTCCAAGCGTTAGATTGCGGCGCACTGTCAGGCCTGCAGCGTAAACAAGGTCTAAGCCCTGCTTCTGCAGCTTTGATCGCTGAATCAAAATAAATCACATTTTGCTCTTTTGGCGGCGATGCTGGACAAATTGAGCGACAAAAGATACCTGTGGTTTTAACCCCAATGAAAAATCGGCCATCAAAACGTGCATCTCGACTTAGTCTTGCTTGTCTGCAGGTATCATCAGGTAAATGGCAATGATTGTAAGCAAGCGAAGACAAACCCACTGGCATCTCGTTTGATTGATGGGTATCCGTTTTATTAATAGTTTTCATGGCGGCGTAAACTAACTCACAATCTTAAAATGTGAATCTACTTTAACCAAAGTTGTCGCCACTCACTAGCGGAAAGCGGAACTCAATGTAGATTTAATGCTGACATCAATTGTCATAATCAATTCAACACTTCGTTCACAAGTTACGGTATCCTATCGTTAACTAATATTTGTTTGAGCTGTTGATGTTTAAATTTTTCGAATCGTTAACCAATCCCCTTCCTCAAGAAGAGCCGTCGCAAGCCCCTAAAGGCGTATATGCTTTCTGCCGTCATTACACTCGCGGGTTTGAAAAGCATCTAATCATTATGTCGATATTAACCGCTATTTTGGCCATTTTAGAGGTGTCATTATTTGGTTTTATGGGCAAATTAGTAGACTGGTTAGTCACTAAAAACCCTGAGACATTATGGCAGGATGAAGGGAACACCCTCATTGGTATGTCCGTAATTGTCTTAGTGGTGATCCCTGCATTGGTCTGGCTGCATGCTTCTATTGTTCATCAGACACTCTTGGGTAACTACCCGATGGCGATACGCTGGCAAGCACACCGTTATTTGCTTAAACAAAGCGTTTCGTTCTATCAGGACGACTTTGCCGGACGTATTGCCACCAAAGTCATGCAAACCTCACTAGCTGTCAGAGAAACCGTGATGAAATTGCTTGATGTACTGATGTACATCATTATTTATTTCACCTCAATGCTAGTGATGATTGCCAGTGCTGATGTGCGTTTAATGCTACCGATGCTAGTGTGGTTATTTGCTTATGTTGCTATTCAGTGGAAACTCGTGCCGAAATTAAAAGCGATTTCTACTAAGCAAGCTGATGCACGCTCGACCATGACAGGACGAATTGTTGACAGTTACACCAATATTTCAACCGTAAAGTTATTCTCGCACACCAAACAAGAAGCAGATTACGCCCAAGACAGCATGATGGGCTTTTTACAGACTGTGTATGGTCAAATGCGTCTAGTAACTATCATTAACGTGCTGGTTCAAGCAATTAACTATTTGTTGGCATTTACCATTGCGGCAGTATCAATTTGGTTATGGGCAGATAACGCCATCACTGTGGGTGCGATTGCTATCGCTGTCAGCTTGGCATTGCGCCTTAATGGCATGTCTCAATGGATCATGTGGGAAATCAGCTCACTGTTCGAGAACATAGGTACAGTAACAGATGGGATGAACACCTTATCAAAACCGATTGAAATTGAAGATAAAACAGATGCGAAAGATATCGTTGTAGACAATGGTAAAATTGATTTCAATGATGTCAGTTTTAATTATGGTGAAGCATCTGGTGTCATTAACGACTTGAACTTGAACATCAAAGCGGGCGAGAAAGTCGGTTTAGTCGGCCGCTCTGGCGCAGGTAAATCTACATTGGTAAATTTGCTAATGCGATTTCATGATGTAGAAAAAGGCCACGTTGCAATTGATGACCAAAAGATCACCGATGTCACTCAGGACTCTTTGCGCTCAATGATTGGCATGGTGACTCAAGATACCTCATTACTGCATCGCTCCATTCGTGAAAACATCCTTTATGGCGATCCAACAGCGTCAGATGAGCAATTACTGGCGGCAATTGAACAGGCTCAAGCCAGTGAGTTCATTAAAGACTTATCAGATCCCTTTGGTAATACTGGGCTTGATGCACAGGTCGGCGAGCGCGGTGTTAAATTATCAGGTGGTCAACGCCAACGTATCGCGATTGCCCGTGTGCTGCTTAAAAACGCGCCAATTTTGTTACTCGATGAGGCAACATCAGCTCTCGATTCTGAAGTAGAAGCAGCGATTCAGGAAAGTTTATATGAATTAATGCAAGGTAAAACTGTGATTGCCATTGCCCATCGTTTATCAACCATCGCAGCAATGGACAGGTTAATTGTCTTGGACAAGGGCAAGATAGTTGAACAAGGTACGCACCAGGAATTGATAAAGTCGGGGGGTATTTATGCGCAGTTATGGGCACACCAAACAGGTGGCTTCCTCGGTATAGATTAATCGCTTAATAAAATAACGATTCGTTTTCCCCTACTAAGCCGTTCAATGCATGTTGAGCGGCTTTTTTAGTGGTTTGATCAAGCTCTAATTAAACGAACCCAGTCAATCACACATGTATTGGGTTACCTGCGAAAACTGAGCATTCCACAAAAAAGGTCAGAGATGTAGAAGGAATTAGAAATAGAAATAGAAATAGAAATAGAAATAGAGACAGAGACAAAAATAGACTTAGATTTATGAAGTAAGTAAAGAAAACACAACGACTTTAAAGTACGAATTTAATATTTGAAATGAAAAATTTTTAGATAGGTAAAACAGGAATAAAAAAGAAATGGTGGTCGATACTGGGCTCGAACCAGTGACCCCCTCCTTGTAAGGGAGGTGCTCTCCCAGCTGAGCTAATCGAC
>NZ_JAUOSO010000027.1:0-44180 GCF_030548905.1 Shewanella sp. 2_MG-2023
TCCCCTTCGTCTAGAGGCCTAGGACACCGCCCTTTCACGGCGGTAACAGGGGTTCGAATCCCCTAGGGGATACCACTCTCTTTTTTTAAGAGTTATTAAAGCCACTTAATTGTGGTTTTTTTATGTCTAAAATTTAGCTGACAACGACCAACAAACCAGTTTCCAAGTATGTTAAAGCTAGCTAAATGCTAATGTTGTTGTGGCTTAATACCCAATCATCTCCTAATTATCTTTTCTAACTATACAAGTCTAAGTTTCAATCCAAGATGAAATTCAACTTGCTGCATGTCACTAACAATATTTAATCTTCAGCCTCAAGATAAAATGACTTTAAGAGTAGTTCATTGATTTTCATGTCCATCTAAGGTTCCAAGTTAGGCTCATTTGTAGCCCATTCTTGACGTAGCACGTGGAATTAAGGATAAAGTAAAAAGTGCACCTTTAGTGCAGTTCATGAGTGCAGTTAAAGCTTTAATCCACTTAGATAAAAATGAGAGAGCATAAACACGAAACAAACTCTTTGGTTAAAAATCACTTATAAAACTGTTTTGTTCACATGCGATAAAAAGCAGGCACAAAAAAAGAGGCCTATTGGCCTCTCATATAAACTTTTTAATATCCCTTAGCTTCGTGCTGCTAAGTCATCAGCCTTTGATTGATGATAAGTTAGGCGCATAATTGCGACACAGAGTAATGAAATAAGCCCACAACATCCGATAACAACACCTTGCCATTCTAACTGGTGCCAAAATAGCATCAAATAAGGCCCTCCAAGCGCCGCACCAAGATAATAACTACAAAGGTAGAGCGAGGTTGCTTTTGCTCGATGAGTAGACGCTCTGATAGCTACAAATGAATTACAACAACTATGAGTTAAGAAAAACCCACTGGCTGTCAGTAAAAAACCAATTATAATCGCAGGTAAGGTATCTATTAAGGTTAATAACGTCCCCACCAGCATGACGAGTAATGCACCTTTAAATAAACGAAGTGCACCAAACTTTACTACCCACTTAGCAGAAAAGTAAGACGTTAATGTACCACTCAAATAACAAAGAAAAATTAACGTAGCAGCAAAACGACTAAAGCGATAAGGTTCATCCATTAAGTGCAGCTGGATAAAGCTAAACTGGTTTACCATCATCATAAATGCCAGCCCGCCAATGGCATAAACTAAACGCATTTGATTATCGGTTAAGTGGTATATAAAACCACCCACGTCTTGCTTGATTTTCGCAAGCACACCGATTGAGGTTTGTGTTTTTTCTGGCTTTAGTTCTCTTCTTGGAAGCAGATAGGTCACAATGGAAATACCCACTAAAGTCACGGCGAAATTGACCGCCATTGCTTGCTCCCATGTGCAATATTGCGACAGTAAGCCTCCCATTAATCTGCCACCAATACCGCCTAAGCTATTGGCCATAATATAAATAGCAGCAGCCTTTAATAAAAAGCTCGCTGGTAATTGATCTTTAAAATATGCCATCGCAATAGCAGGTACTGCGGCTAACAAAACCCCTTGTAATAACCTCACCATTAGCAAAGCATCAAAATCTTTTGCGTAAATAAGTAAAATGTTAGACGCGACTAACAACCATAAGCTGACCATTATCGGCGCCAAACGGCCAATACGATCTGAGATCACGGCATAAATTAATAAAGAAAAGGCAAGAGAGAAGCTCGTCACAGAAAGAATTAACGTCGCATTGGCGCCTGTAACATCAAAATGCTCAGCAATGGATGGCAACATGCCTTGCACAGCATATAAATTGATATAAACAACAATAGAGGCTAAACACAAAGCCCAGATAAGGCGAAGCTCAGATCTTGATTGATCAACTTCATTTACCGCACGCAATTCAGGCACAACTTAAGCCTCGAATAAAAAGAAATGAAATTTGATTATTGCGTGATATACAACTTATGCAATTCACGACTTTGGAAGATGTGAGTTACGTCTTAATTCCAAAGAATAAACATTAAGACGTACTCTACATTTTTGAGGTTTAGCTAAGAGCTGGAACGAAACTAACGCTCAACTTTTTTCATAATAACTTCGGTGGTGAACTTATCATTATTAATCACTGGGAATTTTTCGTAAGTTTGAAAAATCGGTCTATCTTGATACATGATCATCGCAACCACGCCATATTCAATATCGTTATCAATACTGTCAGCCGGTAAAGTAAACTTAAACGGTACTGGTGCGCGGGCAATATCAAAGGTTTTTTGTGAAATAATCAAACCTGGGGTATTCAAACCAATAATCGCGATATTAATTTTACAGTTCTGTGGCAGCGTAATTTTCTCTAAGTAGCCTGCATAACCATTAATGATTACTGGCTCATCAGGCGTAACAGTGACACATGCTGTCAGCATCAATGTCATGCATCCTAAAAGCAGCGCTTTAAAACCATATTTCATACTTTTTACCCTTTTGTCATTCTTAGTAGGCCTTCTTGGGTAGCAGATGCAACCAAACGCCCTTGTTGATCAAAAAACTGTCCTTTAACAAAACCACGACCACCACTAGCATTGGTACTTTCAACACTATAAAGCAACCAATCGGAAAAATTAAATGGACGGTGAAACCACATTGCATGATCTATGGTTGCCATTCTTACACCTGGAGTTAGAAATGATACGCCATGTGGCTGCGCCGCTGTCACTAAGAAGTTGAAATCAGAAGCGTAAGCTAACAGATACTCTTGCACACTATGATCGCTCGGAATGTTACCATTCGCTCTCATCCACACATAGCGCTTCGGCTCTGTTGAGTCGGGTGCGATAGGATGAATAGGATTGACTAAACGCATCTCAATCGGTGAATCAGCCATAAACTTTTCAAGTATTTTTGCTGGTACTTTATCGCGCATAGTGAGTGCCAGCTCTTGCTGATTCAATAACCCTTCAGGCCCAGCAACAACAGGCATCTCCGCTTGGTGATCGTAACCTTCTTCTGGTGCTTGAAAAGAACAAGTCATGTAAAAAATTGGACGCCCTTTTTGAATGGCTTTAACCCGTCTGGCACTGAAACTGCCACCATCACGCATGTTCTCAACATCATAAACAATCGGTAGCTTTTCATCGCCAGCGCGCAAAAAATAAGAATGCAAAGAGTGTACTTGTCTATCTTCACTTACCGTTTGTTTTGCAGCACTTAATGCTTGCCCCATCACTTGACCGCCAAATACATGCCCAAAGCCTAAATCTTGGCTTTGACCACGAAACAGGCCTAGTTCTATTTGCTCTAATGAGAGCAATGAAAGTAAATCGTTTAATACTTGGCTCATAATTATCCTAGCGGCTCTGCCAAACTCAATATCCTTAGGTTACCTTAGAACCACACATCATTAGTAAAAATATTCTAGAATTTACTCATATATAAACAAAATTTGATAAAATTAAGCAAAAATAACAACAACTTTTTACTTCATAGCGCGATCATAGCCGCTTACTTAATTCCAAAAAATTGCTATGCTATTAGGCTATCCTAATTTAACTCGACACCCTGAAGCCCTAAATATATGCAATCTTGGATTTTAGCTATCAGACCTCGCACACTACCTGCTGCAATAGGTCCTTTATTAATTGGTAATATTTTAGCCCTACACTTAGAGCAGTTCAGCTTTACAATTGCTTGTATCTCAATGCTGTGCGCTATTTTATTACAAATAGCCGTTAACTTAGCCAATGATTATTTCGACTTTAAAAACGGTATTGATACCGACGAGCGTGTGGGTCCAGTCCGTGTAACCCAAAGCGGTATGATTTCACCTAATAGCGTGCGTAATGCCATGATTTTATGTCTCGTACTCGCACTCATCGTGGGTTCTGCATTGATAGTACATGGTGGTTGGCCGATCGCAGTTTTGGCTGTAGCTGCGTTATTGGGGGCAGTTTGTTATAGCGGCGGTCCTTACCCTCTCGCCTCTCATGGATTAGGTGAAGTGGCTGCATTTGTATTCTTTGGGCTGGTAGCGGTCGTGGGAAGTTACTATATTCAAGCTGGCGACACTAGCATCAGTGCTTGGCTGTTAGGTAGTGCCATCGGCATGTTTAACGCAGCGATTATGCTAGTAAATAACACCCGAGATATTCAAACTGACACTAAGGCCGGTAAAAATACTCTTGCCGTTCGTATAGGTCAGGCTCAAGCTCGCGTGCTTTACCAGGCATTAGTGTATTTACCATTCGGGATCATTATTGGTGGTTTCTTGATGGGTTACTTGCCTGGAATCCCAGTATTGCTTGCAGGACTAGCATTAGTGTACGCCCGTCAACTTAGCGGTGAATTCAGTAATACCAGTGGCGAAGCCCTTAACCCAATCTTAGGTCGAACCGCCAAATTAACTATGATATTTAGTTTCTTATTCAGCCTTGGTTTAGTCATTACCTTAGCGTAAATATCACAACATAAAGGCTTCTAATGAGAAGCCTTTATTATTTATGTTAAAATTCAATCTTCACACTAATTACCATAAAGTATTTTTCAAAAAGAAATACTTTTATTAATTAGCTTCAATACAGTCTCAAAAAATTATTTACTGTTATTGATGACACTCAGAACCGATTAAAGACTTTGACGTTAAAATAGTTAACTGGCTTCTGCGGCAGCAGCGGCATTAGCTGAAATCAACTTCCTGTCAAAGTCATCATTGAGCAAAATAACATCGGCAATTGAAGCTCTTAGCTTTACTGATGCTGGTGCTTTATTAGTGGTTCTCTGACTCAGTGATTCGCGCAATAATACCACTTCTAATAACTTTTCAAGAGACTCATTATTCTTGGTTTCTAACGCGGGCAGTTGTTTTACAGCGGCTTGAGAATATTTATCATATTCGGAAGTAAGAGTTTCAATGGCTTCTACTAGTCTTTTTTTCTTATCCGTTTTCGTTGGCATGCATACTCCCTCATCTTTATTAGTATCTTATTTAACCTATATTAGAGTTGGCTCAGTTACAAGGTTGTTAACTACAGAGAAACATGAATATTGCTATTAATATAAAAAATAAGACTAATAGTTAATATAAAATTAGACCAAATACGAATGAGTCTTTATTAGAGACTAATTTTATCAAAAAAAGTTTTGTCATAGATAGATTGCATATTTTAATGTCAATAAAACCTTATTTAAGTTGTCATAAGATAGTCATTATAAAACGACTGGGCTTACAGATAACAAAAAAGCACTTCTCGCGGAGAAGTGCTTTTATTTAAAGCGACAAAATTAGCTGCTTATGATTACACCTTAGACAATGTGCGCTCTTTTGCACTCCAATCTAAATGGTACTTCTCGCCAGCAGGTTTATCAGTGCGTTCAAAGGTGTGTGCACCGAAAAAGTCTCGCTGACCTTGTAGTAAATTAGCTGGTAGCGTTTCACTGCGATAGCTATCGTAATATGCCACTGCAGAACTAATACACGGCGCAGGAATGCCTTGCATAACTGATGCTGCAACTGTTTTACGCCAATTCATGTGCTTAGCAGATAAACTATCACTGAAGGTTTTAGCCATCAGAAGATTCGCAAGCTCGGCATCGTCTTGGTAAGCTTTGGTAATAGACTGCAAGAACGTCGCGCGAATGATACATCCTGCGCGCCAGATCTTAGCAATTTCAGCAAAATCTAAAGACCAATTTTGCTCTTTTGCAGCCATCGCCATTAATTGGAAGCCTTGGGCATAACAACAGACTTTGGCGCAATATAATGCATCCTCAAGATTAGCAATAAACTCGGCTTTCTCTGCATCAGTTAACGTAACCTTAGCTGGGCCTGCAAGCTTAGTGCTTAAGTCAACTCGCAAGCCTTTTTGGGTACTGACAGCTCGCGCATACACGGCTTCAGCAATGGTTGGTGCTGGGCAGCCAATTTGTAAACTGCTTACCGCAGTCCACAAGCCTGTTCCTTTTTGGCCTGCTTTATCTAAGATCATTTCCACTAACGGCTTACCAGTTAATGGATCGTCTTGTTGTAATACTTCAGCGCTGATTTCCATCAAGTAGCTGTTTAAGCTGCCTTGATTCCAACCATGAAAAATATCACCAATTTCATGAGCCGATAATCCTAAGCCATCATGAAGTAATTGGTAAGCTTCGCAGATTAATTGCATATCCGCGTATTCAATACCGTTATGTACCATTTTCACATAATGACCAGAACCCGCAGGGCCAATATAAGTAGTACATGGCTCGCCTTCAATAACAGGGTTTCCTGGCTCAAAGCGCTCTATTGGTAACCCTGTTTCTGGATCGACTTTCGCTGCCATCGCTTTCCAGACAGGTGCAACGTATTGCCATGCATCTTTATTACCACTTGGCATCAATGACGGGCCAAAACGCGCCCCAACTTCACCACCTGAAACCGCTGAACTAAAGAACACAAATTTGCCTTTAAAACGTGCTTCACGTTCTACAGTATCAGTCCATAAACTGTTACCTGTATCGACAATGATGTCGTCAGTTTCAATACCGGCATCAATCAGTGCATTACACACACCATCAACTGGGCCACCAGCAGGAACAGATAACACGATGACACGAGGTTTTACTAATGATGCGAGCATTTCAGTAAGATTATTACAGCCAAGCATTCGGGGTGCTTTATCAGCTTTTCTTTCTGCTGTTTCTTGATTAATAGCAGCATTAACTTTTTCACTGTCAAGATCGAAAGCGGCTACCTGGTAGCCATTATCAGCTATGTTTAACGCGAGATTCTTGCCCATCACACCGAGGCCGATAACGCCGATGTCTGAACGGAATGGTTGGGTATTCATTATTATTTTCCAAAGGTCACAGAGATTAATCGCGCGTAGCGAATCCATTTGAAGGGGGATTATACGGATTTATGTAACAAAATTACAGTCGCAAAATGTGCACACTCTATTGCATAAATTGGAAGGCAGAGAAATAAACAAGTTTTAACTAATAAACACAATCAGTTATGACATACCCTTCTTAATGTAAATTATGACTAAGCCGTTTAAATACAATTTTTGGATATTCATATGTGTTGAATACAAATAGATGTTAGATACAAACAGAAGTGCGGATAAATCGGACGAGCATTAACAATGTTCAATAAGGCACTGATAAAATGTCTTAATAAAAAAGGTTGTTCAAGTAAATCGGACTGACTTTACTCAAACAACCTTCTATCAATATAACGCTAGGGCTTTAGGTTAATTAAAGCCGTGCATCACATCAATGCCAAAGCCTTTACCTTCGCCATGACAAGTATGACAAGATTCATCTCCAGGTTGATATATCGCACCTGAACTCGCATCTTGTTGGAACACCCCACCATAACTTTGAGCATGGGCAGCCCAACTAGCTTCATTGTTATGACATGCAGCACAAACTGCGACAGTTGGAGAATACTCAGCCACTTCACCCGTCATTGTCGCATTCGGCGTCGCGACAATAACTGAACTTTGCGCAGACAGAGTATCCATAGTCAGCTGGCCTTCATCATGACAAGCCTGACAGTCATTCGCTGCAGCAGGATAAGTCATATCCTCTCGCTCGCTACCACTGTAACCTACGGTTGTACGAGTATTAGCATGTAAAGAATGCACTAATTCACGATAACCTAAGCTGTTACTGATGGTTCTGAACGCCTTCACATTGGCATCACCCGGTGTATGCTTGCGCGTTGCATTCATATACTTGACCATGTCATTGGTGTGACAGCTTTGACAACTACCATCAGCAAGTGTGGTTGCAACTTGTGGTGAGTGACATGCGCCGCAGGTAGCACCATTACCAGGAGTCGAAATTTTACTGTGGGCATCGTTCACACGTTGCTGGAACTGGTCATCATGACAAGCGGCACATTTTTGGTTGTTCACCAACTCTGTATAAGCCGACACATTCGCCGTTAATGCAACAGCACTATCGGCTGGAACTTCTGCAACCACAATATTTGAATCAGTATCTTGCGCGTCACAAGAAGCCACAAGGCCAGTAGATTTATCGCCACACGCCATCACTTTAGCGTACAGAGTGCCTACTGAATCTAAATCAAAGTCAGCAACACCAGCATTTTTAACAATAATAGTGACCACTGAGCCATCTCTAGTCATCGTAATATCATCAGCGCCAGATACAATATCCCACACTTTTCGCTGGCCGTTATTCTCAGGCATCACTGTTTGCTGCGCATTACCTGAAGCGACAATCCATAAGTTATCAATTGCAGGATCGACATCTGGATTAGCACTTAATTGATTAAAGGTTAAGGTCGCCGTTAAGGTATCTTGCAATTCATCAATCACACTATCACTAATAGCAAATTGATATTGCTCAGCTAACGCATCCGTCACACTGACCGCGGCATTATGAAATATTGCTGAACCTAATGGGTTATTGCTATCAGGATGACAACCACTACAACTCATTGCCCACGCATCAGGAAATGCATCACGATCATGGAATAAACCAACAGCGGTGCCATTCCAGCCTTCTGGCGCATATTTCTCATGACAACTTAAGCAGGTTTCTTGACCTGGGTATTGATAAAAATCCGCTTGAGGCGCAGCATCTTCAATATGACATTGCTGACACTGATGCATATCACCTGGGTAAGATAAATCACTGTAGTCATGAACTGAGCCCTTATAGCCAATCACTAAGTAATCACTCTTATGGATTTTATGCACTACGCTCGCCATACCAATGCTTACACCTGTTTCAGGGTCACCAGAATAACTGGTATGACACATTACACAGCCTTCATAATCGAAGCGCTTGCTACCATGCATAAGTAAGCTATTGTCTGCAGACAGATCGGCTGTGTGACAGCGATAACAGCTTTGCTCAGAAGCCAATAACACTCGGCTATCTGCTTCTGCAGCGGCTGTGCCAGTTTGTGGATCAAAATCAAATGTCGTATTAACCAACATCGTATCAATTGTAGCCCCAGAATAAGGCAACAACTCTAAATAAACACGGTGAATGTTTTCAGCAACGTACTCAGTATTGATGCCATCAATATTCGAATAGCTGTCTAAAGATTGCGAGAATGTGTAACGATATAAACCATTACCTATGGCTTCAATACAGGCTTCTTTACAAGTAGACTCTATGCTTGCTTGCCACTGCGTGCCTTTATTTTTATCCCAGCCCGGTTCTAAATCATTATCAGCAACCTCTCCAGGCTCTACCACGTTATTAATATAACTGGTCCATTGTGGAGATAAATCCGTTTCAGCCGTACTTTGCACGCTGGCACTGTCAGCTTCATTTAACGGTCTAATACGTCTTTGTTGATCGCCAAGTTTGGCAATACCCGCACCTAATGTTTGAATCGAATCTAAGTCAGCTAGACCACTTACAGCAACGCCATTGACATTACTTAAGTAAAACTCAAAAGAAACTTGTAATGCATCATCAATAGTCACTTTTTCGATTTCAGCTTTTAAAGACTGGGCTGAAGATATTGAAATATTGATGTCACCCGGCTCACCATCTTCGCCATCATGTCCGTCATCACCGGAACATGCTGTAAGTGCGACCACTGGAACTAGAACAAGTGGAGTTAACCACTTCTTATATTTCCTAGTTAACAATCTGCTCATCATTGTTATTCCTTTTATTAATCCATGGCATTTTTATTTTTATTAATCATTATTTATTTATTAAAATCTTATTGTGATAAAAATCATGAAACCATTTAAAATATAAAAATAATAATTAAAAAACCTAAAGTTTCACTTATTAAAATGCATATTTTAAAAATCAAAATTCCAGCTAGCAGAATCCACAAACCAATATAAAACAGCAAATAAAATTACCATTTTCAAATAATGAAATACAGGCCCTAAAAGTGTGACGGGAGATATATATTGTAACTTCCAATCAAAACAAGAAAACAAACGTGATCATAGTCAACTTGTTTTTAATTTAATTAAACAATACTTAAGTTATAAATATAAACATAAAAGCAATATTTATAATTAAGAGGAAACAAATATGATTACAAGGAGAGCACTACTTGCTAATGGCGCTAAAGTTGCTGTTGGTACAGTATACGGCGGTACATTAGTTGGTTTTCTAACAGGGTGTGGTAGCAGTGATGACGCTGACACCCCTATTGTAGAAGTTCTTCCCGGCGGCCTTATGGTGGTTAATCCAATGCTATGTGTCGGTTGTCGTCGCTGCGAAATTGCTTGCAGTTGGAGCCACGGGAAATCAGCTGTCAGCCCAAGCACCTCAAGAATTAAAGTCGCTAAAAACTTAAACTTTGGCCCTCATGGCGTACAAGCCAATTATGAAGACCAGCGTGGCGAACAAGGTGATAGCACCATTGTTCCGTCTACCTGTCGTCAATGTGATGTCTGCATGACGGTATGTCCGCAACAAGCCATATCAGTCAATGAAGAAACTGGTGCAAGAGAAGTCAATGATGACTTATGTGTTGGCTGTGGTTACTGCGCGGATAAATGTCCCCAACAAGTCATTACTATCGATAAAACCACGCGTAAATCACTTAAGTGCGACCTTTGCCAAGGTAACCCTAATTGCGCTCAAGTTTGCCCTACAGGTGCCATTAAGTTTTACACCTGGGAAGAAGCAGTTGCTGAAGTTGAGCTTCATGAAAAATATTTAGAATTAGTTTAAACAAAAACTAAAAGGAATAATTATGACTACTACATATGGCGGCTGGGCCGGTTATGTTTTAAGAGTTAATTTAACAACAAAAGTAATTACTAAAGAAACAACAGAAACCTACCACGATTATATTGGCGGAATGGGAATCGGTTATAAAGTATTATGGGATAATCATGTTGATGGTATTAAAGCAACAGATGAAGAAAATAGACTAGTTATTTCAGCAGGACCATTAAGTGGTTCTGGTGCTATTTGTTCAGCAAGAACAACTATTACTTCACGCAATCCTGTTATTCGTAATCACTTAATTACTGACGGCCATTTTGGCGGGCACTTCTCACCCGAACTTAAATTTGCAGGCTACGATGCAATTATCGTTGAAGGCAAATCAGACACGCCAGTTTGGTTAAAGATTGTCGATGATACGGTAACATTAGAACCCGCAGAATCTTTATGGGGAGTGGGAATTTTCGATACTTTTGCTGCTGTTAGCAAAATGATGGGACAGCAAGCCCAAGTGGCAGCAATTGGTCCTGCCGGTGAAAACCTCGTTGCCCAATCAACAATTCAAACCCAAGGTGGTCACTCTGCTGGTGGACATGGTTCAGTTCTAGGTTCTAAGAGATTAAAAGCAATTGGTATTATTGGTACCGGCACAGTTGATATCGCTGAATCCACAACCAATGAGCAACTGCGAGCATTAGATGATCATATTCTTGGTATCATTGGCGCGAATAATAACGGCGTGGTGCCTAACCAACCGCAATCTTGGGCAGAATATAGCTCTTCTGGTAGCCGCTGGCGCGGTGGGCCAGGCGTAAAATGGGGCGCAGCTGACACCCCTATTGAATTAGAAGAAACCCCATGGGACGATCGCCAAAAAGTGGGCATGCGCAGCTCAATGGCCGAAATGTATTTTGGCCGCGACGAAGCTAATAAAATCTTCAAACGTCCTGGTGGCTGTCATTCTTGTCCTATTCGCTGTTTCTGCGAAATCAAGAACCCAAAAATGAAAACCGAATACAAACTACCAACTGAAAACATCACAAATGTATGTTTGGGCTTCTTAGATCCATGGTATTCAATGGGTAAACCAAGCAGTGGTGAGAAACGCACCGATATTCAAACCGTTGGTGCTTATTATATGGATTATAATGGCATTTGGAGCGCCTATGGCCAGCTTTCTCATGTCATGCGTGAATTTACCGCACGCGACTTTTGGAAAATAATTCTACCTGCAGAAGAATATGCAGCGATTAATTGGGCCCAGTACGCTGACCAAGATGCTCACTTCATGCAAGATTACTATACTCGAATTGCTCATGGTGCATCTTATAATGGCTCAAACATTTTTGGCCGTATGCTTGGCCAAGGTTTACATAATTTTATCAACGATGATGGTGAACTTTATAACATTGAAGATATTCTAAACGAAGTCGAATCACCAAGAATGGCAGGACTGACATTTGCACTTGAAAGTGATGAAGGTTATGAATTCTACGGTGAGACCTATAGCGTATTCTTAGATTCCCATGTAAAAGTATTCAATCGCTCAATGGTTGGTGGTGTACATCATGCCAGTGAGTCTGCAGGACAAGTTGGCGCACTGCTCAACACTGTATTTAACCGTGATCCACAATGTCATTCACACATTAATTTAATCAATTGTGGCCTTCCTTGGGCGAAAATTGCAGAAGTCGCAGAATCAATGTGGGGCCCCGGTGCATTTGACCCAGTCAAACATTACACTGAAATGAACACGTCTAAAGCTAAGTTTGCTAAATGGTGTTTAGTGAAAAACGTACTGCATGATTCACTGACTTTATGTAACTGGATGTTCCCGCTATTGGTTTCACCTGACGTAAATCGTGATTACATTGGTGATAGCTCAATTGAATCGCAAATGTTCAGTCTCGTCACAGGGATTGAGACCTCTGAAGCAGAGCTTGATGCAAAAGCTGAAACGGTACTGCAACTGCACCGAGCATTAACAGTGTTGCAAATGAATGAGCCAAATCAACGTGAAAAACATGATGTCTTATCTGAATGGGTTTACGATTTAGATCATGACATGAACTTTGGCGATGAAGGCACGATTAAAATGGATCGCGACGATATCCAAATAGGTTTAGACATGTTCTATGCCGAAATGGGTTGGGATAAAGACACAGGCGTGCCTACACGTGCCACCTTAGAGAAGTTCAAACTGGGCTATGTCGCAGATAAACTAGAAAGTTTAGCCTTGCTACCAGCTTAAGCATTGATTAGTTAGTAATAAAGAAAGGTGGTTATTTCATGATTGAACTAGTCGATTATATTCGTTTACTCAGTAAGGACGGTCGTCTTGTGACGGCCGAACAGGTCATTGCCGTTGCTGGACTTGATCTTGAAATTGAAGATGTAAAAGTCGCACATCAAGCCCTGATTGAAGATAGTCAATATCAAGATATCGCCATCATTGCTGCAGAAACTGAACATTACTTTTATTCTAAAAAGTTCATTGTCCGCAGCTATGCTACTCAGTGGGTGGGTGTTAAAGACGGTAAGTTAATTGAAACTATGGCGGACTATATTCGCCGTTACTCTTCAATGGGTGAATTAGTCGCGGCATCAAATTTCACCCATCCACCCTATAACCTTGAGCATTCAGCGTTAGTAGGCTTGATAGAGAGGTTTGATCAAACAGCAGGATGTGAAGATATTCATTTTCAGCTGGATGCTCAATCCTATGAGACTAAAAGTGAGGGTTACTTTTTTTCTATCAAAACCATGACAACAACCTATGCCAAAGTGCTAGCGGATCATGATCCTTTTGAATGGTCAGCGTAAACTCATTATTCATTAATGAGTTGAAGGATAAAATTTAACAATGCCAATCTAAAGATTGGCATTTTCTTTTACCTGCAACGTTATCATCAGGTTCAAGAATGAGTTTAAAAGTTAAATTTCAAAAGCCAGTTTAAGGCAAGATTCTCTGTTACTCATATAACATATTGAAATTCACTATTTCACTCAGTATACAAAATAAACTTTAGGATGATTTTCCTTTTAATTATCGTGAGTTAACAGTTCGATAGTATAAATCATACAAAAGCGTGATTAAGGTATAAATTATTACAACGCTCTCTGCTCAGTTACCTCTAAATTGGTACATTACTAACAAGGTTAATCCATAATAAGCGTGCATAATGAACCCTACAACAACACAAGAAAGGTTACTAAACCTCGACTACATGACCTTATTAGTTTTTTTAAGGCTATATGAATTCCAAAGCGGAAAATTAACAGCTGAGTCATTTAGCGTCCCTCAATCAAAAATCAGCCGCTGTTTATCAAGGCTCAGAGAAGCTTTTGATGATCCTTTGTTTGTAAAAAGAGTGTCAGGATTAGAAATTACCGATAAGTCACAGCGCTTATATCCAATATTAAAAAAAATTGAAATAAACCACATCGACCTTGCCCAAGAGATTAATAAAAGCGTTGAAAGCTTAGACAGTGACATTATTATTAAAGCTCCATCAGGTTTTACCAATGGCGTATTAAGAAAGCTTTATAACTGCCAATGTGAGAACCATTGCGGCAGTGCATGTGTCAAGTCTGCAGTACTGCAAGACAATGGCTCAAATGATGAAGAAATGCTGTTAAATAGCCAGTGCGATATGGTTATTAGCTGTAATCCGTCTATTCATGTTGGTATTCAAAGCCAAAAGATTTGTGAAGTAACAGACACTTTTGTCGTCGCTAAACATGATCACCCCATTTGGGATGAAATCTATAAACCCCTTTTAGATCGCGTATTAAACTACCCTGTCATTTTAACGGAAGTAATGCACTTCAACAGCGAGCTTGAAGCCACGCCGTTAAAGCAGTTTGCTGACGGCAGAATGCGAGAATTAAAAGTCGCAGCAAAAACCAATAATTTAAATGAGATTTACGACTTTTTAACTGGCACAGATGCCATCACGCTAGTGGTTTCTCAAGGTGCGGTTGATTATTTAACTAATGACGATGCTTTACGCGCGCAAATCGTGCCGCAAACAGAGCGCGCTGAGTTAATGCGCAACAAGCCCAATATGACGCTGTATATGCAAACTCGTAAAACTGAGCGCAAGTTATCAAACTGCGTTAAAAATAAGATAGCAGAGCTGATTGCTACGGGTGCCAATGGCTGTATTAAAGCTTGCCAATTATCGCGTTAATCGCAATAAATTCATAACGCATGCACCCAGTTATACCACGCCAACTAGGCTAACTTAGTTGGCGTTTTTATTGCCTTAAATCCGCCTATTTGACACATAGCGCTGTTCCCCGCAAGATAATCAACAAACTAAAAAAGACTAAAACCCTCCTAAAACAGGCTTTTATCACTAGATTGCGAAGAATGGAATCAAGATGTTTAGACAAAATATTATTATTACTGGCGCCAGTTCAGGGCTAGGCCAAGGTATGGCACTTGAGTTCGCGAAACAAGGCGCTAACTTAGGTTTGTGCGCAAGGCGGACCGATCGTTTAGAAGCATTAAAAGCCCAAATCAACGACACTTATCCCAATGTCAAAGTCTGGTTACTAGCCTTAGACGTTAACGATCATCAACAAGTATTTGACGTGTTTGACCAATTCAAAGAGCTAATGGGCAATGTCGACAGGGTTATTGTTAATGCAGGCATGGGTAAAGGTGGCTCTATCGGCACTGGGCTTTTTGAAGCCAATAAACAGACTGCCCAAACCAATTTTGTTGCAGCATTAGCTCAGTGTGAAGCAGCAATGAAAATTTTCCGACAACAAAATGCAGGGCATCTGGTCACCGTTTCATCAATTAGTGCTCTGCGCGGTTTCAGGCGCGCGATGACGGTTTACGCCGCGACTAAAGCTGGACTGACTTCGTTAACCGAAGGGATCCGACTCGATGTTATGAATACACCAATAGCGGTTACTTGTGTGCATCCAGGATACATTAAAACTGAGATTAACGATCACGCTGATGGCGCGCCATTTATGGTTGATGCAGAAACCGGTTGTCGAGCAATGGTTAAGGCCATCAATAAAGAGCCGGCTAACTGTTATGTGCCGAGTTACCCATGGGCATTTATCCAACTTATTTTAAGAGTACTGCCAGATAAAATGCTACGCAAAATGAGTTAAAAAACAACAAATCGAACAAGCATCAAACCAAAAGACAGTAAAATTGTTCAATAAATATTTTGATACCGTATCATCTTAAATTACGGCTCTGCATAAAAAAGAGAAGCATTAAGCTTCTCTTTTTTGTGCTCGTCTCGCGCCTGTCTAATGAGTATAGGGCGACAAAGTCGCTTACTTAAGTTCAGTAATATTGATTGAACCTTTACCGTAAGTTGGATGACCTTTTTGTTGTTCTTCAGGCAGTTGATTAATGCAGTAATTGATATAAAAAATGTTAAACACGACTGTGAGAATTTTATTCATTTTCAAATCAATGCCGAAATTCACGTGGGCATAATCTTGCAATGCCGCTCGCGCTCTAAATGACCAAAATACATATAAAAAGAAAGCGCCAAAAAGTAATAAACTGCCGATAGCACTCATCAAACCAAAGTCACTGTGTGACAACACACCACCAAAACCAAAGCAAACTGCTATCGCAATAATAAACGAATCATCAGCGGTGCGAATTGAAGTAATCTCGTCCATTTTGGGATACTTAGCAAATAACCAAATTATCGGATATATCCCACCAGTAAAAACGGTTAACCAAAATAATCGGCTGGTTTTAGTATTAATCTTTTCAGGTAATTCTTTAATATTATTCATATACGTTGATCAAACCTTTATCATATTTACTGGTTAACACTTATTTGCATCACTAACTTAGTTGCTACTCGACAATGTAATCTGCCTACCTTGACTGCATCATTGCTAAATGACACCCAAAGATTATAAATTAAAAACAGTTCAATTTGATTAAATAACACTATAAATCAGCATGTAACTCCCATTTTAGACCAATTATCGCTGTAATCCAGTCCCGTTTTAACGCATGACGACCTAGTTCATATCGAATCATTATTTTAAAGGCAATAAAAAACGAGCCATTTGGCTCGCTTTCAATAACACTAACAAACTACACAGTAAGCTCTTTGGTAAGCGAATCAGCATACCCCATCTTAGTTAACGCAGTGCGAACAATATCTAATGTCATTGGATCTTCAATGGTCGCTGGCACAGTATATTCGTTGTTATCAGCGATTTTACGCATGGTGGCACGTAATATTTTTCCTGAACGAGTTTTAGGTAACTTTTGTACTGCACTCACTAATCTAAAAGAAGCGACTGGGCCAATTTCATGGCGTACTAAAGCCAGTAACTCTTTGTAAAGTTGCTCATCTGATAAGTTAACGCCATTTTTAAGCACCACTAACCCGAGTGGTACTTGGCCTTTTAACTTATCTTGTACCCCAATGACCGCAGCTTCAGCCACTGCATCATGCTGACATAACACTTCTTCAAAGCGACCAGTCGATAAACGGTGCCCTGCGACATTAATAATGTCATCAATACGGCTCATGATATACAGGTAACCATCTTCATCAATGTAACCCGCATCACCCGTTAAATAGTACCCTTCATACATCGACAAATAACTGTCTACATATCGTGCATCATTATTCCAAAGGGTACTTAGATTACCAGGTGGCAATGGCAGCTTAATGACCACATTACCGCTTTCATTAGCAGGTACTTCATCACCCATGGCATCGAGTACCTCTACTTGATAACCCGGTACTGGACGTGCTGGCGATCCCGCTTTTACTTCAATGGGATCAACCCCCATCAAATTCGCTGCAACAGGCCAACCAGTCTCGGTTTGCCACCAATGATCAATAACTGGCTTATTGAGTTTATCTTGTGCCCAATAAAGCGTATCAGGATCGCAGCGCTCACCCGCTAAAAACACTTGGCCTAAACAAGATAAATCGACGCCTTTAAGCAGTTCACCATTAGGGTCTTCGCGTTTGATCGCACGAATGGCAGTAGGGGCGGTGAAAAAACTGTTAACTTTATATTGCTCAATGATGCGCCAAAAAGCGCCAGCATCAGGGGTGCCTACAGGTTTCCCCTCATACATTAGTGTTGTTGCACCAGCCATTAACGGCCCATAAACAATATAAGAATGACCAACCACCCAACCCACATCAGATGCAGCCCAAAATACATCGCCTGCTTCAATATTATAAATGTGCTTCATCGACCATGTCATAGCAACTGCGTGACCACCATTGTCACGCACGACGCCTTTGGGTTGCCCAGTGGTGCCCGAGGTATACAGCACATATAAAGGGTGAGTTGATTCAACTGGCACGCAATCCACAAATGGGGCATCCGCTATTGCAGTCTGCCAGTCAGCATCTCTCACAGGTTGCATCTCAGCACTATACTGGGGACGATTTAAAATAACGCAGTGATTCACTTCATGGCTAGCTTGATTTAATGCTTCATCTAAAAGCGGTTTGTATTTCACTACGCCTGATGGCTCGATACCGCACGAAGCCGAAAGAATTAACTTGGGTTTAGCGTCGTTAATGCGTGTTGCTAACTCATTTGCAGCAAAGCCGCCAAACACTACAGAATGAATAGCACCAATCCGCGCACACGCTAACATCGCGTAAGCAGTTTCAGGCACCATTGGCATGTAAATCACCACCCTATCGCCTTTTTCAATGCCAATAGACTGCATATAACCCGCTAAACGGCTTACTTGAGATAGTAATTCTTGATAGCTAATACTGTATTGGTTTTGCGTCACTGGACTTATATATTCGATTGCAGTTCGTTCGCCATGACCCGCTTCTACATGTCTGTCGACTGCGTTATAACAGGTGTTCATTTCACCACCAGCAAACCACTTATAAAACGGCGCGTTAGACTCATCAAGCACTTGCTTGAATGGTGTAAACCAGGTTACAGCCTCTGCTGCCTGTTGCCAAAACCCTTGCTTATCTTGCAAAGATTGCTGATGCATTTGCTTTCCTAATCCAGCCATCTTTTACTCTCCAGTAAACTGCTTGTCAGTTAATTTTAAATCGTAGTGATTATTTTTATTTCATTATGGCGTGGTTAAAAAATAAACCCTATTAGACCAAGGGATATAGCATTTCAGGGATTAAATAAGGATTTTGAATCTGCACTTAATGAGTTAACGTATTGAAATTAAAACACTCGTATAAATTTTCATGTCACCTATTTAGCAAAACTTGATATAATGCCTAGTGCTAACTTGAGCTATGACTGGTGAATGCCCACCTTGATTGGCAAGCACGATTTACAAAAATCCCCGCTAAAAAAGCCGTTACAAACTGGCTGCAAACTTTACCTTTACGTAAACTTCATATATCTTGCATCAAAAGACGTACTTTTGGTGAAACGATGAGCGCAAATTTAAATCCACAATCCACTTATTCAATTAGTGATTTATCAAAGGAATTTGATATCACCACACGGAGTATTCGTTTCTACGAAGACCAAGGGTTAATTAAACCTAAACGCCGTGGGCAAACCCGTATTTACAGTCTGAAAGACCGTGTACGTTTAAAACTTATTCTACGTGGTAAGCGCCTAGGCTTTTCGCTAGCTGAAACCCGTCGTTTGTTTGAACTCTACGATGCTGACAAAAGCAGCACATCGCAGCTGCACACCATGCTTGATTTAGTCGAAGAAAAGAAAGCATCACTGCAACAGCAAATGGACGATATTAAAGTGGTATTAATGGAGCTTAATTCGGCAGAGCAACAATGTAGAGCAGCCCTTAAAGAAGAAGCTTAAATACTTATTTTAAATAACCATTGAGATACCAATAACTCAACAAATAGAAGTTAATCTCAAAAGGTATGCACCAGCTCATATAGCGATCCAGTAAATAGCACGTTAATACAGACAGTAACACCAAGCAGTAACACCAAGAGGTAGCGGAACTCATCGCCGCTATTTTTTGAAGTAACAAGTAAAACAACATTGAGCCCGTACAAAGAGATGGGCCAATAACAACATAACAAGCTTGACCATAAAAATTATAAGCCCAAGAAACAACATAGTTTCACGGCAGCAGTAACCTATATTCAACAGGACACAAGACAATGACATCACTCTACACAAGCCTTAATTTCGGCCTGGGCGAAGACGTGGACATGCTTCGCGACGCCATCCACGACTTTGCCAGCAACGAGATTGCTCCAATCGCTGCACAAGTTGATCAAGACAATGCATTTCCTAACCACATGTGGCCTGTTTTAGGCGAAATGGGGTTACTGGGTGTAACTGTGCCTGAAGAGTTTGGCGGCGCTAACATGGGCTACCTTGCCCACGTGGTCGCAATGGAGGAAATCTCCCGCGCATCTGCTTCTATCGGCCTAAGTTATGGTGCCCACTCAAACCTTTGCGTTAATCAAATTAACCGTAATGGTAACGATGCGCAGCGCGCAAAATACCTACCTAAACTTGTCAGCGGCGAACATATCGGCGCATTGGCGATGAGTGAGCCTAATGCAGGTTCTGATGTGGTATCAATGAAGCTTAATGCCCGCAAAGAAGGTGACCGCTACATTCTTAATGGCAACAAAATGTGGATCACTAACGGTCCTGATGCTGACACTTTGGTGATTTACGCTAAAACCGATATCGACAAGGGCCCACACGGTATTACAGCCTTCATCATTGAGAAAACATTCAAAGGTTTCAGCACAGCGCAAAAGCTCGATAAATTAGGCATGCGCGGCTCTAATACCTGTGAGTTGGTATTTGATAACTGTGAAGTACCAGAGGAGAACATTCTTGGCGGTCTGAATAACGGCGTCAAAGTGTTGATGAGCGGCTTAGATTACGAACGTGTTGTGCTATCAGGTGGCCCACTTGGGATCATGAATGCCTGTATGGATATTGTTGTACCTTACATTCACGAGCGTGAACAGTTTGGTAAATCAATCGGTGAGTTCCAGCTTATTCAAGGCAAAATCGCTGACATGTACACAGGCATGAATGCTGCAAAATCTTATGTCTACAACGTAGCCAAATCATGCGATCGCGGTGAGACGACCCGTAAAGATGCCGCTGGCGCTATCTTATACAGCGCAGAGCTAGCAACCAAAATGGCACTCGATGCAATTCAGTTACTCGGCGGTAACGGTTATATCAATGAATATGCAACGGGCCGACTACTGCGTGATGCCAAGCTATATGAAATCGGCGCAGGCACCTCTGAAATTCGCCGTATGTTGATTGGTCGTGAACTGTTTAACGAAACAAAATAATCAGCAAAACGCTAATTATCTATACACCAAAAAGCATAACCTAAGCCTTTTTAAATGGCCACATTGAAAGTGTTATTGCGAAGCATGGTTGGGAGTTCCCCCCATTGTCTCAGCCATGCTATCGCGCCACTTGACTCATTAAGGATATGAATTGTGACGCAATTGAGCAGCCGTATTAACTCCCGCAGCGATGAATTTAAAGCCAAGCATAACGACATGGCCGCACTCGTCGATGATTTAAAAATCAAACTCGCTAAGATTGAGCAAGGTGGCGGCCCTGTCGCCCTTGAACGTCATCTATCGAGAGGTAAATTGCTCCCGCGCCAACGAGTGGAAAAACTGCTCGACCCAGGTTCGCCATTTTTAGAAATCTCCCAATTTGCCGCCTATGAAGTTTATGATGAAGCCGTTCCAGCAGCAGGCGTAATCGCAGGTATTGGTCGTGTCAGTGGCGTTGAATGTATGATTATCGCCAATGACGCAACCGTTAAAGGCGGCACTTACTACCCTATTACCGTCAAAAAGCATTTACGCGCCCAAGACATTGCCAGTCGCTGTCATTTGCCATGTATCTACCTTGTCGATTCTGGCGGCGCAAACTTACCACGCCAAGACGAAGTATTCCCCGATCGCGACCATTTCGGGCGCATCTTTTATAACCAGGCGCAAATGTCAGCTAAAGGCATTCCGCAGGTTGCTGTCGTAATGGGCTTATGCACTGCTGGCGGCGCTTATGTACCCGCAATGGCAGATGAATCGATTATCGTAAAAGAGCAAGGCACCATCTTTTTAGCTGGACCGCCATTAGTGAAAGCGGCAACTGGTGAAGAAGTCTCAGCAGAAGAGTTAGGCGGCGCTGAAGTGCATACCAAAATCTCTGGGGTTGCCGATCACTTAGCCCAAAATGATGACCATGCACTTGAGCTTGCCCGTAAATCAATTTCTCGCCTTAATCATCAAAAAGAAATTGCCGCACAATTAAGCCCTGTTAAACCGCCAAAGTTTGATATTAACGAGCTTTACGGCATTGTCGGCACTGATCTTAAAAAACCATTTGATGTCAAAGAAGTCATCGCCCGTATGGTCGATGACTCAGATTTTGATGAATTCAAAGCCAATTACGGCAACACGCTGGTTTGCGGTTTTGCCCGTATTCATGGCTACCCCGTCGGCATTGTGGCTAATAACGGTATTTTGTTTTCAGAGTCAGCCCAAAAAGGCGCTCACTTTATTGAGCTATGTTGCCAGCGAAAAATTCCATTACTATTTTTACAAAACATCACCGGATTCATGGTCGGTAAAAAGTACGAACATGAAGGCATTGCCAAGCACGGCGCAAAAATGGTTACCGCCGTATCCTGTGCAAATGTGCCTAAATTTACTGTGATTATTGGTGGCAGTTATGGCGCGGGTAACTACGGCATGTGCGGCCGTGCATTCGAGCCAACCATGATGTGGATGTGGCCCAATGCACGCATTTCAGTCATGGGGGGTGAACAAGCGGCAGGCGTATTAGCCACAGTACGCCGTGATGGTCTCGCCCGTAAAGGCCAAGAATGGTCTGATGAAGACGAGCAAGCATTCAGAAAACCGATTGTTGAGCAATACGACAAAGAAGGTCATCCGTATCATGCCAGTGCACGTTTATGGGATGACGGAATCATCGACCCTGCGCAAACTCGTGATGTGGTTGGTTTAGCCTTATCGGCGGCATTAAATGCGCCTATTGAAGACACCAAGTTTGGTGTATTCCGCATGTAATTGCGGATAAATAGGAGCAGATAATGACAGATACAACAGCCATAAAAAATGACGTTCTAAAAAATGATTATCAATACATCCAATGCCAGCTAAACCAAGGTGTTGCTGAGCTAATATTAAACCGTGTTGAAAAGCATAATGCCTTCGATGAAGTGATGATTAGCGAAATGATTAGCGCCATTGAAGCCTTTGCTATCAACAGTCAATGCCAGCAATTGATACTGCGAGCAAACGGTAAAAACTTCAGTGCAGGCGCTGATTTAAATTGGATGCGCAAACAAGCAAAAATGGACTTTGAGCAAAACCTTAGCGATGCCAACGAACTGGCTAAGTTAATGCACGTGCTAGATAAGTTCCCTAAACCGACTATCGTTTTAGTCAATGGTGCAGCCTTTGGTGGCGCACTTGGGCTAATTTGCTGCTGCGATATTGCCATTGCCAATGAACGTGCCAGTTTTTGCTTAAGCGAAGTCAAACTCGGGCTTATTCCAGCAGTGATAAGCCCATACGTGGTTCGCGCAATGGGTAACCGCCAAGCAAGGCGCTACATGCTAACCGCCGAGCGCTTTAGCGCAGAGGTTGCATTAACTTATCAAGTTATTCATGAAATAAATGATGACTTAGATGCTGCAGCAAAACCATTTATTGAAGCCTTTAATGGCAACAGTCCTCAAGGTATGGCGTGGGTTAAAACCTTAGTGTCGCACCTTGAAGATGGCGTTATTGATGACGCTACCCTCGCCCATACCAGTGAGCAAATTGCTCGAATTCGTGTGTCAGATGAAGGCCAAGAAGGCCTTAATGCATTCTTTGAAAAACGCTCGCCAGCTTGGATAAGCAACCAACAACAAAACGCCAAGACTGATGCACAAGGAGCCAAATAATGTTTACCAAATTATTAATTGCTAACCGCGGTGAAATTGCTTGTCGCATTATTAATACCGCCCGCGCAATGGGCGTTCGCACTGTTGCTTTATATTCCGATGCCGATGCCAATGCCCGTCATGTTGCCATGGCAGATGAGTCATTTCATATTGGTGGCAGCGCGCCAGCAGAGTCGTACTTAAAGGGTGATGTCATCATAGATATCGCCAAAAAATCAGGTGCTGAAGCGATACACCCAGGTTACGGTTTCTTATCTGAAAATGCAGGTTTTGCTCGCAGCTGTGAGCAAAACGGCATAGCCTTCATTGGTCCAGGCAGCGATGCCATTGACTCAATGGGCAGTAAAAGCGCCGCAAAAATCATTATGGGCGCAGCCAATGTACCGCTAGTGCCGGGTTACCATGGCGATGCACAGGACGACAACACCTTACTTGCTGAAGCAGAAAATGTCGGCTATCCCATGCTGATTAAAGCAGCCTATGGCGGCGGTGGTAAAGGCATGAAAATCGTTGAAAACCAAGCTGAAGTACTTGATGCGATTAACTCAGCTCGCCGTGAAGCAGCATCATCGTTTGGTAATGACAAACTGTTGATGGAACGCTATTTGCGCCAGCCTCGCCATGTTGAAGTGCAAGTATTTGCCGATACTTTTGGCAACACCATTTACTTATCTGATCGTGATTGTTCAATTCAACGTCGCCACCAAAAAGTGGTCGAAGAAGCGCCAGCGCCAGGTTTGTCTGATGCGCTGCGTCAGCAAATGGGTGAAGCCGCTGTTGCTGCAGCCAAAGCGATTGATTATGTGGGCGCAGGTACGGTTGAATTCTTATTAGATACCGACGACAGCTTTTACTTCATGGAAATGAATACCCGTTTGCAAGTTGAGCATCCAGTAACCGAAATGGTTACAGGACAAGACTTAGTAAAATGGCAGTTAATGGTGGCCAGCGGCAGTGAGTTACCCCTTAAGCAAGATGAGGTCAGTATTCACGGCCATTCATTTGAAGTACGTATCTATGCTGAAGATCCCCGTAATGAGTTCCTGCCAGCGGCGGGTAAATTAAACTTCTTACGTGAGCCTGATCAAAACCGCCATGTGCGTATTGATTCTGGTATTCGTGAAAACGACGTCATCAGTAACTTTTACGACCCGATGATTTCAAAATTAATCGTATGGGACGAATCTCGCCCACGTGCGCTGCAGCGTCTGACTCATGCATTAAGCTCATACCAAATTAGCGGTCTTAAACATAACATCGAGTTTTTAGCTAATATCGCTGAGCATCCCGCATTTGCTGAAGCTGATTTTTGCACTGACTTTATCGAACGTTACGCCAGCAGTTTAATTGGTGACGTCACCAATGAGTCGGATAATGCCCTCGCCTTAGCAGGCCTTTATCAAGTGCTTTCTCGTCAAGAGACCGCAAAGGTTAACGCCACCAATAGCGAAGACCCATACTCGCCTTGGGGACAAGTCAGTGGCTTTAGGCTCAATAGCGCCAGCGTGCACCATGTAGCGCTACTCGATGATGTTCAAACGTTGCAAAACTTAGTCATTACTGACTTAGGTGATGCTTTACACCTTGGCCTAAACGGTCAAGCGCTCAAGCTTGCTGGTTCCATAGTTGATGACATGTTATTAGCTGAAATTAACGGCCATAAAAGTAAAGTCCCAGTCAGCCATGAAGGTGATGATTTTACTCTTTTCTTACCGTCTGGCAGTTACCACTTTAAAGCGGTTCAGGCACAAGTTGCCGAAGACACCGCAGACAGTGCGGATAAATTAAAAGCACCAATGAATGGCACTGTGGTCACCCACTTAGTTGAGGTGGGCGATAGCGTCACTGAAGGCCAAGGCTTATTAGTGATGGAAGCGATGAAAATGGAATACACCATTGAAGCGCCATTTGATGGTGTGGTCAGTGAGTTTTACTTCCAAAGCGGCGAACTCGTGACCGATGGCGCTCAGCTATTAAATGTCGAAGCGCTTAATGTCGAAGCTCTGAATGTAGAAGTTGCAGAAAAGGAAGCCTAATGATGAATGCAGCGAGTCTTCCTAACAAAGTCAGTATTTTTGAAGTTGGCGCCCGTGATGGTTTACAAAATGAAAAGGCAGTTAGCACCCGAGATAAACTGACCTTAATTGAGCAACTCGCCGATGCAGGGGTCAAGCGTATTGAAGCCGCCAGTTTTGTGTCACCTAAATGGGTGCCACAAATGGCTGATTCAGGTGACGTGCTTAAAACTGTCAAGCGTAAACAAGGCGTGGTCTACTCTGCTCTTACCCCCAATCTAAAAGGGCTGGAACTTGCACTTGACGCTGGCGCCGATGAAGTTGCCATCTTTGGCGCGGCATCTGAAAGCTTCAGTCAGCGCAATATCAACTGCTCTATTGAGGAGTCGATAGCACGCTTTGAGCCAGTCATGGCACTGGCTAAGCAAAGAAACATCCCCGTTCGCGGCTATGTTTCCTGTGTCCTTGGTTGCCCTTACGAAGGTGACATTGATATTAACGAAGTCGCCCGAGTGTCTGAAATACTTTACAAAATGGGCTGTTACGAGATTTCACTTGGCGACACCATAGGTGTTGGCACGCCCATTAAAGCCCGTAAGATGGTTGAAGCCGTTGCTAAATTAGTCCCGGTTGAAAAGCTGGCGCTGCACTTTCATGACACCTACGGCCAAGCATTAGCTAATATCGCAGCCTGTTTAAGCACAGGCGTTAGCGTGATTGATTCATCCGTTGCAGGCCTTGGCGGTTGCCCGTATGCCAAAGGCGCATCAGGCAATCTTGCTACCGAAGATGTGGTTTACATGCTGCACGGAATGGGTATCGAAACCGGCATTGATTTAACCAAGCTTGCTAAAGCAGGTCAGCAAATAAGCCACACTTTAGACAGAACAACAGGCTCAAAAGTGGCACAAGCTATTTGCGCAGAATAAACCGTTTTTAGCTAATAAGCTTTTTAGCTAATAAACTTTTTTGCTAATAAGCTTTTTGCTAATAAATAGTAAGTAGATAGCAGACCAAATACATCGTGATGGGCATTCATTGCCACTCGCGCAATACAGAAAAGGACAAGATGATGGCAGGACTCAACAAAGTCGTTCACAGTTACGATGAAGCCCTAAACGGCCTCAGTAATGATATGACCATTATGGTCGGCGGTTTCGGATTATGTGGCATTCCAGAAGGTCTGATTAATCACATGGTCAAAATGGGCGTCACTGGATTAACCGCTATTTCAAATAATGCCGGTGTGGATGACTTTGGTTTAGGCTTGCTACTAAAAGAGCGCCAAATTGCCACGATGATCGCCTCTTATGTCGGTGAAAATGCCACTTTTGAGCAACAAATGTTGTCTGGTGAACTTAATGTCATCTTAACGCCACAAGGCACTTTAGCTGAAAAGATCCGTGCTGGCGGCGCAGGTATCCCTGCCTTTTTCACCGCTACTGGTTACGGCACACCGATTGCTGACGGTAAAGAAACCCGTGAAATCAAAGGCCGTCATTACGTACTTGAAGACTCATTGACCGCTGACTTTGCCCTCGTTCGAGCTTGGAAAGCTGACACCATGGGTAACTTAATCTTCCGTAAAACCGCAGCGAACTTTAACCCGATGATGGCGACAGCTGGAAAAATCACCGTGGTAGAAGCTGAAGAAATTGTAGAGCCAGGTGAGTTAGACCCTAACCATATTCATACCCCAGGTATTTACGTTGACCGCGTTATTCAAGCAAGTTTCGAGAAGCGCATCGAACAACGTACTGTCAAACCAAATGCAGCGGCAGCAAAATAAGGAGCAAGACATGGCATTATCAAGAGAACAACTTGCTCAACGTGTAGCCCAAGAAATGCAAGATGGCTTTTACGTTAACTTAGGTATCGGCATTCCGACCTTAGTGGCTAACTATATTCCTGAAGGCATGAGCGTGATGCTGCAATCTGAAAATGGTTTATTAGGTATGGGTGAGTTCCCAACTGAAGACACCATAGATGCAGATCTTATCAATGCAGGTAAGCAAACCGTCACTGCTGTTGATGGCGCATCGTTTTTCTCATCGGCAGAAAGCTTTGCCATGATCCGTGGCGGCCATGTTGATTTAACCGTACTGGGCGCTTTTGAAGTCGATGTAAATGGTTCAATCGCCTCATGGATGATCCCAGGCAAGTTAATTAAAGGCATGGGCGGCGCCATGGACTTAGTGGCTGGGGCTGACAATATTATTGTCACCATGATGCATGCTGACAAAAAAGGTAACTCTAAGTTACTGCCTTTATGCGAGCTGCCTTTAACGGGTTATGGCTGCATTAAACGCGTGATGACTGACTTAGCCTTTATGGAAATCAAAGACGGCGCATTCCACTTGTTAGAGCGTGCCCCTGGGGTGTCGGTTGAAGAGATCCAATCTAAAACAGCGGGTAAGTTGGTCGTGCCAGAGCATGTACCAGAAATGGTGTTTTAAATTGAATGTGTGATTCAATTTAAATTTGATTAAAGACTAAAAGCGAGCTTCATTGAAGTTCGCTTTTTTGTTGGCTGCCAACTTCGGTTGAATTATTTAGTTTTTGAAAGATTAACGTCGTGGCGCTTCGCCCACACCAGACCAAAAGGGAGTGAACGGCAACTCCCTCTTGGAACACCCACCCGCTCCAACGAAGTGTTATTCCTCTGACTTACTAAGCCAATTGACTACCGCCTTAGATTCGCCATCCATGGCTCAACTAAGGCTATGTCGGCGTCCTGCCTCCATCACGTCAATTAGCTTAACGTCATCGGACACTTCAAATGGAGATTGTTGAATCGGCAGGTTTGTTTTTAATTAGATATTCAATTTACTTTACCTAAACTTATTTTCTTCACTTATTGCCTTCTAAATAAACTCGTTCATATACATAATAAATATACATAATCCAACAGGTATCAATCACTATAAGAATCAACATTGGTGAAAATTTATCAAAGAAACCTAAGATTGCTGAATACAATCCAGTGGAAGCATAAACACATAAGAAAATAAGTTTGAAATCTACATCATATTTAAACAGTTTTATTTCTTCCTGTGTAAAAAGCGCGACTAAAAATATAATTCCACTTACAACTCCGACTGCATAATTTCCCAAAAAAGTGAAAAATAGACTTCCTTGCATAAACATAATTGGAATTATCGACGACTGTATAAAAGAATAGGTATCTTGACGCTCACAGCCTTCATACGGATTTTCCATTTATATCATTCCCTTTGGTTATTATCTAAATTCTGGCCTACAAATCATTACTCAAAATCTGAGGGTTCCCACTTATTCGTTAGCGGATAACACTGGCTTGCTATATTTATTTAGCCCCCCAACAAAAGATATGGTACTAAAAAACAATATAGGTGTTTTAAATTCTGTCCCTTGGGGTTGCGCCTTTATCAAAAGTTACTCCCGATTTCATATAATAAGTGGGAACAGATCAAACTTTCTTTATCGTACAGCAAAATTAATCTGCGGGTTCGATGATCTCCGTTGGAAGTGTCTGAATCCGTTAAGCTAATTTTAGTGATGGAGGCAGTTCATTCTCTTGCATCCATGCACTTCATGACATTCAAGCATCCAGTCTATCGAAACTGATATTACCTCAGTTGAGTCATGGTCACTCTGATATCCCTGTCTTCGAGACATTCATATATCCACATGTAACCCTCCCTTATATCGATCATATTTTAAGAGAGGGTTACAGAGGATATTTAACATTCATTATACTAATCAAAAAAATATAGACCTCAACTGTCAAATGATAAGTTTGAACGCCAAACATTTCTTTTTCCATGTTCAATAATATCTATATAACCTAGTGATTCTAATCTAGCTAATTGCTCCCTTATCACGCTTTTCACTGAACCGATTTCGAGAGCTAAGTCATTTTCTGAGGGCAAATTCTGACCAGATTTATAATGCTCATTTAAATATTCAAAAACAATCCTGAATTGGAAATGTTGGTTTAACATTTTATTCAATCTAACTTGAGATGCCACTCCGTCAATCAATGCGTTAAAAAGTTTTGGGTGTTCTATTTTATATTCTTCAAGGTTCAACTTTGGTGCTTCAATAACATCAGCTAGATGGGCTAAGTTTTTAAAACCTGTCAGTGTTAATTTTTCATCTAAATTCATAATGGTTCCTATTTATATAATGGATAATAGAGTTTAATAATCAGAATTCTTGCTTCTGACAGTTAATTTAAAATCAATTACCCCTTAGGTGGAAATGGATCATTTCCGTGAGAATCCCGTTTGCGAATTCGACCATCTTGCCTATGAATAAATAATTCTGATTTCTGATTTTTTGCAATCTCTCTTGCAACTTCTATTGCAGAAGATTGGGTAGTGTGTCGACTAGTGAACCTTTCGTTTCCAGCACCTTTAACTCCCCATCCACCTTCAGGATGTGGAATTGCATGTTGATTTTTTCTTGGCATATAAACCTCTGTTGTGAAATGCCTTTATATAGTAACAAAACAACCAACAAACACAACATGTAGTGAAAACTAGCACCAAAAACACCATATATAGATTTCAAAGGGGGTACTTTAGCCAAGATACCAATGAAACCTGCGGGCTCAATTCACTCCGTTGGAAGTGTCTGAGGGCGTTTAGCTAATTTACGTGATGGAGGCAGGACGCCGACATAGCCTTAGATTGAGCCATGGATGGCGAATCTGAGGCGGTAGTTAATTCGCTAATAAGTACGAGGTTAAACACTTCGTCGGAGCGGCAAGAATCTTTATATATGAATCAGCGAAAAGGGAAATGCTGTTGTTTCCCTTTCGTCTGGTGTGGGCGAAGCACCACGACTTTAAATCTTAGTGACCGCAGGTCATAAATAATCGAATTAAACTAATCCAAACACTCCAATAGAACCTACAGATTCAACAATCTACATTGGAAATTGCCGATGCTGTTGAAGAATTTATATAGAAAGATGAACGTGAGTTTGCAGCTAAGGCTTTATTAGCCCTGATAGGTTAGCCAAAAACAACAATGGCAACATTACTGTTGCCATTCATCAATCACTACGATGCTGATGATTAATATCAGCAGTTAAACGTGCTGATATCAATCATCTCGGGTTAGCACTTCTAATAATTCGATTTCAAAGAATAAATCAGAATTAGGTGGGATTTTATCGCCAATTTTGCGTTCGCCATAACCAAGGTGAGCAGGGACTGACAGTTGGCGTGTTCCGCCTACCTTCATTGGGTTGTCACCAATAATACCTTGATACCAACCCTGAATAACCCGTTTAGCGGAGATCACCACTTGAAAAGCTTCTGAGCTATCAAATACGCTGCCATCGGCTAATTTACCGGTATATTTACAGGTGATTAGTGCACCTTTTTCTGCGGCTTTACCTTCACCAACCGTGATGTCGGTAATATTAAGTTCTGCAAGGGAAGTCATACGAATGCCTTTTCTATAAAATAATGCCGAGATTATAACAGCAAACGGACATTATTCTGATGCTAAAAATAACTAAGAATCAGTTATTCAGCATCGTTTCTAACCGCTAAATAATTCTTTCCAGCTAACCAATACATCTCCCACAACCGCCCTATTCTCATCAATCTCAATTGTTCACTAAAACTGAATATCAGCTGAACCAACTGGCAATTTAAATTAATAATTACAACTATTTAATCTTACATCAAGCTTGTATCAAGTTGATGTCCTGATAATGAGTTATCGATTAAATCAACAGCTAACACTTTAAAATTATTTCTTAAAGATAGCGCTTTAACCTAAATAGATAAGCCAGTTTGTAAACCACAACCCTTTCAAGAGGACAAAAAATGGAACCCCAGTTAGTCGAAGTGAAAGACTTCGTATCATTCACCTTAGCCATTATTACCTTATTTATTGGTAAAGGCATCATCTCGCAATATGAGGTGCTTAGAAAATACAGCATACCCGAACCTGTTGTTGGCGGTTTTTTCTGCGCTATTATTGTCGGCGTTCTGTATTATGCCTTTGGACTACAAATTGAATTTAACCTCGAAGTAAGAGATATATTATTACTGTACTTTTTTGCGGGGATTGGTTTAAAAGCTGATTTTGCGACCTTAATTAAAGGCGGTAAACCGTTACTAATTTTACTATTTTTATCAAGCACCTTTATTATCCTGCAAAATGTCATGGGGGTAAGTGTTGCAAGCTTATTTGGCTTAGATCCTAAAGCCGGCTTAATGTCAGGTTCGATTTCTCTCATCGGCGGCGTTGGAACCGCAATGGCATGGACCCCAACCTTTGTTGAAGAGTTAGGCATTACCAACGCTAGTGAACTAGGCATAGCTTCAAATACCCTAGGTCTTATCGCAGCATGTGTTATTGGTGGCCCGATTGCCGCCTATTTAATGAAGCGTCATAAGGTCAAACCCAATCAAGATGACGAACTGGATATTGGTGCTAGCCATCAAGAAAACAGTAAATCAATTAAAGTCGATTATTTTGGGGTACTGCGCGCTTGGCTATGGCTTAATGTCACCTTGATAATGGGCTATTTTATTGATTTAGGTTTGCAAGGCGCAGGCCTTAAATTACCTATGTTTGTCGCCTGTTTACTTGCAGGTATTATTATCGGCAACGTTGGTAGAGCGATACTGAATCGCAATAAAGACAGAGACCAAACCTACATTGAAGAAGCGTCAAGAGGGCTAAGCTTAATTCAAGATATTTGTTTAGGCATGTTCTTAACCATGGCGCTAATGAGTCTTAAAATCTGGGAACTCGAGGGCAGCTTCGCTTACATCTCCGTTGTAATGACTTTACAAGTCATTCTGTCTGTTGTCTTTACCATTTTTGTCGTCTTTAGAATGATGGGTAAAGATTATGAAGCGGCAGTGATTTGTTCAGGTTTTGGCGGGGTAACCTTAGGCTCAACAGCAACTGCAATTGTTAATATGACTGCGGTATCACAACAATATGGCGCCGCCCATAGAGCCTTTATTATCGTCCCTTTAGTGTGCGGCTTTTTCATCGACATCATCAATGCAATGATTATTAATATGTTCGTGAGCTTTTAACCATCTCTCACACATTTTAAATTAACAAAAAGGCGAACCATTTTAGGTTCGCCTGTTGATTTTTAACACTCGCTCGTTAGAGTTTATCCTAATTGAGTAAGCTCAAAGTGAATTAACTCAAAGCCAATTAAACCTGTAAATTTAACAGTATTTGCTATAGACCTGTGTTAAAAGCTTATGTAAAAGTTTCTGTTAAAAACCTTCGCATATAAATGCTATTTTTAAGCCTCTATAACAAAGCTACCTTGCATAATCGCCCAATGCCCAGGAAAGGAGCAAAAGAATCGGTAAGCTGCACTGCTGTCTAACCCTTCAATACTAAAAGTGATTGATGTCTCTGCACCACCACCAATAACACCAGTATGTGCGATGACTCTGGTATCGTCTGGTTTAACATAACTGTGTTCAATACCTGCAGTCATTCCATCATTGGCGATTGCTTGTATATTCTCGGCCGTACTTAACACCCAATTATGTCCCATCGCAGATTTAGGTAACGTGCCTGAATGCTTCAGGTTTAAAGTTACTTGTTTACATGTTGCTGGAACAGCTAACGTTTTCTTATCAAATTGCATTGCATCATTGGCTGTAATAGTCAGTTCACAGTCATTAGCACTGACACTTAAACTTGCGAGAGTTAACGCTAGTGTCGCTGTTAACTTAGTAATGTGAGTCATATTGCTCCCTTATAATATGGTATTGATTGCAGCAGCGCTGCTTAGCAAAGACAGTCTAAATCAATAACAAGTAAATGAGAATGATTATCAATAGTAAATAAGTTAAAGATTAAATTAGCCTACTACGAATGTGACTGACTCAAAGTGATCATCAACAGTTCGGCAATATTGTTAATAACGCCATTGAAAATCAAGTTGTAACTTATCGTTACACTCGACACTTTCTCTCCGCCATCATACTGTTACAATGAATTTTCCCCCTAAATACTGGACGTAACCTGTGAAAACTTTTCGTTTATTGACCGTATGTAGTCTGCTTTTGCTACCAAGCGTTGATGCTGCGCCATTTCAATTTGATCAAAAGATTTATCATGAAGATGTCAAAACTCTCGCCAGCGACGAGTTTGAGGGCCGAGGCCCTTTATCTAAGGGAGAAAAGCTGACTGTTGAGTATTTAGAAAATGCCTACAAAGCGATGGGGCTTGAACCCGGTTTTGGTGACAGTTACCGCCAAGCTGTGCCTATGGCTAAAATTACCGCAGACCAAAACATGCAGCTAAAAATTGACGATTTAGTTTTCAATAATGGCAGCGACTTCACCGCCAGAACTGAACAAGTTTTACCTCAGCTTGCGCTAAATAATAGTGATGTAGTCTTTGTCGGCTATGGAATTAATGCCCCAGAGTATCAATGGAATGATTACGCTAACCTTGATGTACAAGGTAAGACCGTGATTATTTTAGTAAATGATCCTGGTTTTGCGACCCAAGACCCTAGCATCTTCAAGGGTAACGCTATGACTTACTACGGTCGTTGGACTTATAAATATGAAGAAGCGGCAAGACAAGGTGCCAAAGCCGTTTTTATTGTGCATGAAACCGCACCAGCAGCCTATGGTTGGAATGTCGTACAAAACAGCAATACCAATACTAAATACACTTTAGTCGATGAGGATAAAAACCAGTCTCATATTGGTGTCATGGGTTGGATACAACATGATGTAGCCAAACAAATTTTTAAGGCCGCAAACTTAGACTTCGATAAATTAAAAGTCACAGCTGCAAAACCAAGTTTTAACGCTATTCCATTAAACCTTAAAGCTAATTTGTCTGTAAAAAACGATATTGAATTAGCCACATCTTATAATGTCGCAGGGTTAATTCCAGGCACTAGCCAAGGTGATGAGTACTTAGTGATGCATGCCCATTGGGATCACCTTGGTAAAACGATTAAAGATGGTAAAAGTCATATATATAATGGCGCAGTCGATAATGCTTCTGGCGTTGCTGGCGTCATGCAATTAGCGCGTCACTTTAAACAACAAAAGTTAGCTCCAAAACGCGCTATTCTTTTCACCGCCTTTACTGCTGAAGAAACAGGGTTAATTGGCGCACAATATTTTGCTGCTCACCCACCTGTACCCACTAAACAAATTGTGTCATTTTTAAATATCGATGGGATGAATGTTGGTAAAGGTGTCGATTACATTTTGCGTTATGGTGAAAATGTATCTGAACTAGAAACGTATTTAGATAATGCCGCTAAAGCTCAAGGTCGGTCAGTTAAAGCTGATCCCCGTCCTCAAAATGGTTTAATGTTCCGCTCAGATCATTTTGCATTAGCTAAACAGGGCGTGCCAGGGTTAATGTTTATGAGCCTAGGCGACACCGACCCTGAATACATTTCACATAAATACCATCAAACTGCCGATGATTATAATCCCAATTGGGACCTTGGTGGCGTAAAACAAGATTTGGCATTAATCTCAGATATCATTGAAAAACTTGCTAATAATGATGATTGGCCAAAATGGATTGAAGAATCTGATTTCAAAAAACGCCGAGCTGAAGATGCACGGTAATAGGCACTATATGACTTTTCTGTCATTACTGTAAAAGCTCAGTAAATCAAAAAGCGAACCAATTAAGGTTCGCTTTCTAATTTATGCGATAAAGAACGAAGCTAAATACAATAATTCGTTCTAGAAGTGGTAGCGCACGCCGCCTATTGCTTCTAGCTCGACTTTAACATCATCCAGTAAATACAAGGTTGGCTGTGCTTCGATAAAAAAGGTGAATCGCTCTACCTTAGTGTGAGCACCAAATATTGCTCTAGCACCTAATTGAATATCATTGCTTTTAGAGTCAGCAACCTTACCGCCAATGCCCCAGTAAAAATGGGGGTGGTCTTGAAAATTGAATGTTTTATCTAAGGTAAATGATAAATCATCTAAGCCTACACCAAACTTATAATTATCCATTTTGATATTAATACCTGAGTCACTACCGACCATAAGTCCCACTTCTGGAGCCGCTTTGGCTGGCGCTGAAATCATTATGGTTATGAGAATGATGATTGAGGTAAACAGTGTCGCAGACTTCATGAATATCCTTGCTAGATGCTTAAAAAGCGACATCCTAGCGAGATTGCATATCGGTGTAAATTAGAAACCCCTGTCCTTTCTTTTATGCACATTTATTTATAATAAAGCTTCAATTCTGATAACCATTTGATAGCGCAATAGCATCAAGCTAAGTAATGTCCGTCTAAAATGAGCTTATTAATGCCAAGATAGTTTGTGACGAGATGGCTTGTAACAAGATGGGTTGTGAAAAAAATAATAGCGCTAAAAAAAGCTGTTGGGAGATTGAATGAAATAGCTAGAGTAATTTTAAGAGAGTGTAACTAACTTTGTGTAACAGCTTATCAAACAGTACTCAATATAATATCGAGTACGGAACCGATTCAAATACATCTCAATCTATGAACAAGTTCCGATTATCTTACTTTAAGATAATTTCTCGCATTCTATATTCACCGGTTAAGGTTCTAACTTCTGGGTATTTGGCTGAAATTTCGTTAGACATTTTCTCGTCTGACTCACTCCATTTCTTCATAAACTCTTGATACCTGGTTTTATTCGGCTCGATATCAGCAGCATTAGCAAAACTGACCACCAGCAGCATATTAAAATCACCGCTCGTAGGTAAATCACTGCCGTATATCTTCCAATCTTTAATATAACCAAGCTCCTTTTGCAGCTTTACAGCTTTAACCCAACTATTGCGTAAACCCGCTAGGTAAATATCACCCATGTTCGGATCAACACGTACAGTCGTCATCATCATTATTTCGGTGCCAAGATCATAATCTTCAAATACTTCTAATCTATCCTTTGAAAATGCAGAACCACTTACTAAAACGCATAACAATAATATTAAGGTCTTGTTCATGTCGTTCACTCCTATTGCAATCATTTTGGTCACGATATAGCGACCAAATGTGCATAGAAAGTATAGCCAAATGGGCTATAAACGCATGATTAAATGCAAACGTCAGTCTTTTCAGTTTATTAGATTGAAATTTATACTGACAAAATAAAGTGATGTCATTCTAAAGTAATACAAGCTTATGATGAATATAGATAAAAAAAGGATACTTAAGAATGACACCGAATGTTCAGCAACAAACGCTGGTATAGAAATGATCAACTAACTCCATTATAAACCCCTAAAAAAAGCCTGTTAAACGTTGTGTTAACAGGCTTAAATGTAGCACTTTGGTGGTACGCTATTTATCGGCAATAACTAGCCTGTTGATAAAAGCGTTTTCCTAACTATAATCGCAATTTAAAGTCACAATATTAGATAACAAGGTTAAAGCTCTTTGGCAGTATTGCCTGCAAATAGACTTTGTATTTTGGGTGTAATACTAATCAACTGAGCAGTCAGTAAGCTCATGCTATAACCCAGTACAGCACCGATGAATAATGGCGGTAAAATCGCGGCAAGATCTGCACTCATTGCAAAAGTAATGCAACAACCTATAAAAGCGCCAGGGATAAAAGCGAGCTTTTTATAACTTGCCTGTAAACACATTGCTGCTGTAGCAATACCCGTAAAGGCATAACCTATTATCGGAGATATAAAGAAACTACTGCCTGAAATGATTAACCATCCCCAAAACACGCCCGATAAATTAGTACTCATGGCCATAAACATGCCTTTAATACCGGTTTCTGTTTGAGCAAAAAAAGTGCTGCAACTTAAAAAACCTATCCAAGTCACTAATTGGAAAACGTCGGCAACGCCTGCCCACAATGCTGCTAATAAACCTGCTGAAATCGCGATTTGCCAACGATGTTCCATAGCTAACCTCTTGAAATAGTCTTCATTAAGAAACTGAGTGTTTATAAAATAACACAATAGAGGTTAATTTACGCTATTCAGGCACTAAAAAAAAGCGACCCAAGCCCAGTTTTGATGAATGAATCAACAAATTTTCGATAAAAAACACGTAAACATTAAATATTACTAATTTAAGATATAGCTTGTGGCGACTGTAGGGACCACTTTTTCTAATCATTAGAAATCTGCTTCAATCATTTTTTTGTCGTATAAGTATTGAATTTAAAACGGAACAAGTGATAGGCATCAAATTTTGGTAAATCAACTACATAAAAAAGGTATAGATTTGTATTTTCATGCTTTACACAACAGTTTGGACTTATTGAGTCATTTACGCTGATATCCATCTAATAAATGATTACAAACCAATCGCCCTTTTCAAATGAAAAGCTTGCACAGTTGGTGAAACCAAAAGACTAAGGCTTGCTCATGAAAAAATACTTATCTACTTCTAGGCTGAACCTTGCTACCAGCTCTTTAGACTGGGTAATGGGGATGACGATTAAGCAATCGCTCAGTTTAAAAGATGCCGTCGCATTAACTGATGTGACTAAGCTGACTGTGCCAGAAAAGCCCATCGAAACACTTTATATTCATATTCCTTTTTGCCATACCCTTTGCCGTTTTTGTTCATTTCACAAAATTAAATTTAATGAAGGTGTCGCCAAGGCTTATTTTAAGGCGTTAAGACAAGAAATTCGCATGGTGATAGCCCAAGGTTATCGCTTTAATCGGGTATACATTGGTGGCGGGACGACAACCATATTAGAAGATGAGTTGATTAAAACCATCGAGATGATTAAGTCTATTACCACGGTACGAGAAGTGTCCTGTGAAAGTGACCCAATTTATTTCAAAGAAGGTAATCCACATTTACTCAAAGGCTTGGTTGACCGCATGTCGATTGGGGTGCAAAGCTTTGATGATAAAATTCTAAAAGCCAGTGGCCGATTTGAAAAATTCGGCAGTGGTTTGCAACAAGCTGAATACGTTAGCCGTGCCATTGAAGTGATCCCCACAGTTAACTTGGACATGATGTATGGCTTTAAGATGCAAACGCCAGAGACTGTTGCCAGTGATTTAGCTCAAACCATTCGCTTAAGCCCAGATCAAATCACCACTTACCCTTTAACCGTTGGCATAGGCCAAAATCGCAAGAAAGCAGGTTGTTTAGCAGGTAGTCCTGAAGAATTATGGCCACAGTTTTTAGCGGTAAAAGAAGCAATGGCTGAACGTTACATCATGGAGTTCCCGTGGACATTCAGCCGTAACTTTGGTCAGCCAGTAGAAAATAAATACGTTTTAGATGGCGAAGATTGCTTTGGCGTTGGCTCAGGTGCTTTTGGTCGTTTTGGTGAACAGTTTAGAATTTCAAGTTTTGATATTCCTGACTATATTAGCCGAATCGAATCAGGGCAAACAGGTACCTGTTATACCAAACCATTAGAAGCCAAAGCCCTATTACAACATCACTTAATGATGATGATGGGTCACGGCACACTGGACAATCAGCAGTTTAAAGCCCATACAGGCAAAACACTTTGGCAAGCTTTTCCACTGGAAATGAGTTATCTGATTTCCGCTGGGGCTTTGACTAAGAAAGGCAATAATTACCAGACCACGGTTGGAGGTCAATTTATTGCACTGAAAATGTTCTCAGGCTTTTTGGCTGGTATGGATTACTTACGTGAACAAGCACGAGACTTGCCTCTAACCATGGCTGTTGATGAATCTGCAGAAAACAAATCTGATGAGTCTCCTATCTTTACTGGATAAGTCGTCATAAATAAGCTCAAGCTTGGTTTAACTGCTTATTCAGTTAAACCAATACAGAAAACATAACCCGCTTTTTATAAAGCGGGTTCTTTTTATAAGGCAGAGTGTTTTTAAAAAGCTAGTTGCCGTTTTATATCCCTATCAACCTGGTGGTCATGTTATTTCGTTATTGCTCAGATAATAGAAAATCAATTGCCTGAACTAATTTAGGTGAGTCTGGATCTGATATTCGCGTAACCCAAACCACTTGTCCTTGTCGATTAATAAACACAGTCGTTGGAGTACCTGTTACACCATAGCGTTTTGCAACCTTGTCACCATTTATCAAGGTTGTCATGTCGATGCCTCGCTCCTTTAACACCTTCGCTGGCATTGCACCTTTATCTTCATTGAAGCTAATCGCCACCATTTCAAGATCAGATTCACTATTCGCTAACCTTAATCGTTCAAGCCCTGGTTGAAGCTTTTTACAATAAGGGCACCAAGTGGCCCAAAAATGAATAACAACCGGTTTGCCCGCTTGCTCAGCCAATGACCATTCATTGCCTTGGACATCATTGAGTATAAATGCTTCAGCTTGAGGAAAATGATGTTCATCAGTTAATGTCTCATCTGCCCGCGCAGCAGTTGAAAAAAGCAACATTAACAAGGTCAGTAAAGTAAAGGTCATTACCTCCGCTGCAATTTCACGATACCGTCTATTTAAAATAGGTCTGTTTAAAATCGGGCTATTTAAAATCAGTCTGTTTAAATTAAGTCCATTTAAACTCTGTCCGTTTAAGGTCAGTCCGTTGATAGGTTTCATAAGCATTCAATCCTATTAATAAAGTCGACAATCAGCGATAAGCATTCGCACTTGAATATTAAGACCGACTAAAACACCTTTTTTATTCAGGGCAGCTTACTGCTAAACGAGAACACAGCTCGCCAGTTTTTCAGCGGCTTGTTAAGTGACTGATTTAGATTAGTGTTTACGCATGTTTGAAAATAAGAATTCGACGTTAAGAACGTTTTACAAACAGGATTAATCACGTTAGTTTGGTATAAAACAAAAAAAACAAAATGGATTATTGGGGAATATCTATGCAAAAATTAACCCATTGGTTAAATCAAGGTCGTTTTCATAAACATGCCTTTAAACCACACTTTGAAAATAACATTTTTGTCAGGCATGAGGGCGATAAGTCCAAACCAGCATTATTACTGATCCACGGATTCCCCACTTGCAGTTATGATTGGCAACCAATTTGGGATAGCTTAAGCCCACACTTTTATCTGATTACCTTAGATATGATTGGTTTTGGTTATTCCGATAAGCCGACAGACTTCCCCTATTCTTTTGCTGCTCAAGCTAATTTAATCGAAGATGTACTTACGTCATTAGATATTAACCAAGTTCATATTTTATCCCATGATTACGGTAATACCGTCAGCCAAGAATTATTGGCAAGAAACAATGATGCTAAGCAAAAGCAAACGCCGCCTTGCTTTGAAATATTAAGCTGTTTATTACTTAATGGCGGCATTTTCCCCGAAGTGATTCATCCAATTCTCATCCAAAAACTGTTACTAAGCCCCATAGGTTTTATTGTGGCTAAAGGCATGGGTTATGACGCTTTCAAACGTAATTTCGACAATATCTGTTGTATTAACATTGACGATATTGAACTGAGAAAATATTGGCAACTGATCCAACATAACCAAGGCGACCGTATCTTTCACAAGCTGATCCAATACATGAAAGAACGGGTTGAACATCGTGATCGCTGGGTCGGTGCATTGCAACAATATAAACAACCCATGCGTTTTATTAATGGTTTAGAAGACCCTATTTCAGGGCATGACATGCTTAAACGCTACCAAGAGCTGATAACCGATGCAGATACCATCAGCCTTAACGGCGTGGGACATTACCCACAAGTTGAAGCGCCAGAGCAAGTTCTTGAGCATGCATTCTCTTTCTGGAAAAGCCATAAAATAATGACTTAAAGCCTACATTTACCTAGCTAAAACATCGCTTAAAAATAAAGCTGAGTTTTTACTCGAAATTGGTTAAGGTAGTTTATCGCCTAACAAATAAGCGAAATTGCACAGTAAATAATAAGCAAAAGGTTCAGCTGTCTGCCCATGTATTTGCACAGTTGAACCGACACGATAAACAGTTATGGAGTCTGTTAACCTTGCTTCGCTAGTATCGGCAGTTTGACAGATAGCAAACAACAAAGGACCGTATTATGCCGATTTATCAAGCTCCCCTTCGCGACTATCAATTCATCCTATCTGAGTTACTCAATATTTATCAGCAAACTGACCTTAAAGGTTTTGATGAAATCGACCCTGAACTTACCGATGCCATTTTACAAGGCGTGGCTGACTTCACCACCGATATCATGTTGCCGCTTAATGCCTCTGGTGATCTTGAAGGTTGTAAGCTTGAAGACGGAAAAGTGATAACACCAAAGGGGTTTAAAGCCGCATATCAGCAATACATTGATGATGGTTGGGCAACCCTTACCTGTGACCCTGAATACGGCGGTCAAGGCTTACCCGAAGTGATTGGCACCTTTGCCACCGAAATGAAAACCGCCACCAATATGGCATTTGCCATGTACCCGGGATTAACCCATGGTGCTTACTCAGCGATTCATGTTCATGGCAGCGATAAACTTAAACAAAAGTATTTAGAAAAACTCGTCAGTGGTGAATGGACTGGCACAATGAACTTAACTGAGTCTCATGCAGGGACAGATCTAGCCTTACTGCGCACTAAAGCTAAACCTCTTGGCGATGACACGTTTGCGATTAGCGGCGAGAAAATATTTATCTCATCAGGGGATCACGACTTAGCTGAAAACATCATTCACTTAGTGTTAGCAAAATTACCTGATGCCCCTGAAGGCGTCAAAGGTATCTCATTATTCGCGGTGCCTAAATTTATGGTCAACGATGACGGTTCTTTAGGCAAAGAAAACAGCTTAAGTGCCACCGCACTTGAGCATAAAATGGGCATTCATGGTAACTCAACCTGCGTGATGTTATTTGATGGCGCTGTAGGTGAATTAGTCGGTGCGCCTCATCAAGGCCTAAAAGCCATGTTTACTATGATGAACCAAGCCAGACTCGGTGTGGGTATTCAAGGGTTAGGTGTTTCAGATATTGCCTACCAAAATGCATTGGTGTACGCCAAGGACCGAGTCCAAGGCCGCGCATTATCTGGGATAAAACATGCCGACCAAGCAGCGGATCCTATCCTGGTTCATGGTGATGTTCGCCGCATGTTGTTGTCGCAAAAGTCATTCAATGAAGCAACCCGAGCACTAATGGGCCAGCAAGCATTGTGGTTAGATATCGCTGAGCGCCACTCCGATCCTGTCAAAGCTAAACAAGCGTCTGCGCTTGCGGCATTATTTACGCCTATCGTTAAAGGTTTTGTCACCGACCAAGGATTTAAAGCCTGTGTTGATGCGCAGCAAATTTATGGCGGTCATGGCTACATAAACGAATGGGGCATGGAGCAATTTGTCCGCGATATTCGTATTGCCATGCTTTATGAAGGTACTAACGGTGTTCAAGCGTTAGATTTAGTGGGTCGTAAATTGTTATCTGATAAAGGGGCGACATTAAGCCTTTGGTCAGACATGGTGAAACAGTTTATTGGTGAGCACAGCGCTAATGACGCAATGAAGCCGTACATTGCAGGGCTAATGGATGCTGCTGCAGATTTAGAAAAAGCCACTGGCTTTATTGCAAAATCAGCCGCCACCAATCCAGACATGATTGGTGCAGCTTCGATGCCTTATATGCAATTATTTGGTATCTCGGCTCTCGCTTGGATGTGGGCACGTATTGCAGCTACTTCTCTTGCAGCCATTGAAGCTGGTACTGATGAACAGGCTTTTTATCAAGCTAAGTTAAACACAGCCAGCTTTTACATGAACTATTGGGGTTGTCAGACACGTAGCTTACGCAAGCAAGTGGAAATGAGCAGCGCAAATATTGCAGCCTTTGATGACAATGACTTTTAAGCGGTGCTATTAAACCGCAGTAACTCTGCCACCAAAAAACAAAAACAGCGCCAATAGGCGCTGTTTTAAATCCATAACGATGATTAATAATTTATCTAGGAATGAAAGTCACTTGCTTATAATAAAGTTTAATCACTTTTAAACTCACTTTTTGGAAAGAAACGAGTTTGTAATGCCCCAATAAGAGGCTGAAAATAGCTTGCTAAAATGTGTAGCGAAGCGGAACCGAGCAAGCTGTTAGCAGTCCCTACTTTATTGGCTTGTTATAAGTTGCCAGCTCTACTGCTTTGGTTTTCCCTGCTCGGATCGTGAGGTCTGCAATTGTTGTAAGCATATGCATTATGTATACGACCATTGTCGTCTAAAATCTCACACTGCAATTTGCAAGGATTACCTAAAGCGCTTCTCCAATAGTGATATTTATCTTCATACGTTGCTTCAAATTCCACAGAAATATTAACTGAAGTAACCCACTCTAATGGAATGTCATGCTTTTCCAGCAAGCAAGTGAGCATGTTGTGGTAAAAGGTAAGCATTGCATCAAATTCGTTTGATGTTGGACTTATTGCTTTATTTTTTAGATCGATTGAGACGGTTTTGCTTTCCCGTGTAACCACAAGATTGTATATCTTACCAATTCCCCAATATCCATCAATATCATTATTCCTGCTATTGAAGGAGCCAATAATGCCGCTAGCAATGCTACCTAACTCTCTTCGACGAGCCATAATTCTCCAGCGACTTATAACGCCGCAATATGGGGCGCACAAATGCTTGGCTAAAATTAGCGACGAAGGAGCGCAAGCCAAGCGTTTTGCGTCCTTTTCATAATTGCCTTGTTGAACGAAGCCGCTCTGCGGCAGAAAAGATAAAAGCTCACCTTTATTTTCCCATCTTAAATACTTACTAGAC